>NZ_GL830928.1 GCF_000188175.1 Phascolarctobacterium succinatutens YIT 12067 | reverse complement strand
AAAAGTGTGCAACTTCTTATTGCAATTTAGAATCTCTAAATAAAGCATAGATTTCTGCACACAAAACAGGCAGCACATTCGCTGCCTGTTTTTTTATTCCATATGCTTATTACAATCTGCGCATAACAACTCCTTGCGTAGTATCATCCCACAAAAGCTCCAGCTGCAAATCCGTGAAATATCTTCTCTGCATGCCGAAGGTAGCTTCCGGAGGCATATATTCATATTGGCTGAGCAGAATAAAACGTCCGCTGCCATCCGTATTAATCTTGGTCACAATTTGCCGCCATTGGTCAATGGCATAGCCGTTTTTAGCCAAATCTTCCAAGGCTACATATGTCACCCATTGTCCGTTTTCCTTACCGATAAGCCAATAACCGCAGTTCTGCTCATGAGCACCGATAGTGGCATTTATTTCAAAAAATATATTTTCGGGATTGGCGGTAAAAACATCCCGCACCCTATAGCCAACCATTCCATTCTCCGCAGGAACGAAGGTCTTATAAACATCTTTGGTATTTTTGTTCATCAGCTGCAGAGTGCCGTCATCAGCAAGGAAGAATTGCACGCCTTTCTCCTCATCACTGATTTCCAGTTCTCTGCTGTTCATATAGAGAAATGTTCCGTCATCAGCAGTCAGAAATTCCGCTGCCCGAACCTTGGGAGCATCTGCAAGCAAGCACAGAATGCAAAGTAAAAATAAAGCTAAGCAGGAAAACAATTTCTTACCTATACGCATATTCATCAACCTCCTAAAGTAGTTTCTGTCATTATAATTATAGCAACAAGAAACTCGTTTTCCCCCACCCCAAAGCATGATTTCAGGTAGGACGGAAGAAGTTTTCTTGTGCTGACAAGCAAATTTCCCAAAGCTCAAATTAAAAAGCTGCAGCTTGCTCCCGTACTCAGGAGCATAGCTGCAGCTTTTGCTTTTATTCTACTATTATAACAGAACTGCTCTCTTGTGCTTTACACCAGTTCCTCTCTGGACTCATGAATCTTCTTCAAAAGCTCCTTACCGGCAATACCCGGTCTAGTCATTTCCGCAGGAGCAAGGATAACATCCAAGTCCTCTTTGCTCAGCACCTTGCGTTCAATAAGCAGGTCCTTAATGTTTCTGTTGGTTGCCAACGCCTCCTTCGCCAGAACGGAGCAGGTTTCGTAACCGATATGCGGCAGCAACGCCGTAACAATGCCCACGCTCTTATCCAGCCATTCCGCGCATTGGGCACGGTTAGCCTTAATTCCGTCTACGCAGCGGGTGCGCAGAGTATTAACGGCATTGGTCAGGAAACGTAAGGAATTGAAAATATTGTAAGCCATAACAGGCTCCATAACATTAAGCTGGAACTGGCCGTTTTCTACGCCAAAGGCCACAGCCAAATCGTTGGCAATTACCTGATAGCAGGTCTGATCCACTACCTCGGGGATAACGGGGTTAACCTTACCCGGCATGATAGAGGAACCGGGCTGACGCGGCGGCAACGTAATTTCGCAGAAGCCTGCCCTCGGACCGGAGGCCATCAGACGCAGGTCATTGGAAATTTTAATCAGCGAAAGTGCCGATGTTTTCAAACTGGAGGATAAATCGGTGAAGATATCGGTGTTACTGGTAGCATCAACAAGATTGTCCGCGGTAGTGAAGCTCTCGCCGGTAACAAGCGTAAGCTGTTCGCAAACCTCTTTGATATATTCGGGATCGGCATTCAGGCCGGTGCCGACTGCTGTTGCGCCCATATTCATGGTGTGTAGCAGCTCACAGCTGCGGCGAATGTAGTTACTGCGTCTGCGCATGGAAGAAGCAAAAGCTTTAAACTCCAGTCCTAAGGTAATAGGCACAGCATCCTGCAGATGGGTACGGCCGATTTTCAGCACATCCTTGAATTCCTCGCCCTTCTTATCAAAGGAATCCGCCAGGTTTTCCAAGGCAATAATAAGCTGTTCAGCGCGCATCAGAGCGCAGACACGGATGGATGTAGGAATAACATCGTTAGTGGACTGCGACATATTGGCATGGTTATTAGGACTGATATAATTATAATCGCCGCGCGGACGGCCGA
Organism: Phascolarctobacterium succinatutens YIT 12067; assembly: GCF_000188175.1. Taxonomy (GTDB): domain Bacteria; phylum Bacillota; class Negativicutes; order Acidaminococcales; family Acidaminococcaceae; genus Phascolarctobacterium_A; species Phascolarctobacterium_A succinatutens. The sequence continues at coordinate 70,284 of NZ_GL830928.1, read as the reverse complement.
GAATTTCCAAAGCACGGTTGCAGATTACTTCGTTCGTATTCATATTGAAGGATGTTCCGGCACCGCCCTGAATCGGATCGGTCGGGAACTGGTCGTTCAGCTTGCCGCTGATGATATCATCGCAGGCCTGCACCATAGCATTGCCGATTTTTTCATCCAAAAGACCGATTTTCATATTGGCCAAGGCCGCAGCCTTTTTGACCATACCCAAGGCTTTGATAAAAAGCGGATCGGCAGTATAGCCTGTAATCTGGAAGTTTTCCATGGCACGCATGGTCTGTACACCATAATATGCATTATCAGGAATTTCTAATTCACCTAAAAAGTCGTGTTCTTTACGCATAATACATTTGCCTCCTTCTTCAAAAGCGTGCAAAAGCTGCTTTTAATCGAAATCTGTATTATGTATACATAATACATTCAAGCTACCATTCTGTCAAGCATATTATTGCGAATTTTGAGAAATTTACTTACAAAAAAGAACTGCCTTAAGACGCTAAGCTTAAGGCAGCTCAAAATAATCTGCTTTAGATAAAATCTACCAGTCCGTTCTCCAGATGATACATAGCACCGATAACGCGCAGGCCTTCCTGATGCTCAACCTTTTGAATCTCCAAGCTTGCTTCGATTTCCGCTTCACAGCTTTTGACATTCAGGCAGGCAGCCTTATACGGGTCGCACTCGTCGCCAATCGCTGCTTTGATTTTATCCGTAATAAATTTGATATAACCCTCCAGATCATGATTGATTGCAGTATGCACCGCACCGCAATGCGTATGCCCCATAACAACAATCAACGGCGCCCCCAGATGACTGGCAGCGTATTCAATACTGCCCAGCTGATGCTCATCAATCACATTACCGGCAATACCGATAACAAACAGCTCGCCGATACCTGTCATAAAAATATTCTCCGGAATCACGCGGGAATCAGAGCAGGTAATAATAATCGCGTAAGGCTTCTGACCGTTAACCAAGGTATCTGTTCTCTTTGCCTGCGAAATGTCCTCGCTGTTGACCATGGCATCAATATATCTGGCATTGCCTGCTTTTAATTTTTCTAAGGCTTTTGCCGGTGTTGTTGTTATATGCTTAATCATAAAATCGCCCCTCTTAGAACATGCTTTGCAAAAAAAATCACTCGGTAATCGCTATCTTGATAACTCCGTCTAATCTGTTTTCGAAAATGCGGTAAGCTTCCTCGATATCCGCCAGCTTGAAGCGATGCGTAATCAGCGGCGTAGTATCAATTTTGCCTTCTTCAATCAGGTGCAGAATCTCCGCACAGTCGCAGCCATCCACGCCACCGGTTTTGAAAATAAGATTTTTGCCGTACATATCGGGCAAAGGCAGGCTCTGCGCTTCATCGTAGAGCGCCACAACCGTTACGATAGCGTTCGGACGCGCGCATTTCCACGCGAGCTGGAAGGTGTCGCGACCGCCGGCAACCTCCAGAACAACGTCCGCACCGCCATGGTCGGAATGCTCCTTAACAAAGGCTTCGCATTCCTCAGGCTCGCAAAGCAGTACATCGGGATAATGCTTTCTGACAAACTCCGCTCTGGCTGCATCTTTTTCGCAGATGATGATGCGCTTCGGCTGCTTCAGCATAACACACAGCAGGGTGCAGATACCCGTCGGTCCCGCACCGATAATCAGCACCGTATCCTCCTCGGTGATTTCCGAAATGCGTGTTGCCCAAAAGCCGGTAGCAAGAATATCACCTACAAAAAGTGCCTGCTCATCGGTAACGCTGTCGGTAATTTTGTTCAACCCCTGGTCAGCATAGGGCACGCGCACAAATTCCGCCTGTCCGCCGTCAATGCGGCAGCCAAGCGCCCAGCCGCCATGAGGATCGGTGCAGTTGTTGACAAAGCCCTTCTTGCAGAAGAAGCATTCGCCGCAGAACGTTTCTACGTTTACCGTCACGCGGTCACCGGGCTTCACGGTTTTTACGTCGGCGCCGACCGCTTCCACCACGCCAACCATTTCATGGCCCACGGTAATTCCCGGCACAGCACGCGGTACCGAGCCATGCTTAATATGCAAATCACTGGTGCAGATGCTTCCCAAGGTTACGCGCACGAGAGCATCACGCGCAGAAACAAGCTGCGGCTTGGCCTTTTCCTGCAGAGCAAACTTTCCGTGTTCAATATAAGTCAATGCCTTCATAAATTTGCAGGCCTTCTTTCTCTATTTTTGCTTCAATAAAGCTTATATCGCTTCCCTCATTATATCATAATATTGACGCTGTGAATAATGACATAAGCAACATGTCACGCAGTACTACCTTCGCTGTTAAATTCAATAAGCTTTCTAAATAAAGAAATCACAACTTTTTCGCTGATAAAAATGCCGGAATGTGTTAAAATATTAGTTAGATTTTTTAGGAGGCTTTATCCATAATGCATCAATATCTCTTTTTTATCGGCGATTTTCCCATACGCATGTATGGTCTGATGCTCTGTACAGCAATTTTTCTGGCCACCGGCACTGCCTACTTTTTGGCTAAGCAGGACGGACGCTGGCACGAGCACATTTTAGACATCGGTATCTACGGCGGCTTCGCAGGCCTCATCGGCGGCAGGCTGTGGGATGTTTTCTTCTTCGACTGGGATTACTACAGTCATCATCTTCTGGAAATCCCCTTCGTCTGGCAGGGAGGCATGGCCGTGCAGGGCGGTATGCTGGCAGGCATTGCTGCCGGCATTGTTTACTGCAAGCTGCATAACATCGACTGGGTAGCCTTGGCGGATATCGTTTCGCCTTCTCTGCTTATCGGCCAGTCCATCGGACGCATGGCCAACCTGCTCAACGGTGACGCCTTCGGCACACCTACCGGCGGCAGCTTCGGTATTCTGTACCCGGAAGGTACTCTGGCCTACAAAACCTACGGCCCTGTCCCCCTGTGGCCGGCGGAGGTCTGGGAAGGTCAGCTGGATATCGTAATCTTTGCCCTGCTGCTTTTATTCCGCACCACCAAGCATGCACGCGGTCAAGCTTTATGTATGTACGCCATGCTTTATTCCGTAGTCCGCTTCTTTTTGGAAATGCTGCGCGGTGACTATGCCGAACCCTGGATGTTCGGACTGAAGTCCGCTCAGGCAACCAGCTTAGGCTTCTTCCTCGTTGCCTTAGGCTTCTTCATTTACTGCGGTTGGCTAGAAAAACATCAGCCTGTTGCCAAAGAAAAAGCTGTCGGCAAAAAATCTAAAAAATAATTGCAAAAAAGTGTTGACAAGAAGCGAACTTTTCGCTATAATATCATTGTTGCTTGAAACAACAGCAACGCTGATGTGACTCTGTAGCTCAGTTGGATAGAGCGTTTGACTACGAATCAAAAGGTCGCAGGTTCGAATCCTGCCAGGGCCACCAAATGAAACTAAACTCTGTAACTTTGGTTACAGAGTTTTTTTGTTTTTGCGTACAAAATATATTCTTCCGCTAACCGGTACTCACCCGCTTGTTAGCTCTACCATTCAGTCTTATAATAAAGATATATAATCAAAACCGTGAGGTAGACCTATGAACGTAAAATATTCTACAATAGCCTGCATCATCCTGGCGTCCGGCGTAGGCCGCCGCTTCGGTGTCAACAAGCTGCTGACAGCCATCGACGGAGCGCCCATGCTGCAGCACATCCTTGATATCAGCCAAGGACTTTTCGCCAAGCGTATCGTTGTTACACGCCATAAGGAGGTTGCGGATATCTGCGCGCAGCAGCAAATCCCCTGCCTGCTCCACGACAAGCCCTATCTGAGCGATACCGTGCGCCTGGGCACAGCTTATATAGAACAGCACCTGCCTCAGGCCGAAGGCCTGCTTTTCGCCGTTGCCGACCAACCGCTTTTACAACAGGCTTCGCTCATCCGCCTCACCGAAAGCTTTTTAGCGCAACCGCAAAAAATCCATCGCCTGTATTACGAAGAAACTCCCGGTAACCCCATCATCTTCCCTGCAAAATTTGCCGACGAGCTGCAGCAGCTGCCGCAGGACAAAGGTGGTTCCGTACTGACAAAAAAATATCCTGAACTGGTAGTAAAAGTACCGGTTCAGGATATCAACGAGCTGCTGGATATCGACACCCAGCAGGATAAAATTACGCTTGAGCGTCTTCGCCCCTATTCAGAATAACATTCAGCAGAATTGCTACAAAGGCTGCCGGAACGATACCGGATTCACCGAACATCATGCGCATAGCCTCCGGGCAGTGTGCCAGAATGCCGGGTGTAGCGCCCATGCCATAGCCAACGCCTAAAGCAACGGAAATAATCGTCAGGCTGCGCGGGTTAAGCTTCTCTTTAGTAACCAGCTGAATACCGCTGACAACAATCGAGGAGAACATCATTACGGCAGCGCCGCCCAGAACGGATTGCGGCATAATGGAAACCAAAGCGCCCAGCTTAGGAATCAGGCCGCAGAGAATCAAAAATACCGCACCGGTTGCCAAAGCAAAACGGTTAACAATCTTCGTCATCGCAACCAGACCGACATTCTGAGAGAAGGAAGTATTGGGCAGTACGCCGAAGACAGCAGCAATAGCAGAGCCGATGCCGTCACAAATAACGCCGCCGGACAATTCCTTGTCCGTAGCTTCACGGTTCAGACCGCTTTCAACAACGGCGGAAATATCACCGACAGTTTCAACCGCAGTAACAACAAACATAATCAATACAGGCATAATAGCACGCATATCAAATACGATATCAACAGGCATAAGCTGAGGCACAGCGAACCAGGAGGCGTTCGCTACCTTGTCCCAATGCAGTACCCAGGATTTGGTGTATTCCACTCCGTCAGGCGTAACTGCAGTTGTAGGCAGTACAAAGCCCATGAAAATAGCAGCAATGTAACCGGCGATAATACCAAGCAGAATGGAAGAAGAACTCAAAAAGCCCTTGGTGCCATGCTTGAAGAAAAGAATAACGCAAAGCACAAACAAGCCAAGCAGCAGGTTTTCAATAGAACCGAAATCCCTCGTCTTGAAGCCGCCGCCAAAGGAATTGATACCTACGGAAATCAGCGACAGACCGATGGACAGTACAACAGTACCGCAGACAACAGGCGGAAAGAAACGGCGGATACGCTTGAGCACCAGACCAAGCACTGCTTCAAAAACACCGCCGATAATCGAAGCACCCATAATAGCGCCATAGGCGACAACACCGCTTCCCAAGGTTGCAACGATACCGGCAAATACGCCGATAAAGCCGGAGCTTGTACCCATGATAATGGGCACCTTGCCACCGCAGGGACCAACGGAATATAATTGCAACAGAGTTACCAGACCTGCAACAATCATCGCATTCTGAATCAAAACAACCTGCAGCTGTTCAAAACCGGCACCGCCGACAATGCCGCAGGCACCACCAATAATCAGAACCGGTGTAAGATTGCCGACAAACATAGCCAAAACATGCTGCAGACCTAAAGGAATAGCCGAGCTCAAAGACAGCTTGCCTTCAAACTTATAAGCTTCCTCAGACAGTTTAACAAACTTAGACATATAAGCACCCCTTCATTTTTCATGCATATATTTTATCGCATATCAGGCAATATTGTAAAGAAAATTACAGAGAAAATCCGTATAAATTTTATCAGATAGCCTTTTTCGTTCGCAATTCAAAAGAGAAATATAAAAATGAGCACCGACGACGTACTTTTGCTACGTCGAGATGCTCATTTTTATATAGATAAAGTATGTGGTACATTCCCCTTTACTCATCAGCAGAACGCAGAGAAGGTACCAGAACGCTTTACTATTTAAACAGAACACGAAGAAAATATTTGATACCTTTACCATTAAACAGAACGCGAAGAAGGTATCAGAGACGAAGAAGGAGGCCCGACGGCGTACTCCCGTTACGTCAAAGGCCTCCTGATGAAAGTATATGATGCATTATACTTTATAATCAACAGAACGCGGAGAAAGTACCGGAGACGAAGAGAGAGGGCCGACGACGTACTACTGCTACGTCGAGGCCCTCTCGATAAAGTATACGGTGCTTTATACGCGTTCTGCCCTAGTTTGGATTAATTGTGCTGCAATACTCACCGCAATCTCCGCCGGCGTCTCACTGCCTATGTCGATGCCGATGGGCATAATAACACGCGCGAGCTGCTGCTCGCTGTAACCGTCCGCCAACAAAGCGGCTCTGGCCATGGCTGCTTTATTTTTACTGCCCATAATGCCGATATAACCCACAGGCGTAGTCAACAGATAGCGCTCCACATTGGCGTCATGCACGTGACCGCGCGTCATAACTACCGCATAATCCTTTGCCGTCAGGCTGCAAACCTCCTGCAGCTTAGTAAAATCAACCTGCTGTACATGCTCCGCCTGCGGAAAGGCCGCCGCATCCGCAAACTCCGCCCTGTCATCCAGCACGATGCATTTAAACCCGAGATGACTCAAAAGCGGCACCAGCTCACACGCAACATGACCTGCGCCAAAAACATAAACCGAACCGTCATAATCATAGTGCTCCGCATAATAAGCGCAGCCATCTATATTGATTACACCTCTGCGACCTGCAAGCTGCAGGTCTTTTTTTATTTGCGGCAGTGCATTGCCTTCACCCAAAGGCAGTAAAAACCACCAGGGAGCACGCTGCTTCATTGCACTAAGAGCTTCCTCTGGCAAGTCCCCCGTTTCTTCCCCCACAGGCAGGTAGCAGAACTGCACCTGGCAACTGCCGCCGCAGGCCATGCCTACTGCCGGAGAAAGGTCAAATGTTTTGACAAAGCTGCCGCCACCGCAGCGCAGACGCTGCTGTGCCAGCTGCTGCGCCGCATATTCCATACCGCCGCCGCCGATGGTTCCGTAAAGCAAACCCTTTTCTCCGACCAGCATATAGGCGCCGCTGGTGCGCGGAGTAGAGCCTTCACTCTCAATCAATGCAACAAGATAGCAAGGCTGCGAATCCAAAGCCTGCGCCTGTATTTTTTTCATTAAATCCTTCATTTTTGTTTCTCCTGTGCATAACGGCAGACTAATTCCAGAACGCTGCCGGCAATGCAGCGTGCCTTATCCGAAATCGTAAAGCAGTTGGCCAGTTCTTCTTTACGTGGGTCGATATCGGCAATTTTAAAGCCCTTGGTAACAGCAAAGCCATCGCGAATCATGCCGCGAATCAGACCGGACAGTGTTGCCTTTACCGCCACCTGATTACTGCCGTCGGTAATAGTTGCAATAGTTTCGCCCTTTTCCACAATGCTGCCAATGTCATGAACAACGTACAGAACACCTGCGCAGGGTGCGTGCAACACACGCTCCTTGCTATAGCCTGCGATATTACCGGGCACGCCGCTGTTAGGTGCAGCACTGGCGTTGCGGATAATGCGTCCCAGGTTATGACCGCGCTTCGTTTCTACAATTACGTCGGCATCTGCGCCCACGCTGAAGCCGGGGCCTAAAGCAATAACAAGCGGTGCCATTGTACTGCTTGTACCAAGATTACGCTTGGCAATAATCGCATCAATCACAATATCAGGCGCAAAAGCATGCACACTATCCGCTGCTTCATCAACCAACACCGGTACTTCATCATGCTCCCAGACAGCATCTGCCTCCGCAAGAGAGCTTATCAGCCTTGCAGTCAGGCCTTCTACCTGAGCGCTGCCCTGATACACCGCTTCGCACAGCGCTACCTGTCGACGAATCGCCGCAGGCTTAGCACATTCCAGCACTAAAACTTTGAAGCCTGCTCCCCACAAGCGATGGATAACGCCTGTTGCCAAGTCACCGCCACCGCGTACAATAATCTTAAGCATTTGTTATTCTCCCCTTTCACGAAGCCATATTCTATGCTCGTCCATTCCTGCACCCACTAACAGCCGAAGCATTTCCTCCTGTTGCGCTGCTTTTAGCAGGTCGCATTTATTCAAGACAATATAATAAGCGCGTACGACGACACTTTTGCGTGTCCCCTGCTCCGAAAGCAGCAGCGAAGCAAGCATTTGCGCATCAATGATTTTTTCTGCGCTGCAGCATAAAAGCTCTGCCGCCAGCTGTGGACGCTGGCAAGCCTGCTGCAGCGAATTGCCTAAAGCATCCATACCGGCAACAGCAAGCACTATGTCACTGTCAGGCAAAATTACAGGCTCATACTCCGCAGGCACCTTGCAGGGATGATGTCTGGAACCATCGGCCTCACACAAAATTACGTCAGCCTGCAGCTTCAGTGCTTCATACACGCTTTGCGGCGGTAACGTCAGCTTACCGGTAGCAAACTCCGGTGTACCGATAACGGCATAACGCCCCTGCTGCCACAAATTTTGCACCGCAGGCACATCGCCAGCAAAGCTGCCATCTGCAGGGCACAGGATATGCGTACTCGTCAGCACCAGTACCCTGCGTCCGCAGGCTGCCCAAGCCGCTGCCAGCTCGTACATAACCGTCGTTTTACCACCACCGCCGACAAGGCAGATATTATGTTTCTTTCCGTCAGTAAAAAAATCAAAAGGACAGTGCGCCATCAGCTTCACCTCGCAAAAATGTACTTATATTATATCACACTCACTAAAAAAGGCTGTCGCTTGCCTGCGACAGCCTTCAATAACATTAGCCTTTATTTGCCTTGAGCAACAGCAGCGATAACTTCTTCAGTCAGATCCTTGCCGCCGAATACAACAGCACCTGCATCAACTACATTAGCAATGCCATGAGCTTTTGCAACCTGGCCGATAGTTTTGCGGATTTTTTCGCGGATAGGATTCAGCAGGGAAGCTTCCTTCTTATCTACCTGAGCGGATAATTTTTCGCCCAGTTCACGTCTGCCCTTGTCATCAAGGTTCGGAGCCTTTTGGTTGAATTCATTTTCAGCCTTTTGGCGCTCCAGATTGATAGCGCTCATAGTAGTCTGAATATCAGGATAGCTGCGGAAAACACGTTCAACATTTACATAACCCAAATCTTCCGCAAAAGCACTGGTTGCGCAAGCTAAAGCCATAACCAAAGCCATAATCAAAGTCAATAAGCTCTTTTTCATTAAAACAGTAACCTCTCTTCTTAAGATTTTGATACTAATATTATCTTACACTATTTCCTATAGAAAAGCAAGCTGTTTATAATTGGCCGCTCTGCCACGTACGTTTGCGCAACGGCGGTGCAGGATAAGCCTTGCGGCTTGTTTTGAGCCCCTGCCGCACAAGGCATTCCGCCAGCGCCACAGGTGCCACCGCCGGGTCAACAACAGGAACGCCCAGACGCTCACTGAGCGGGTGCGCCAAACCTAAAAAGGATAAGCAACCCAAAAGCAGTACCTGCACTCTGCCTACCGCCAGCAAATTTTTGCCGGCTTCCGTAAGCAGGTCCAGAACCCGCTCACGCTCTGCCCACAAATCGACACCACGGGCCTCAATACCACCAATTGCAGCAATACGCGCAGAATCAACACCGCATTGAGCAACAAAAAGCTGCTTTTCCGCATAGCGTGTCGTATCTGCCAGCAAAAGCCCGGCCTGCCTGCCTACCAGCGGTGCCAGAAGACAGCTAGCCTGACCGCCGCCCACTACAGGTATGCTCACCACCTCACGGCAGGCATCCACCGCGGGGTCACTGAAGCAGTACAGCACGACTGCGTCATAGCCTTCGCTTTCCGCACGCACAGCCATTTTGATAATCTCGGGCGCAGCAAGCGCAGCATCCAGAGCAGAATCAATTTCGATATGATTTTCAACAAGGCACTCCATGTGCAGCTCCACATCCGGACCTACATGCACACTGAGCAGATGACAGCGTGCTGCCATCTGCTCAGGAGTAACCCCAAAGTCAGGATTAATTATAAATATTTTCATTAGTGTATCCTTATACCAAAACAGAAGCAAGGAACTTCTTCGCACGTTCCGTTTTCGGATGATTGAATACTTCATCCGGCGTACCGCTTTCAATCAGGTACCCGCCGTCCATGAAATAAACTGTATCCGATACGTCCTTGGCAAAACCCATTTCATGGGTAACAAGAACCATGGTTATACCGGTATTGGCAAGCTGCTTGATAACATCCAGTACCTCCTTGACCATTTCCGGATCAAGTGCGGAGGTAGGCTCATCCAAAAGCAGTACCTTCGGCTCCATCGCCAAAGCACGCGCAATCGCTACACGCTGCTTCTGGCCGCCGCTCAGACGGCTGGGATATTCATTGGCTTTATCGGAAAGATTGACCTTAGCCAACAGCTTCATAGCCTTTTCCTTGGCCTCCTGCTTGGACAGACCGTTTACTACACGGGGAGCGTAGGTCATATTTTCCAGAACAGTCATATTAGCAAAAAGATTAAAATGCTGGAACACCATGCAGGCATTCTTGCGGATATCTTCAATTTTAATTTTGGAATTTACGATGTCCTTACCTTCGAATAAAATCGCTCCGCCGGTAGGCTGCTCCAACAGATTGATACAACGCAGCAGCGTAGATTTTCCTGAACCGGAAGAACCGATAATGGTCACAACCTCACCTTTTTTTATTGTCAGGGAAACATCCTTAAGGACCTCTAAATTGCCAAAGCTTTTAGACAGGTGTTGAATCTCAATCACTGACGCGCACCTTCTTTTCTAACAAACCGCCCAAAAAGTTCAGGGCCATAACCAAAACATAATAAACAGCAGCAGCTACGATAAAGGCTTCAAACGCACGGAAGGTTTTTGCCTGAATCAGATCCGCCCAACGCAGCGTATCGGCAACACCGATAACGGAAACAAGGCTGGAATCCTTCAGCAGCATAATGCTTTCGTTTACCAAGGAAGGCAAAGCATTCTTAATAGCCTGCGGCAGAATAATATCCAGCAGGAAACGATGCTTAGGCACGCCCAAGGACATTGCTCCCTCCCACTGACCTTTGTCGACAGCAAGAATACCGCCGCGCAGTGCTTCGGAAATATATGCGGCACTGTTCAGGCCAAAGGAAAGCACGCCTGCCTCCAAAGCGGAAATAGTATAGCTCGTCAGCTGCGGTGTTGCAAAGTAAATCAGCATCAGCTGTACTAAAAGCGGCGTTCCGCGGAATACAGATATATAAATCTTCGCCAGGAAGGAAAGTACTCTGTTCTTGGACAATGTTATCAGCGCGAGGATAAAGCCTCCGAAAAAGCCCATAATTGTAGAAAAGAAAGTAAATTTAAGCGTAATCCAGACAGCGGTTGCCAAAAGCGGTATATAAGGTTCCAGAACGGAAAAATCTAACATCTGCTCAATTCACCTCTTACAGCTTTGCAATATCCAGCTTTTCAATTGCAGCTTCGTATTCTTTAGTGCCTTCTTCACCCAGATGAGCTACGAGAATTTTGTGCAGCTCGCCATTGGTGCGCATTTCTTTCAGGATTTCGTTGATTTTTTCAACATCCTTGGAATCCTTCGGCAAAGCGATAGCAAAGGTATCGTCTTTCACTACAGCTCCTTGCAGAACGTGCAGCTCAAGATCAGGATTTTGTTTTACGAAAACAGCAGCTTGGGAAGAATCGAACAGACCTGCAGCCAGACGGCCGTTTTTAATATCCTGAACAACCAGCGGAGTGGTATCCATTTCAACAACTTCGATACCGCCGACAGCCTTCAGCTCTTTAGCATAGGTAGTACCCATAGAAGCACCGGCTTTTTTACCCTTCAGTTTATCCATAGCGTCATAGCCTGCACCCTTTTTGCAGAGAATAGCCTTCATCGGGAAATAATAAGGCTTGGAGAAGGATACAACCTTTTCACGCTCGGAAGTCGGAGAAATTGCAGAAATAATAACATCAGCACGGCCGCTTTGCAAAGTCGGCACCAAAGAAGCAAATTTCATATCGGTGAATTCGATTTTCTTGTTCATCTTCTTGGCGATGTAGTGAGCAATATCAATATCGACACCCTGATAATCCTTGGTGCCTTCCTTTACGGATTCAAACGGCGGGAAGGTGGAGTTGATAGCAACAACCCATTTGTCAGCCTTGCCTGCATCAGCTGCAGCATCTTTTTTCTCGCCACCGCAGCCTACCAGCATCATAGCCAGCATTGCTGTTGCCAGGAAAGCAAAAATACTTTTCATTTTAAATTTTTTCATTAGAAAAACCCCTCTCAATTTTTAATATCTGTTTACTCCGTACATTTAATGAGTAAACTTGCTCATATAATGAATTATTATACCATAGAATTAACGACACTGCCAACAGAATTTTTTAATTCAGTAACGAACCTCAATGTCATAACCCTTCTGCTTTAAAACATGTTTAGCACAGGCTTCGTCAGTAGTAATCCAGGCTCCATTTTCTTTTGCATAATGAATAAATGAACGCAATGCGCGAACATATCCCGGACGTCCGACAAACTGCGGATGCATAACGAAATTAATGATGCGTCCTTCATCTGCCAGACCGTCAAACTCATCCTGCCAAATCTGCACCATTTCGCGCCCGCTGCGCAGGTAATAATGCTCCGGATGCTGCAGAGTGTACATGTCATAGGAGGTATCATCAACAATACCGTCCTTCGGCAGCTCCACGATAGGTATTTCCTTGCCGTCTATCTTCAGCAGGAAAGGACCGTCATTATTGCGCCAGTTAGAAGAATAAATACAGCCGCGATCCAGCCACAGCTGCTTATGAAAATCATGCAAGATACCATCAGGCATACGCACACCTACGGGACGTTTGCCGGTAAGGCTGCGGAAGATAGCATCAACCTTATCCATCAGTGCATTTTCTTCTTCATAAGTATCCTTTACTTCATGCAGATAACCGTGATAGCCGATTTCATGTCCCTGCGCTGCAATGTATTGAATGATTTCCGGATGAATCTCCGCAGTATAGGCAGTAGTGAAAAAGGTTGCCTTAAGGCCTTCTTCCTCCAGCATCTTCAGGATGCGCGGCAAGCCCTGCTTCGTGGCATAAAGACCACGGGACATGTGCACCAGATGACGTTCATTGATATCGTTGCGTGTAAGCCACAGAGTTTCCGCATCGATATCAAAGGAAAGCAGTAAAGCAATGCGCTTATTATCAGGCCAGTTCCAGTTCATCATGCTTCGCCTCCTTCCGCACGTTTAGCGTAAAAATCCTTTACGTAACGAGCTACCTCTTCGCAGCTGGCAAGCCATGCGCCGTTCGCCTTCATATAGGCAATAAAGCGCTCCAGCATGCGCACGCGGCTGCTGCGGCCGATAAGCTGCGGATGCAGCTTGAGAACAAAAATTTTGTCGCCCTCATTGGCAAGCTCGTCAAAATTATCCTTCCAGATATCGTAAACATAGTCCACCGGATAACTACAGGTGATAGTAGCTTCATCCGCATAGGAAAAATAGAACCAGGAGAAATCATCCAGCGTAGGCTCAGTAGGAAGCTCCACAATCGGATAGTCCTCATGCACGTACGCCCAGTCGCAATCCTTAAGCGTAGAACCGTATAAATATCCACGTTCAGCCATCAGCTGCATGGCACAGTTGGGCAGCAAATCCAGCGGACCGCGATAGCCGACAACCTTACGTCCGCTTACTTTTTCCAACAGTTCCTCGCTCTTGGCCATATTTTCTCTTTCCTCGGCAGCAGGCATATCTACAGAGGCTTCATGCAGATAGCCGTGATAGGCAAGCTCATGGCCTGCATCCGCTATTTGCTGCACCTTATCGGCATAAAGCTCCGCAATGCGTCCGGGAACAAAAAAAGTAGTTTTAAGCTGTTGGCGTTCAAGCATATCAAGACAACGCTTTAAGCCCTCATCAGGACCGTATTGGCCCCTGCTTGTGTCCGAAAAGCCGATTGTTCGCTTGCCGATTACAGATTTACGCAGCAACTCCGCATCAAAATCAAAGGTAACCATCACGGCGATACGCTTGCCGTCAGGCCAAACCATACCGTCACCATTTTTTAAAGTAAACATTCTTGCCTCCTTGGTAATTATTCAAACATATTCAGTGAAATGAATCCATATTCTTGATAACTATTTAATTATGTCACTATAAGCAGATAAATGTCAACTCATAGAATTAAAAACGCAGGCCTTTCGACCTGCGTTCACTTCGTTTTGCTGATGTAAGGTATTGGTGGGCCCAGTAGGGTTCGAACCTACGACCAGCCGGTTATGAGCCGGCGGCTCTACCACTGAGCTATAGGCCCATGCAAGCTACCAAACATTATTATTTTATAATAGTTACAGTTGTTTGTCAACTATTATTCCAAGAAGTCCTTCAGCTTTTTGCTGCGGCTGGGATGACGCAGTTTACGCAACGCTTTAGCCTCAATCTGACGGATACGCTCACGGGTAACGCCAAAGTGCTGGCCAACCTCTTCCAAAGTACGACTGCGGCCGTCCTCCAGACCAAAGCGCAGCTCCAATACCCGTTTTTCACGGATAGTAAGCGTTTCCAGAACCTCCTCCAGCTGTTCACGCAGCAGAGTAAAGGAAGCAGCGTCGGCAGGCGCCGGCGCATCGTGGTCCTCAATGAAATCGCCCAGATGCGAATCCTCTTCTTCGCCGATAGGAGTTTCCAGAGAAACAGGCTCCTGCGCAATTTTCATAATCTCGCGTACTCTGTCAACAGAGGTATCCATTTCCTTGGCAATTTCTTCCGGCAAAGGCTCGCGGCCAAGCTCCTGCAGCAGCTGGCGGGAAACACGGATAAGCTTGTTAATGGTTTCCACCATATGTACGGGAATACGGATAGTACGTGCCTGATCGGCAATCGCACGGGTAATCGCCTGACGAATCCACCATGTAGCATAGGTACTGAATTTAAAGCCCTTGTTATAATCGAATTTATCTACAGCCTTAATCAGTCCCAGGTTACCCTCCTGAATCAAATCCAAGAACAGCATACCGCGACCGACATAACGCTTGGCAATACTTACTACCAGACGCAGGTTGGCTTCGGACAAGCATTGCTTAGCTTCGTCACCCTGATGCGCAACTGCTTTCAACAGCTTTTCGAAATCCTCATCCAGATTGCAGTAGGCTTCGACAACAGCGGAATCCTTTTCTCTGCCGTCGCTCATACGCTCTCTGAGCTCGTTGAGAATAGCCTTAATCTGATACAGCTTGTGATCATCTATATCGCTTGTTTCACGCGTTACTACGAACTGCTCGCAGCCGGGAATCAGACATCTTTGTTCTGCCATCAGGCGCTGCAGATGCAGGCGCTCATCCTTGGTAAATTCAAAAATCAGGTCCTCGTAATCTTCAACAGTATAAGGCTGACCTACGCTCTGACGCTTTTTAATCATCTGCGCCACACGGAAAACAGAACGCATATTGGTAATCTGCCATTCCTCTTTCAGGCTATGACGCAGCTTTTCAATCAATGCGCTGCCGCTGTCCTCAGCAGTAAAAGCAGGCTCCTCCAGCTCAATCATTCTGCCGCGCTGAATACGCTCTGCCTGACGGCCCTTATCCATACGCTTAGCGAGCTTAACCTCATCCTCACCGATAAGCAGCGGTACTCTGCCGATTTCCTTAAGGTACATGCGTACAGGATCGTCAATGCTGATGCCTTCGGGAACGCTCATGTTTTCCAGCTCACTGCTGCTGGGCTCATCATTATCTTCGTCGTTTCCTACCAAAGGCAGTATATCTTCGTCGGAGGCGTTGTCATCATCAACAAGCTCCAGACCTTTACGTGTAATAACCTCATAGATATGCTCAACATCTTCGGGCGTGATATCTTCCAAAGTATTGGTGAGGTTCATTACATCGCCATAGGTGAGAACACCCTTATTAGCTTTACCCTTGCGGATAAGCTCATCAATTTGCTCCTGCGTTATTTTAGTAGCTGCAGCCATGGTGTCCCCTCCTTCCTTATTTATTTTGGTTTCCATAGAGTTTTTTGATTTCATTCTTTATCCTTTGACTTTCCATTAATTCACTGAGAAAACGCTCATCTGCCGATCTTTCGTATTCATCCGCCAGCAGACGATGCTTTTCATATTCTTTTTCCAGACGAAGCCGCCGCATCTGCCTGAGGCAGTCCTGCATAAGCTTATCCATATCTCCCTCCGGAAGCTGATGTGCCAAAATACGCGCCAACGCTGTCTGCGACGCATCGTCCAGGACATTATTCAGCTTATCCGTTGTATAAGCGGTGCCAAGCTCGCACAACCTGTCAAACAGCTGTGCCAGCACAGCATCTTCAAAGCCTGTTTCCTTTACCTCCGCACGGCATTCGTCACACAGCTGCGGCTGCTCCAAAAGCAATCTCAGAAGCAGTTCTTCCGCCTGCTGACCGATACCGGCGCTTTTTTCCTCCGGAATAACCGTCGGCTGCCCAGTCTGCTGTCTGCCACCTCTGCGTGCTGCCTTGCGGTATTCTTCCGCAATCAGGCCTTCATCAATAGTCAGCCGCTGTGCCAGCCTTCGGATATGCTCCGACGCTTCAATTTCATTTTGACATTCTAATAGGAATGGTAGTATATTCGACACAGCCTCTACTTTTCCTGCTAAATTAGCAATATTATTTTGCAGGATAGTTTCATCTATTTGAAAATCAATACCATTCTGCGCCGCCGCCAGCACCTGTGCAAAAGCAGCGCTGCCATGCTGACGTACATATTCGTCGGGATCCTTACCGTCAGGTACACCTGCTATGCGCACCTTCAAGCCTGCTTCCCGGGCAATGCTCACGGCACGCACCGAAGCCTTGCGGCCTGCGCTGTCGCTGTCATAGCAGAAGATTACTTCATCCGCCAGACGCTGCAGCAGCTTAGCCTGCTCCTGGGAAAAGGCCGTTCCCATAGATGCTACAACATTATCAAAGCCTGCCGCATGCAAGCTGATAGCATCCATATAACCTTCGACAACTACAGCCCGACCGCTTTTGCGGATAGCCTTCAAAGCTATATCCAGACCAAAAAGCAGCCTTCGCTTATTAAACCACTGCGTTTCCGCTGTATTCAGATATTTAGGCGTGCTGTTGTCCAGCACTCTGCCGCCAAAGCCGACTATACGTCCGCGCGCATCGCGGATAGGAATAATCACACGGTTGCGGAACTTGTCATAATAGCCGTCGCGCCCACGGGCCGCCAGTCCGGCAGCCTCCAGCACCTGCGGCTGACAGCCGCGCTTAGCAAGAGAGCTGACAAGCGCGGTAAAATTATTCAGCGCATAGCCTATGCCAAAGCCGGCAATAATTTCTTTGCCTATTCCGCGCCCGGCAAGATAAGCCAGGGCAGGTTCACCGTAAGCAGTTTTTGTCAGACAGGCCTGAAAAAATTTTGACGCCAGCTCATTAGCACTATAAATGCTGTCCCTTTGTTTCTCGCGCGCAATTTCGGCGGCCGTCTTCTGCTTCTCAGGTATCGGAATACCGTATCTGCCGGCCAGCAGCTTTAATGCATCCATAAAGCTGCAGTTTTCGATTTTCATAATAAACTTAAAAATATCTCCGCCCTCATGGCAGCCAAAGCAATAAAACATGCTCTTGCCGGGGTTCACCGAAAAGGACGGCGTTTTCTCTCCGTGAAACGGGCAACAGCCCCAGTAGTTCTGGCCTTTCTTTTTCAACGGCACATAACCGGAGATTATTTCTACCATATCAGCTGTGCTGCGCACCTGCTCTTTAAAGTTTTCAAAATCTCCGTTCATTACCCTCTCCGCCTCCAACTGCTATATCACACATAATTTATATTCAATGTATAAAAGAAAAATCCTCTTTTTTTCTAAAAAAATCTTTTTTAATGCTTGCGCCGATTCTCTAAAAATACTATAATAAAGAGTACACTTAAAATTTCTCCTGTTTTTCATGCTACAAGAGGTGATTTATTCATGAAGAAATTGCTTTTAATATTAACTATGCTTGTTATGATGCTGCCTTCTATGTGCTTTGCCGATCCGGTAATCAAGAGTGACAGCCGTACCTTTAACCCGCTCACCGGTGTATATGACCTGCAGGGAAATGTTTTCGTACAGTTTCCTGCACATGATACTACCTTAACCATTACCGGTGACGCCACCAAGGTATATCTTTATGCTATGGAGGTTCACGGCCAGGGCAATATTCGTCTGAGCTTCGGTGATATGAGCTTTGCCTGCGATAAGGTAGATGTATATCATTCCGGCAGAACTGCCTATGTAAACGGCAATCTTGTTTTTAATGATAACAGCAATAAAATTACCGCAGACAGCGGCAGCTACTGCTGGAAGACGAAAATTGCAGCCTTCCATGGTAATGTAACGGTCAACGGTCAGCCGCATGACGGTGATGTAGCCTATAACGTTATAGAAAATAGAATAACAGCGCAGTAAATATTTGCACTAACCAAAATAGCCCATGTTTTACGCTAAGTAAGGCATGGGTTTTTCTGTTGTCAAAAAAGCAGACTGCCGGAACATCCGACAGCCTGCATAAGCTTTAAAAATATTCGTTATTATAGGTGCGGCATTTAGGAAAGAGCTCGTCGAGCAGCTGCAGCTTCCGCACATCGCTGCATTTGATGTGCCCTGCCTCCCACAGCTCGCTGGAGCTGAACGCACCGAAGTAAAGCTGGGTAAAGGCTCCCATATCCATGGTAACCTCCTCCTGCTCCAGCGTGCTGACTGCTTCCAGCTTGCCCGGTGACGTGCGCAGCTGCAGCAGATGATTATTGCGCTCAATCATCTTATCCGTAAGCAGTACGACAACGCTGCCGCTGCTCATGCTTTCTGCTACCGGCAGCTTAGCGAGCGCTAAACGCGCATCAAGGCAACGTGCCATCATAAACGGCTGCAGTCTGCCAGTAAGCGCCTGGTCCTCAAAGCCAAGATATGTTTTATCCCACGGCTCCGCCAGCCAGCAAAACTCCTGCGCTTCGCTTCTGTGTCCCGCGGCATATTGCAACAGACGGTTCTTCGCCGCAGCATCCTGCGTAAGCAGCTCCTGCACGTTGAACGTGCCGTCAGTCAGTGAGTAAAGCATATAGCCAACTGCTTTCCCCGCACGGTAAACAACAGCGCACAGCACATTTTCCTGCGTAACTACCGACAACAGCTTGCGCCATTGGAACGCAGTGCGCTGCGGTACGCCGTTCCATGCTGCGGTAACACTTGCGTAAATATCTGCCAAAGGATTGCAAGGTTGCGTTTCCTCATCCGTCACAGCTTGCAGCAAAGAAGCTAAATCAAGACGTTCTACCGACAGGTCATCACCAATTGCAGGAATTTGCAACTTTGCCAAAGGCATTTTATATTCATGACGATAATAGCAGTAAGCAAATTCATACGGCAGATAAATACCGGCACTTATAGGCATCAGCGTCACAAAAGGGAATCCCTGCGAGCGCAGCACCTCAAAAGCAGTTTCCAAAAGCGGACGCAAAAGATGCTGTCCACGTGCTTCCGGAGCGGTGGCAATGCCCACAAGATACGGCACCAGCATCTCCTGCCCGCGCAAACGCAGCATATAGGGATTTACATGCAGCATCGTGCGCAGCTTTTCTTCCTCGCCGACCTTGTCAAAGCCACCGATAACCATATTGTCCTTGCCGCAGTACTGCTCAAAATAGTACCGAAAGAAAGGCTCCGTCTTTTTTTCAAAGCAGTAATTCCAAAGCTCTTCCGCCTGGTACATACGCTCCTTGCTCAAGACACGGTAAATCATAAGCTACCTCATCCAATAATTACATTATATTTTTTCACCATAAATTCCGGATGCAGCGCCAGCTTTGCCTCACGCAGACCGGGATGTCCCATATCCTCCTCACGGTTGAGATATTTTACATCCGTCCAGGCATGAGCGGCGAACTCCTTGGTAATAGCAGTATACAAGCCGCGCACATCATGACGCGCCTTTTCTACATGCAGCACCGCTGTATCGTCGTTAATCTTCTTGCCAAAGCTGAAGGCCTGAATTTTACCGTCGAAACGGATTGCACCGCCGCGCAGCTCCAGCTGCTCGAAGCTCAGAAAGGCCTCCTGGATAGCATATTTTTCGCACAGCAGCGAAGGGTCCTCTGCCATATGCTCGTCGCACCAGCGCTCGCCGAAGTTCAGGCATTCCATCATATTATCCATAGTAATCGGCTCATAAACGAAATCCGGATGCGCCTTGACAAAAGCATTGTAGTGATTCTTCTGCCCGTGCAGCTTGCGGCCGGAAAGCGTTGCCAGCTTTTCCTGCAGATATACATAATCCCAGTTATCGCGGTCTTCTTCATATGTCAGACCGGGCATTACGCGCTCAAAGCGCTCCTTGGTAAAATCATAGATACCGTGCATCTCAAACGGTTTACCCTGATGCTCCTCCTTCAGCTCCTGCATCAGACGCGGCAAATCCTCATCACGTCCGCCAAAGGGCTGAATATAAAAATCAACGTTGTTGCGTTTAACCTTCAGCAAAAGGAAATCGTACGCTACGCACCAATAAATATGATAGCAGTCACGCCAGACAAAAAGATTGGAAAAGGCACATTCGCTGCCATTTTGATGTGATTTTGATATATAGCTTTCAAACAAAGGCTTTTCCGCCAATGTTACAGGTTTAAATTCTAAAATACTGATAACCCCCTAAAACTCATTACTGCTTGTATATTATAGCATATGAAATATAGCTTGCGGCACTGCATTGGCATTTTTAACATTAACTTCACAAAACAGATAACTACTATCCATTGCCTATATTATAATATGCTGTTGCCGTTCATTTGTAAAGTATGCACAAAAAAGTGCTTCAGTTACCAAAAGGTTACTGAGCAAAGCCGAAGCATTAAACAAAATAACCGCTCAGCTTTTACACCGGCGGTTATTTTCGCTGTCGGTTAAATACTACGCGCATAAATACATTATATTATTGCCAAACCTGTATTAATCAAACTGACGCAGACGCTTTTTGACCTGCTCTGCCAGCAAAATACCGGCAACAGCCGTCAGCAGCTGCGGTACGCTCATCGCAAACATAACCGTCTTGCGCAGCGCAGGATTCGGCAGCGCCAAGAAGCTCAGCGCAGCCCAGGCTGCCAGCAACATAACACAGGCCTTCGCCAGTGGCGGTATAGATAAAGACAGCTTACGACTGTCCTTAAACTGACGCACAAGCAGCACAAAGATAAAATTACCCAGCCAAATTACAGGAATCAGAAACGGCAGCAGCACCTGCCCCTGCACGTAAGCAGTCAGTGGCAGCAAAAACGCCAGCAAAAGCGCTGTCTTCAGGCCGCTGAGCTGCAGCGTGAGCACCAGCATCATGTGCACCAGAGTACCGATGATAAATGTGGAAAGCAGCTGCGGCATCGGCAGCACCAGACGCAGCGACTGCAGCGCCAGCGCCAAAGCCACCAATAACGCTCCTCGCACCAGCTTGCTGTTATTCATGCTTAGCAGGGCATTCCTTAGCTACAAATGCCATATATGCATCCTGCAGCTTTTGTGTCAGCTCGCCAACCTTGCCGTCAGCAACGAAGCTGCGGTCAATTTTTGTAACAGGCATAAACTCGCAACGCGGTCCGCAAAGGAAGGCTTCGTCTGCTTTGAGTGCAAAATCCTTATCAAAAGCTCTTTCGATAATCTGCAGATCCAGGTCTTTGGACAGGCGTTCCATCAGCAGACGGCGGGTAATATTTTTATGGATAAAGTTGTTTTCGGGATGAGTCCACAGAATACCGTCTTTATAAATGAAGAAGCTTGCTTCCGTGCTTTCGGTAATTTTGCCGTCGCGAACAAACAGGGAATCAAAAGCATTGCCGATAACAGCCTTCTGTTTAGCCATTACTTCCGGCAGACGGTTCAGAGTATTGATATCGCAGCGTGCCCAGCGCACATCCTCAACAGTGATAACATTTACGCCCTTGGCACGTTTCTCAGCAAGTGCCTCGCGGTCAACCGGTACAGCATACATAGTCAGATGCGGAATGCTCTGCTCCGGATAGGACAGGGCATAAGCACCGCTGCCACGAGTTACCTGAGTATAGATTTCGCAGTCCTTCAGACCGGTTGCGGCCAACAGGCTTTCATGGAACTCTACCAGCTCTTCAATCATATAAACGCCGGGAATTTTTACTGCGATTACAGAATCGAATAAATTGTTCATATGCGGCAGCAAAGCAAAGCAGCGGCCGTTATAAACCGGTACAATTTCAAAAACGCCATCGCCGAAGTTATGACCGCGGTCGTTAACGTCAATAAATGCTTCAGCTTCCGGCATAATCTCGCCGTCTACCAAAACTAATTTTTCTTGTTGATTTTCGTTCATCTTTATTCCTCCAATTGCGCAAGTCACAATAAATTAACATAATAAAGCATTATTTATGCAATAATTTCAGTCAAAAATATTGTATAATATAATTGAGATTATTTGTTTTGCAGTCTGCAGGGCTTGTAAAAAGCTAATGACTACATTTCAATTATTATACACCATTTAAAGCCATTTTGGCAAAAAATATCTCAAAGGAGCTTACCATGACTCATCTGCCTACTATTATTAATGATTTAGCAATGATTTTGCTCGTAGCCGGCTTCACAACAATTCTTTTCAAGAAAATCAATCAGCCGTTGGTACTTGGCTACATTGTTGCCGGCTTCATCACCGGTCCGCATTTCAACTTCTTCCCGACGATTACCGATAAGGCCAACGTCCACGCCTGGTCCGAAATCGGTGTTATCTTCCTGCTGTTCGCACTGGGACTGGAGTTCAGCTTTTACAAGCTGAAAAGCGTAGGCAGTACAGCCTTCATTGCCACCGCGGTAGAAATCGGCGGTATGCTGGCCGTGGGCTACTTCGCCGGTATGCTGCTCGGTTGGAACCATATGGACAGCCTTTTCCTGGGCGGCATGCTTTCAATGTCCTCCACCACGATTATCATCAAAGCCTTTGACGATTTAAAGCTCAGGGCGCAGCGCTTTACGGAAATCGTTTTCGGCGTGCTGATTATTGAAGATATCGCCGGTATCGTGATGATGGTACTGCTTGCAACCATGGCCGTAGCCAGCGCCGATGTTTCCACAACGGAGCTGCTGCTCAGCATCGGACGCTTGATTTTCTTCCTCGTTTTATGGTTTGTTCTGGGTATGTACCTTGTCCCCAGCTTCTTTAAATGGGCCAAACAGCTGATGAACGAAGAAACTCTGGTAGTTGTTTCCATCGGCCTGTGCCTCGGTATGGTGGTGCTGGCAACTCAGCTCGGCTTCTCCTCCGCTTTGGGTGCCTTCATCATGGGCTCTTTGATTGCCGAAGCACCTAACGCAGAAAAAATCGAGCACCTCGTTGCTCCTATCAAGGATTTGTTCGGCGCAATCTTTTTCGTATCCGTCGGCATGATGGTAGATCCCGCTATCCTGCTGGAGCAAGCGCTGCCCATCTTCGTGCTGGTAGTAGCAACAATTATCGGCAAGCTGATTTTCTCCACCGGCGGCGTACTGGCCTCCGGCCAGAGCCTCAACACCTCTGTACACTGCGGCTTCAGCCTGGCACAGATCGGTGAATTCTCCTTTATTATTGCTTCCCTCGGCATGAGCCTGGGCGTAATCAGCAGCTTTTTATATCCGATTATCGTAGCGGTATCCGTAATCACTACCTTTACCACACCCTTCTGCATCATGGCAGCCGAGCCCTTCTACCAGCTGGTGCTGAAGCTGCTGCCGCCGCAGGCTAAAAGCTGGCTTGACCGTTATACCGGCACCAATACTGACGATGACAAGGATCAGGACTGGAAGAACCTGCTGACCGGTTACACCATGCGTATGTTGATTTTCATCACCCTGCTGGCAGCCATTGCCTTGGGTGCGGAATATTACCTGCTGCCTTATTTGGGCAACACGCTGAAGCTGCCGTACAGCAGACTGCTGACCGCCGCTGCCACCTTTATCATTATGTCGCCGATTCTGCGTGCCGTTTTGGTTAACCGCGCCGGCAACGGTGATTTATTCTCCAAGCTCTGGTTCAAAAAGCGTGCTAACCATCTGCCGTTAATGTTCCTTGTATTCGGCAAGCTGCTTGTAGCATCTGCTTCGCTGTACTTCATCTTCCACACTCTGCTGAATCTGCACGGCTTCCTAGCCTGCGTTTCTGTCCTGCTGGCAGCGTACTTCATCTCCTCCTCCGACTGGCTGATGAGCGAATACCTGCGTATCGAATCACGCTTTTTGGTAAACCTTAACGAAAAGCACATGCGCAAGCATCGCGAAAGCGCTCCCGATGACAGCCGTACCTGGTTCGACGAGGATTTGCAGCTTGTTTACTACGATTTGCAAAAGGATTCTCCCATCAAAGGACGCAGCCTGCGCAGTCTTGGCTTCCGCGAAAGCTACGGCTGCAACGTTCTGCAGCTTTTGGGTACCCACCGCACTGTTGATATGCCCGGCGGCGAGCAGATAGTAGAGCAGGGAGATAAGCTGCTGCTCATCGGTACAAGCAGCCAGCTGCAGGTTTTTGACGCTGCCGTAAGACAGCGCAGCTTAGGCCTTGAACGCTGCGATTTGCCGCAAAGCCTGCGTGAATTCATGCTGGATAACCACCGGAACAAACCGGAACAGCAATTCCTTTCCCTGGCAATTACGATTGACAAGCATTCTCCTATTTTGGGAACATCACTGAAGGCTGCCGATTTGCGCAACAAGTGGAGCTGCCTCGTTGTCGGTCTGGAGCGTGGTGCCTTTACCATTACCAACCCCCACGTTTCACTTGTTTTCGAAGAAAACGACCTGCTCTGGGTATTAGGCAAGCAAAAAATGATGAACACTTTAATCAGAGAAGAAATTTTGTAATACCGTTTACAGTATATCTGTATATATTAAGCCGCTGTTTTCGCAGCGGCTTTTTTCATGCGATTATTCCTCGCAGCTGCAAGGCCTTTACTGCGTCCTCCATTGTCTGCATACCGTAGCGCGCGCCGGTCTGCAAATAGGACTGCAGCTGATGCGTGCGCCCCTCACGAATAAGATTGCGCAAGGCAGGCGTTGCAACGAGCACCTCAAAGGCCGCCGCTCTGCCTGCTCTGTCACAGCGCGGCAGCAACCTCTGGCAGCAAATTCCCAGCAAGCAGTCAGCCAGCTGCGTACACACATGCTGCCTGTCGGGCAACACATCAAGAATACGGTTTACCGTACCAACCGCATCCTGCGTGTGCAGCGTAGCTAAAACAAGGTGACCTGTTTCCGCCGCCGTCAGTGCTATACCGATTGTTTCCGCATCTCTGAGCTCGCCCACCATAATCACATCCGGGTCCTGTCTGAGAGCACTGCGCAACCCGCTGGCAAAGCTCCTTGTATCACGCCCCACCTCCCGCTGGTTAATCAGCGCCAGACCAGGAGGATACACGTACTCTATCGGGTCCTCCAGCGTCAGCACGTGTACAGCGCGCGTTTGATTTATCTGCTGTACCAGCGAGGCAAGCGTGGTGCTTTTGCCGCTGCCTGTGGCACCTGTAACGAGCAGCAAACCGCTGCTGCTCTCAGCAAGCTGACAAACAGTTTGCGGCAGGCCAAGACTGTTGCAGTCAGGAATTTCCTTCGGAAGCAGACGAATCGCCGCCGCATAGCCGCCGCCAAGACGATAAACATTGAGCCGGCAGCGCTCCTGTAAACTGTCACTAAAAGCAGTATCAATCTCACCTGTCTGCAGCAGCTGCCGCTTTTCCTGCTCTGGCAGCAGAGCAAGCAACGCCTGCTCCAGCTTTTCCCGGGAAATAAATTCGTTTTGCAAAGGCTGCAGGCTGCCATCTACGCGCACCATCGGCACACTCACAGGCGTAAGATGCAGGTCGCTGGCTCCCATACTTCTTGCCTGCAGCAACAGCTTATCAAGCATAATCAGCCTCCTCGGTTATACCAACGCGCCACAATTCTTCAACCGTAGTTGCCCCCTGCAGCACCTTATCAACTGCATCAGCATACAGACTGCGCCAGCCCTGCTTACGTGCCTCCCGCAAAAGCTCTGCTTCATCGGCGCCGTTTACCAAAAGCTGCTGCATTCGTTTATCAAACACAACCAGCTCATGCAAGGCCAAACGCCCTCTGTAGCCCGTGCCGTGACAATGCTCACAGCCGTGAGCCTGCACCACCTGCAGTTTTTCATCCGCACTGTACCCAAGATACTGCAGCTCCGCTGCCGTTGCCAAGCGCCGTTCGCCGCAATAGCGGCACGGACGGCGCACCAAACGCTGTGCCAGCACACCGCGCAAACCGGCAGCCAAAAGATAATCTGCAATCCCCATATCCAGCAGACGATAGACCGCACCGATAGCATCATTCGTATGTAGTGTGCTCAGCACCAAATGACCTGTCAGCGCTGCATGCACCGCCATCGCCGCCGTTTCCTCATCTCTGATTTCACCCAGCATGATAACATCCGGATCCTGACGCACCACCGAACGCAATCCTGCCGCAAAAGTCAGTCCGCTCCTGCGGTTGACTGCCACCTGATTGATTCCCGGTAGCTTATATTCCACCGGATCCTCCAAGGTTATAATATTACTGGCAGCAGCATCAAGCTCCTGAAGCGTAGCATAAAGCGTCGTCGTTTTGCCGCTGCCCGTCGGTCCCGTCAGAAGCACTAAACCGTTCGGCTGATGAAAAAGCCGGCGGTAACGCTGCAAATTATCATCGCTGAATTGCAGTTGCTCCAGCTGCAGCAAATTATCTTGACGCTGCAAAAAACGAATCGCCAGCTTTTCGCCGTTCACTGTCGGCAGGCTGGATAAACGCAAATCCACCTTGCTGCCTTCATGCTCCAGCAGCAGCCTGCCATCCTGCGGCACTCTTTTTTCGGCAATATCCATACCGCTCCACACCTTCAGCTGCGTCAGCAGCGTACTTTGCTGTGAGTGCGGCAGCACGCACAGTTGTTGCAGCAGGCCGTCAACACGGATGCGCACACGCACTCCCTGTCCGTCAGGCTCGATGTGTAAATCACTCGCTCCCTGAACCAATGCCAGATGCAGCAAATCCTCCGCCAGTTTATTATTACGCAAACCCTCCACTGTATCACCTCATTTTTTCTTGTGTTGCATTCATTGTAGCATAAAAAAAGCGAAATGCAATATGATAATTCAAAATTTTCTCCATTTTCTAAATTTTCACTTGAAATTATTCCCTGCTTGCGCTAAAATGAAAAATGAAATTTACTATGCAATGCTTGTTGCCGTCATCTTAACGGATAACACTGAAAGGAGCCATTATGCTAAAACGATTTTTCCCGTTAATACTCAGCAGTCTGCTGCTTGCCTTAGCTCTGCCCTGCAATGCCCAAAATAAGCTCGCCAATCCCTTTTTGCCTTCCCCCGCCAACGTCGGCCAAACTGTTGCAGTAAACGTTCCCGCACTACCGCAGCCCATCAGCGAACGCCTAGCCTGCTATCCCTTAAGCTACGCCAGAGCCAAGGATGTACAGGAAGCATTGGCTCCGCATTTCGGCTCCAAGCTCAGTCTTGACAATATCACCAACAGCCTCATCCTTTTGGGATATGAGCAAAGCCACGCACGCTTAAGGCAGCTGCTGCCCAAGCTGGATATAGCAACAAGACAGGTAACGCTGGAAGCCAAAATCATCGCCGTCAGCCGTGAGGACAGTAAAAACATGGGCGTGCGCTGGGACTGGGATACTATTCCCCAGCGTGCGCAGGAAACGAACAATGGTGACAGCGACAGCAGCAATTATGACGGCAGCTTCAAATTTTGGCGTGGCTTTGCCTTCCGTTTCAACGCTACGCTTAATGCCCTCATAAATAGCGGTAAGGCGCGCATTTTGGCAACGCCGCGCATCATTACTATCCCCGGCAAGGAGGCCAGTATTTTTATCGGTGACCATATCCCTGTGCAGACCGAAAAACACGACAGCAGCGGCAGCTATACGGCAACGGAATATCTTGACGCCGGCATCAAGCTGCAATACGCGCCCATCATCAGCGAGGATGGTAAAATGGTGACCGCCAGCGTCCACACTGAGGTGAGCACGCCGGTGCTTATCAGCGAGCTGAAAAATTACCGCATCACCAGTCGTACCGCTGACACCAACGTGCGCATGTACAGCGGCGAAACGTTGGTTATCGGCGGATTGATAAGCGAGGAACAGCAGCGTACTATGCAGAAGGTACCCTTTTTGAGCAAGATTCCTCTGTTGGGCGAGCTGTTTAAAAACCGTTCGCGTTCGCACAACAAGACGGAGGTTTTGCTGCTTTTAACGCCGCACATTACGGAAGCAGGCGCTTCACCGGCGATTTATAATGAGGGGCTGATGAAGGGGGAAGGAAAGCCGCAGACAAATAATCATTAGATAAAAAGCTGCATAACACAAAATCAGCCAATGAGCTTTTGCTCAAAGGCTGATTTTGCTATATCCTATGCAATTTTACATTTCCGAGAATTGATCCTTGCCTACACCGCAAAGAGGGCAAACCCATTCTTCCGGTACATCTTCCCAAGCAGTGCCTGCAGCAACACCGTTATCGGGATCACCAACCTCAGGATCATACACATAACCACAAACGTCACATACCCATTTTGCCATTAGCTTCGTCCTCCTCTTGCCATAGCCTGCGCTTTTAAGAAAGCTAAGCGCGAGCTACAAAATAATTATTATTTTTGACCTATAATTATTATAGCATAGTATGCGAGGATATTCTGCAAAATAGCTGTGAACCTTTTACTGCAGCGCCTGCTGCTTTTCCGGCAAATCCAGACGGAAGAAATCGTACAGCGTCTGCGCCGCCGCATGGTTCATGCCTTCTACCGCAGCCAGCTCTTCAACGCTGGCTGCCCGCATAGCGTCCAGCGTTTTGAAAGCCTTCCACAGCTCCTGCCGGCGCTTAGGCCCGATACCCTCCACATGGTCGAGCACAGAAACGAGATTGCGCTTACCGCGCAGCTTGCGGTGGTAGGTAATGGCAAAGCGGTGCGCCTCATCGCGGATGCGTTGAATGAGGTGCAGCGCAGCGCCTTCACGGTCCAGCATAATACTTTCGCTCTGGTGCGGCTTGAAGATTTCCTCCTCGCGCTTAGCCAGACCTACAACCGGCAAATCATCAAGACCAAGGCCGCGAATAACCTCCAACGCCGAGCTCAGCTGACCCTTGCCGCCGTCGATAACCACTAGGCTTGGCAAGTCCTCATAATCTCTGTAACGGCGGTAGACAACCTCCTGCATGGATTTGAAATCATCAGGCTTGCCTTCTGCCGAGACAATTTTATATCTGCGGTAATCTTTTTTACTGCTGGTGCCGTTGCGGAACACAACCATGGAAGCAACAGTTTCGCTGCCCTGCGTATGGCTGATATCGAAGCAGTCCATGCGCTCCAGGGGATGCTCCAAGCCCAAGGCCTGCTGCAACTCTTCGGCTGCCTGCAGGTCATTTTTGAGTGATAAACTGCCCTTACGCAGGCGTTCATTCAGCAGCTTGACAGCATTTTCATTCGCCAGCTTCAGCAGGTCCTTTTTCACGCCGCGCTGCGGCAGCAGCAGCTCCACCCGTCGCTGTGCCTTGTCTGCCAGCCAGGTTTCAATAAGCTGCTTTTCATCCTCCTCCGGCAGGTACGGCAGCACCACTTCCTTGGGAATAAAGGTTGCTTCGTTATAATATTGCTTCACAAAGGCTGTCATAACCTCCTGCGGCGTATCGCCGCCGTCGGGCAAGAAGAAGTTATCTCTGCCGATGAGCTTGCCCTTACGCACGAAGAACAACTGCACGCACAGGCCCGTCATATCCTGCCCCAGGCCGAAGATATCCATGTCACCGCCATTATTGGTGACAGCCTTCTGCGCTTCATTCAGACGTGCCACAGCCTGCAGCTGGTCGCGCAGTCGGGCAGCCTCCTCAAAGGCGTAGTTATCTGCCGCCTCCTGCATCTGCTGCTTCAAATCCCGCTCCAGCTCCGTGGTGCGTCCGTCCAGCACCATACAGATGGATTTAATCATCTTGTGATAATCCGCCTTGCTGATGTAACCGGCGCAAGGCGCAAGACAGCGCTTGATGTGATAGTTCAAGCATGGTCTGTCCGGGTTCATTTTGCGGCAGGTGCGCAGAGGAAACATGCTGCGCAGCAGCTTTACCGTAGCATGCATAGCACCGGCGTCGGCATACGGTCCGTAATAACGGGCACCGTCACGCAGCTGCCTGCGCGTCACATATAAACGCGGGAAATCCTCCTGCATGGTAACCTTAAGATAAGGATATGTTTTATCGTCCTTCAGGCTGATGTTGTAACGCGGGCGATATTTTTTGATCAGGTTGCACTCCAGAAGCAGCGCTTCTACCTCACTGGAGGTTACAATCGTTTCAATCTCCGCGATTTTTGCCACCATCGCCTTCACCTTCGGCGTATGGCTGGCCAGATTGCGGAAGTAGCTGCGCACGCGGTTTTTCAGTACAACAGCCTTGCCGACGTAGATAACCTTGCCGGAGGCATCATGCATCAGGTAAACGCCGGGCTTTTCCGGCAGTACGGCCAAGGCATTTTTTATATTATCGCTAAAGCCTGCGGCTAATTCTGTCATACATACCACCCGTTCTTCTTCGCCTTAGCCAGCTCCTGCTTGATGTACTGTCCAGTGTAAGATTTTTTGACCTTCGCTACCTCCTCCGGCGTACCGCTAGCCACCAAAGTACCGCCCTTGTCGCCGCCCTCGGGACCGAGGTCGATAATGTAATCCGCCACCTTGATAACGTCCAGATTATGCTCGATGACGATAACGCTGTCACCGCCTTCTACAAGACGCTGCAGCACATCCAGTAGCTTGTGGACGTCCGCAATATGCAGGCCTGTCGTAGGCTCGTCCAAGATATATACGGTGCGTCCCGTACTGCGGCGCGAAAGCTCCGTTGCCAGTTTAACGCGCTGCGCTTCACCGCCGCTCAGCGTCGTCGCTGCCTGTCCCAGATGAATGTAGCCAAGGCCTACATCCTCCAACACTGCCAGCTTGCGGTAAATGCGCGGCTGGTTCTTGAAGAACTCGCAGGCCTCGCTCACCGTCATATCCAGTACCTCCGCGATGGATTTGCCCTTATAATGCACCTCCAGCGTATCGCGGTTGTAGCGTGCGCCGTGGCAAACTTCGCAGGGAACGTAAACGTCCGGCAGGAAGTTCATTTCTATCTTATTCATACCATCGCCCTTGCAGGCCTCGCAGCGTCCTCCCTTCACGTTAAAGCTGAAGCGTCCTGCCTTATAGCCTCGCAGCTTGGCCTCGTTGGTCTGGCTGAAGAGCTCACGGATAAAATCAAAGACGCCGGTATAGGTTGCGGGATTGGAGCGCGGTGTGCGTCCGATTGGGGACTGGTCGATGTTGATTACCTTATCCGTATATTCTATGCCCTCGATGCTGTCGTGCTCCGAAGCACGCAAACGCGCACCGTTGAGCTTGGCAGCCAGGGAGTTATAGAGAATATTATTTATCAAAGTGGATTTTCCGCTGCCGCTCACGCCTGTCACCACGGTAAAGACTCCGAGCGGAATGCTGACATCAATATTTTTGAGATTGTTGGCGCGGGCGCCGTAAATCGTCAGCATCCTGCCATCGCACTCGCGGCGATGCTTGGGAACCGGGATAAATTTGCGGCCGCTAAGATAGGTACCGGTAACAGATGCAGGCACCTGCTTAATTTCTTCTACCGTACCCTGAGCTACTACTTCACCGCCATGCTCGCCTGCTCCCGGACCGATGTCGATAATCTGGTCGGCAGCATACATCGTTTCCTCGTCATGCTCAACAACAATCAGCGTATTGCCCAAATCGCGCAAATGCTTGAGTGTTTCCAGCAGCTTACCGTTATCGCGTTGGTGCAGGCCGATGCTCGGTTCGTCCAGAATATACAGTACGCCTGTCAGGCCGCTGCCTATCTGCGTTGCCAGACGGATGCGCTGCGCTTCGCCGCCGCTGAGCGTACCGGCGCTTCTGTCGAGCGTCAGGTAATCAAGGCCTACGTCGTTAAGGAACTGCAGACGCGCCATAATCTCCTTCAGCACCTGATGCGCAATTATTTGCTGCTTCGGCGTCAGCACAAGCTTTTTAAAGAACTGCAGGCAGTCGCGCACTGTCAGCGCCGTCACCTCGCAGATATTTTTGCCGCCGATAAGAATTGCCAGTGCCTCCGGCTTCAAGCGGCTGCCGTGGCAGGCAGCGCAGGGAGTGCTCGTCATAAACTCTTCCAAGTCCTGACGCATAGCATCGCTGAAGGCTTCACGGTAACGACGGCGCAGCACATTCAAAATGCCGTCAAAGGTTGTGTTATGCTCCTTGACTTCTCCCTGCAGGTTTTCGTACATAAACTTAAACTTGCTCTCGCCGGCACCGTCCCACAAAAGCTGCTGCATCTCGGGCGAAAGCTCATTCCATTTGGTGTCGTAGCTATAGCCGTAGGCAGCAAGCACTGCGCCCAGCTGCTTCATAAAATAGGAATTCAGATTGTTGCTGAAGCAGGCAATACACCTGTCGGCAAAGCTCTTGTCAGCGTCAGGCACTATCAAAGCCTTATCAAACTCCATATGCATACCAAGGCCAGTGCAGTCTGGGCAGGCACCGAAGGGATTGTTAAAGGAAAACAGGCGCGGTTCAATCGCAGGCAGACTGATGCCGCAGTCATTGCAGGCAAAATGCTCACTGAAAAGCTGCGTTTCCGTTGCTTCTCCCAGCGTTTCCACCTCGGCAAAGCCGTCTGCCAGCTTCAGCGCTGTTTCCACGGAATCCGTCAGACGCTGCCTGATGCCTTCGCGCACCGCCAAGCGGTCGATGACCACGGAAAGGCTGTGCTTTTTGTTTTTCTCCAGACGGATATCCTCATCCAGCGTGCGCACCTCACCGTCGATAAACATACGCACATAGCCTGCACGCCGCATATCGTCGAGCACACGCATATGCTCGCCCTTGCGCTCGCGCACCAGCGGTGCCATAACCATAAAACGGGCTCCCTGCGGCAGCTCCAGCACCTTGTCGACTATCTGCTGCACGCTCTGCTGCTCGATGAGCTTGCCGCATTTAGGGCAGTGCGGTTCACCTGCGCGTGCGAATAAAAGGCGCAGGTAATCGTAAATTTCCGTAACCGTACCTACGGTAGAACGTGGATTGCGGCTCGTGGTCTTCTGGTCGATAGAAATTGCCGGGCTCAGGCCCTCGATGTAGTCCACATCCGGCTTGTCCATCTGTCCCAAAAACTGGCGGGCGTAGGCCGAAAGTGATTCCACGTAGCGGCGCTGGCCTTCGGCGTAAATTGTATCAAAGGCCAGGCTGCTTTTGCCGCTGCCGCTTAGGCCTGTGATAACTACCATTTTATTGCGTGGTATTTCTACCGTTATATTTTTCAGGTTGTGCTGACGCGCACCCTTTACAATTAAAAATTCTTGCATATTTTTTACCTCTGTTAACAAAAGGCAGAAGCTGCTCCAGCTGCTGCCGGCGATAGTATGTTTATATTATAGCACACTGCTAGGATAAACGCAGTAAAATAAAAACCACCTCAGCCTCAAGCCAAGGTGGTTGCAGTCCTCAAATATTATTTTACTTCTTCATACAGCGCGCGCACGCAGGCATCTGCCAGCGCACCGATGCTGGAAACGCTGCGCTCCTGCGGCAGTCCGGATGCATCATAGCCAAGCGGCAGCTCGGTGCAGGCGGTCATTACAGGGATGTCGCGCTCAGCCCACAGCTCCTCTACCAGCTCTTTCATAATAGCGCCGGCCTTTGCCAGCTGGTTAGCCTTAACGCAGTTGATAACCTCCTGAGATTTATCGCTCTGCTCCTCATTCGGAATATACAGTGTCAGTCCACGCTTTTCGGCATATTTCTGGTACAGTCCGCAAGCACGTGTGCCTTTGGTAGACAGCATCCAGGCACCCTTTTCCGGAGAAAGCTCTTTGGCAGCCTTAACGGTTTCGTCAACGATATGCAGCAGCGGTACCGGCAATTCATCAGCAAACTGGTCGATAAAGAAGTGTGCGGTATTGCAGGGAACAGCAAGTACATCCGCACCCATATCGCACAGCTGCAGCAAATCAGCCTTCAGCTTCGGCAGCGGAGATTCACCCTTGCCGAAAATTGCTGTGCCGCGGTCCGGGATATCGCAGTCACCGATCATATATACAACAGGATGCTCCTGGTCGCAGTTCGCCGGGCATCTCATAGTGAACTGACGCAAGAACTCTGCAGCGGCTGCAGGGCCAAGGCCACCGACAACACCTAATTTTTTACCGTTTTTCATCATTTTCTTTTCGCTCATATATACCTCTTCTTTCCCATTCAGTTTCGCTTATAAGATTAGTAAATTTCTTATCATTTTAGCACACCGGGCTGTTATTTGCAAATATCATCAGCCTATCTGCGTACACAAAAAGCCGTTGCCGGCCACCCCGCAAGGTGACAAGCAACGGCTAACTTTTGTTATTTATTTGCTAAGCCAGGAACGTACATTAGAAGAAGTTCTTGCTTCCTCTTTGTTGACCTGCACCTGTTCAGGCGCATAAAGCAGCAAATCATCGTTAATTTTTTTCACATCGGCATTAATGATGTAGCTTACACCGTTCAGATAATCGAAAATACGATATCTGAGTGCTTCATCAACTGCATCAAAGCATACCATAATGGCACTGCCGTTCATCAGCGAATCAGCATATTCGCGCACGTCCGCAAAGGATTTCGGTGTACGCACCATAATATTCAGATGTCCGGATTTCAGCAGACGCGGACGGGTATATTCCTCCTGCTGCTCTTCCATATCATCAGACCAAAAGAATTTCATTGCTGTATTTTTTAAACCCATGGCCATCAGCCTCCAAACCAAAACAGTTATTTAGACTATTATTCGCTGCCTATAGGCAAAAGTCCTGCTTAGTAATATTAATTGTAGCAGATTTTTAACAGATTGTCAAAAATTATGCCTGAACATTCTTCATACGGCCACGCATCTTGCCGCGCTCCAGACGGTCCAGAACCTTCTTACGCATACGGATGCTCTTCGGAGTAACCTCAACCAGCTCATCGTCATTGATGTGCTCCAGAGCCTGCTCCAATGAGAAGGTCTGAGGCGGAATCAGACGAATAGCGTCGTCACTGCCGGAAGCACGCATGTTGCTGACATGTTTCTTCTTGCAGGGGTTAACGTCCATGTCGTCTTCACGGCTGTTTTCGCCAACCAGCTGGCCTTCGTAAATCTTTTCTGCAGGAACAACGAACATGGTGCCGCGCTCCTGAGCGTTGCCGATACCATAGGAAGTGGTTTCGCCGGTTTCAAAAGCAACCAAGCTGCCACGGGTACGGCCGGGGATTTCACCCTTATATTCTTCGTAACCGGCAAATACGTGGTTCATAATGCCGTTACCTTTAGTATCGGTGAGGAACTGGTTACGGAAGCCGATCAGGCCTCGAGCAGGAATCTTGAATTCCATACGCAGATAGCCTGCCATTTCGGTCATGTTCTGCAGCTCAGCCTTACGCAGGCCCAGGCCTTCCATAACAGCGCCCATGAAGTCCTGCGGTACATCGATAGTCAATGCTTCCATAGGCTCCATCAGCTTGCCGTTTTCATCGCGGTGCATAATAACCTTAGGTTTACCAACCTGCAGCTCAAAGCCTTCACGACGCATAGTTTCAATCAAAATAGACAGATGCAGCTCGCCACGTCCGGCAACCTCATAAGCATCCGGGCTTTCGGTTTCAGTAACACGCATGGAAACGTTGGTCTTAACCTCTTTGAACAGACGGTCACGCAGATGACGGCTGGTAACAAATTCACCTTCACGGCCGGCAAACGGACTGTTGTTAACGTAGAAAATCATAGACAGGGTAGGTTCGTCAATCTTGATGCCCTTCAGAGCTTCCGGATTTTCGCTGTCAGCGATAGTGTCGCCGATGTTAGCGTCCTGCAGACCGATCAGAGCAACGATATCACCTGCTTCAACCTCAGGCACTTCTACACGCTTCAGGCCCTGGTAGGTGTACAGACGGCCGATTTTGCCGTTACGGTTGCCTGCTTCGTCCATCAGAATGATGTTTTCGCCGTTGTGGATGGTACCGCGAACTACACGGCCTACAACGATACGACCTACATAATCATCATAGTCCAGGGTGTTAACCAGCATCTGCAGCGGTGCATTAACGTCAACATCCGGAGCAGGAATGTTTTCCAGAATTACTTTGAACAAAGGCTCCAAAGAATTGCTTTCCTCGTCCATGGACAGTTTGGCAATACCGTTACGGGCGGAAGCCAGAACAACCGGGAACTCCAGCTGATCTTCATCTGCATCCAGTTCAATGAACAGGTCCAGAACTTCGTCAATAACTTCATCAACACGTTGGTCGGGGCGGTCAATCTTGTTGATTACAACAATCGGTTTCAGGTGCTGTTCCAATGCTTTACGCAGTACGTATTTGGTCTGCGGCATCGGGCCTTCATAAGCATCAACCAGCAGCAGTACGCCGTCAACCATGGTCAGCACGCGTTCAACCTCGCCGCCGAAGTCAGCATGGCCCGGGGTATCCAGAATGTTGATTTTTACGCCGTTGTGCATAACAGCGGTGTTTTTAGACAGAATGGTGATACCACGTTCACGCTCCAATGCGTTGGAGTCCATAACACGTTCTTCAACGCGCTCGTTAGCACGGAAAACGCCGCTTTGCTTCAGCATAGCATCAACCAAGGTAGTCTTGCCATGGTCAACGTGGGCAATAATTGCTATATTACGAATATCGTTTCTAATCATTATTCCTTTTCTCTCCTTCATAAAAGACAAGAAAAAGGATGCTTGTCAAGTGCATCCTTTCACAGTATTACTAAACTATTTTATTATATGCTTTTTCCGTCACACTGTCAATAAAATTGTCTTGAAAGTTACAGAAAAGCTTGTAAGATGCAAGGTAAAGGGATTAGCGACAAAGCCTTGCATAAACTATTTGCTAATAAAGTAGTATCTTGCTAAACGTAGACATAAAAAAAGCCTGAGAGCTGAACTCTCAGGCTACGCTTGCTATGGCAGGGGCACTAGGACTCGAACCCAGATCGACGGTTTTGGAGACCGTTGCTCTACCATTGAACTATGCCCCTATGGAGCGGAAAACGAGATTCGAACTCGCGACCCCCTCCTTGGCAAGGAGGTGCTCTACCACTGAGCTATTTCCGCATTGGCGACCCGGATGGGACTCGAACCCACGACCTCCGCCGTGACAGGGCGGCATTCTAACCAACTGAACCACCGGGCCAATGTCAGTGTGTCTGACAGTTATATATATTACCATACGTTTTGCGTTTTGGCAAGAGGTTTTTTTGAAAAAATTTTAGAGAAAGTTTTTCAGCGCCAACTTATCCACCTTACCGCTTTCATTATGCGGCAGCTGCTCCATAAAAACAAACTGCTTGGGCAGCTCGTAATCCTCTAAGGTTTGACGCAGCAGCTTAACCAACTCCTGCTTACCGTATTCACGCGCCGCCCCCACAAAAGCAATAAGCACATCGACATCGTCCACATGACGGCAGATTACCGCAGCCTCCTCAACGCCTTGCAGTTCTGTCAGCGCAGCGCACACCCTGACGGCAGAAACCTTGCGTCCGTTAACGCTCACAATATCATCCGTGCGCCCCAAAAAGTGCAGGCGACCTTCCGCATCCAGATGTCCCCTGTCCTTCAGGGAAAACGGCAGCGAGATTTTCTCCACATGATAAGGCGTATCAATGAAAATTTCTTCATTACAAACACTCACCTGCACGCCCTTGAACGGACGGCCGATAAGTGTGCGGTCATCCGTCATTTCCTCGGCCTTGATGTAGGTAATGTAATTCAGTTCGCTGGCGCCGTAGTACAGCGTGATATCAGCATTGGGGAATACCTGCAGCAGTTTGTCCGCCTCCTGCCTGCCCATGCTCTGCGAGCCGCTGATGATACTGCGCACACGCAAATCAGGCTCACGCAAAAATTTAGGCAGCAGCAGCAGCTTGGATGGAATCAGGTAGATTGCGTTCACCGCATAGCGCTGCATCAGCTGCAGCCAATGGCGCGGACGGAAGCGCTCTGTAACTACCAAAGTGCCGCCTGCCGCCAGCACTCCCATATAAATATTAAGATTACCGGTAAAGGCCAAGCTTCCCTGACAAAAAATTACTGTCTGCTCATCAACGCCGAAAACACGGTTCTGCTCCGGGAAAAAGTCCGCCCAGCTATGATAGCTGCGCCACAACAGCTTGCTTTTGCCGGTGCTGCCGCTGGTCATAACGCCCATGCAGGCCGCTTCGGGAATAGCCTCGCAGCTGAACTGCTGATTTTTGCTCACCTCGGTAGCGATAACCGGCACAGTTTTTGTACCGCTATATGCCAGAAAGCTGATTAACTGACGGGCGATGCTGCTTTCATAGATAAAAACCGCCGGAGCGCTAAAATCCGCCTGACTGCGCAGCTCACGCGCTGCTTGCGCCAGTCTTGCGTAGGTATATTCTTCTTCGTCCTCTATAAGAGCGAGCTTATCCTGTTTTTGTTGTGTGATTAAGGTCAAGTAATCCATTTGCTTCACTCCACTCTTTCCAACAGCAGCGCCGTACCTACGCCGCCTGCTGCTGCTACGCTTGCGGCGCCGTAGTGACCGCCCTTCTGCTTCAGTGCCTCCAACAGATGCAGCGTAATGATGCCGCCGCTGGCACCATAGGGATGACCGTAGGCCAGCGCCCCGCCGAACACATTATATTTATCAACGCTGTGCGGAAAGCTGCGGGCAAACAGCACATCAATTACAGCGAAGGCTTCATTCAGCTCAAAGTCTGCGATATCCTGCTCCTGCAGGCCATGCTTAGCCAACAGCTTTTGCAGCGCGGTAATTGCAGTACGCGGACTTACCAAGGGATCACCGCCGCAGGCTGCGCTGCCCAGCACTCTGGCCTGCGCCTTTAAGCCGTGCTCCTGCAGATATTTTTGCGAGCACAGCACCACAAAGGCCGCGCCATCGTTAATCAGGCAGGAATTGGCCGCCGTAATAAATTCGCCTCCCTCCAGCACCTTGGGCATTCTGTCGAGCAGGCGTTGGCTCATGCGCGGCCGGATGCCTTCGTCCTTAACGGCACCGCAGACCGGAGCGATAATATTCTGCAGCAGTCCCTGCTCGCGTGCCTGAGTTGCGAGCGCATGGCTGCGCAATACCCAACTGTCCATTTCTTCTTTAGTAATTCCTTCGCGCTTGGCTGCAAGCTCCGCACCCTCCAGCATTACCGTTTCGCGGTGGATGCCAGGCATAAACTTGGCTACGCTGTACCAAGTATCGCCTGCATAATCGGGATGATTGGGATTATAACCGCGTCTTGGCTGCGTAGAACTGCTTTCAAAGCCACCGGCAATAATTACATCTGCTTCGCCGCTGTTAATCTTGGCTGCAGCAATAGCAATGCTTTCCAAGCCGCTGCCGCATTGCACATCTACCGTAAAGGCCGGCACCGAAATATCTACGCCCGCCGTCAATGCCATCAGGCGCGCAATATTGCCGCTGGCGCCTACGCCGTTGCCG
This sequence comes from Phascolarctobacterium succinatutens YIT 12067, assembly GCF_000188175.1. Classification (GTDB taxonomy): domain Bacteria; phylum Bacillota; class Negativicutes; order Acidaminococcales; family Acidaminococcaceae; genus Phascolarctobacterium_A; species Phascolarctobacterium_A succinatutens. Next base: position 30,963 of record NZ_GL830928.1, on the reverse strand, counting down.
GCAACAATATAATCGGGCTCACGCAGCTGATATTTTTCCATCACCTGCTTAAGCACCTCCGCACCCAGCACCTCCGCCGGGATATGACGATATATACCGTTGACTACACCTACGTAGCTGCGCAGGCCTCCTAAAATATATGCATTTTCCATCTTAACACCTCTATATCCGAAAAGAGCTGCCTGCCACCTGCCTTGCGGCAAATAGCTGACAGCTCTAAAATTATACCTTATTTATCTGTTGTTGGCAAAAATACGGTTAATCGGTCCTGCAATTACGGCAGCAGCCAGACATTTAACAATATCCAGCGGGATGAAGGGCAGAGCGCCGGTCATAATTGCCTTATCCCAACCCATACCGGTAATCAGCTTCAGCTGTACAACGCCGAACACATAAATCAGCGGAATACCGATAACGCAGCCAAGCAAAGCGTAACGCTTGAAGCTGTATTTTTCGCCTCTGAAATATGCCAGGAAAACAGCGGTAAACAAAAAGCCGATGATGTAACCGCCGGTAGGACCAAAAAGCTTGCCCGGTCCCGCACTGCCGCCGGTAAATACCGGCACACCTGCCAAACCTACCAGCAGATAAACCAGCATAGTCATAAAGGCCTGCTTAGCGTTCAGCACATAGCCTGTAAGATTTACAATCAAAGTTTGCAATGCAAGCGGAGAAAGTGAAAACGGCAGCGGAATAATAATATACGCAGATACGCAGTTCATTGCTACCATCAGCGCCATCTTAGTCATTTCCGCAGTCTTGTTGACGCTTGCTCCTCTATGATTCTTATTGATTTCTGTACCAGAAGTTGTCATTTTCATACACCAGCCTTACTATAATTCTTTAATCACAAAAACATTTATTGCTCCCACATAAGCAGCAAGCTGACCTTCTGTCCTGTAGATGCACAGCTCGTCGCCTGCGTAAACAGGAGCGACAAAGGTAATGCGCCAGTCCAGCTCCGTCAGCGCCAGCTCACGCTGCAGCCAGGCAGCCATACACAGTCCCGGCACGATTGGATGCTCACCCTTATGGATGACGTTTTCGTCACCTGTATAAGCAACATAATCCGCTATCTCCTGTGTTGTGAAGGAGTGCTTTGTCAGCAAATCGCCCTTAATTGCTTCAGGCTCCAGCGGCTTCGTGCCTAATTTATGCTTAGGCAGTACCAAAAACACCCGCAGCTCCTTAGCCAGACTGCCATCTGCCGCAGTTCCCGCTACACGGATGATTGATTTGCGTTCCTTCGCCAACAGCACCTGATTATCCATAGCCTCCGCAGGCTGATGAATATGTGCTTCTGCTCCTGCCAGTACCCAGCCGCCGAAGAATTTGGCATCGCTGTCCGCCAGCTTATGTGCAAGCTCTAACATTTTTGCATTTTCCTTTCATCTGAGCAGCTTATTGTTATCTGCTTCACGTGCTTTATTATAATGCAAGTGATGTAAATAGTCAACTTATTATACAGTATTGGTTTACCATTGTGTCAAAAGAAATGCCGCAAAGCATTTCCCCGCTCACAGAAGGAAGTAAACCGCTCCTCCTATCAGCAGAAGGCCCAGAAAATTGTAGTACAAAAAAGTCCGTACATACTTCCCTGCCTGCGAAGGATGCTCTGCAGCATATAATTTATAGGAAATAACGCTCGCCATCGAAGCGATCATCGTGCCAAGACCGCCGATGTTAACGCCTAAGAGCAACGCGTCTGCTTCCTTAGTCAAGCCTGCCAGCAGCATAGCCGCCGGCACATTGCTGAGGAACTGGCTGGCCAGCAGTCCGGTTAAATAGGTGCCTGCCGCACTGCCCATCAGCGATTGCTGCAAATAGCTTACCGCAGGACTGTGGCTGATGTTGCCGATGAATACAAAGAAACCGGCGAAGGTCACGAGCAGGCTGTAATCAACCTCACGCAGGCGACGCCAGTCGCACAGGGCAACTACGCCTGCCGTCAGCAGCAAGGCCCACAGCTTGTCGAACCAATGCAGCACAGCACCGATGTTTAACAAAAGCAGTCCCAAAAAGAGCAGCAATATTCCCTTGGGAGGCTGCTGCAGCTTTGGCAGCTCCAGCTTCAGCACGCTGTCCTTGCCATGGAATAATAACAATAGCAGATAGGCCAGCGAAATTATTCCCGGCACAGCCATTACGGCGAAAAAGCTGCCGGCGGTATAAGCATAATGCGCATATAAAAACAAATTCTGCGGATTACCGGGCGGCGTCAGCATACTGCCAAGGTTGGCAGCCAGCGTCTGCAGGATAATAATCCGCTCCATATCCATCTTTAAGGTTTTGCCGATAACCAGCGCCAACGGCACAAAGGTCAGCAAGGCCACATCATTCGTCACGAACATTGAGCTGACATAGGTCACTGCCAGCAGCACCAGCTCTAGCTGACGCTTGCTGCGGCATTTGTTCAGCAGCTCCACCGCTAGCCAGTCCAGAAAGCGTATCTCCTTCAGCTCCGCCACCACCAGCATGAGAGAAAGCAATATCGCCAGCACATCAAAATCTATATAGGCAAGCTGTGGCCTGCTGTAAAAGCTGCTTACGGCAGCTAAAATAACAGCTATGCACAAAACAGGCTCACGCCGCCAATAATTCTTTATTTTTTGCATCAAGAAAAAGTCACTCCCAATTAGCCTGCGCCGCGCACAGCGCCAACGCCGATACACGCGCCGCACCTGCGTCCAGCAGCACCTGTGCCGCTTCCGCAAAGGTGCTGCCCGTAGTATAGATATCGTCGCAAAGCAGTACATGCTTGCCGCTCACCCTGGCATGCGGCAGCATGGCAAAACAGCCTGCCAGCTCCTGCTTTCTCTCCTCCGGCTTCAGCTCGTACAAAGGCTCCGTGTGGCGCACCCGCTCCAGCAAAACCTCCATGCCCACGCTGCGTCCTTCCAAAAGGCCCGCAAACAGCTCCTGCGGCACATCAAAGCCACGCTGCTTGCGTCGCTCGGGCGCCGTCGGTACGCAGGTAATAAGGTCAAACTGCTGCAGCCAGCGCATTTTGGCCGCGGGCAACGCAAGCTCCGCTTCCTCACGCAGCAACGGCAGCCAGCCTGCCTCACCGTCAAATTTTATTTTATGCAGCGCATCCTTAAACACGCCATCATATTTATAGAGCAGCAACGCACTGTACAGAACATCAGTCGGCAGCGGTGCTGCCTGTCCCGCCAGATATTCCTCACGCGGACAGCAGGGCAGCTGACGCTGCAGCAGATATTCTTTGCGGCACTGCTCACAGACATAGCCGTTGTCAATATTAGTCGCACACACAGCGCAGCGACGGGGAAAAATAAGCTCCTTCGCTACACGCCCGTAATAAGCAAAATCTCTTAACAAACGATGCATCAGAACACCTCGCTGCTTTCCTGCAGACGCTCAGCCAGCAAGCTGTAACGCCTTTTTGTCTTGTCGTTTTCCACAGCGGTACGCACCGCGTTTTTGCTGCCGACAATCAGCACTTTTTCCTTAGCTCTGGTCACAGCCGTATATAGCAGATTGCGCTGCAGCATGATGTAATGACTCTGCACCATGAGCAAAATAACATAGGGATATTCGCTGCCCTGCGACTTATGCACGCTCATAGCGTAGGCCAGCTGCAGCTCCTCCACCTCACCCTGAGCGTAGGTAACGTAATCACCCTCAGGACGCTCCGGAAAGGCTACCGTAACATTTTTTCCGTCTATCTTAATTACACGGCCGATGTCGCCGTTGAAAACATCCTTTTCATAGTTATTGCGAATCTGCATAACCTTGTCGCCAATACGCAGCACGTTGCCGGGTATGTTAACCTCAGGCTTGGCAGCAGACGGCGGATTAAGATATTTCTGCAGCAGCTTATTCAGATTCTGCACGCCGCAGGGATTCTTATGCATCGGCGTCAACACCTGCACCCTGCGCCAGTCACCGCCGGACGTAAGCTGGGCATAGGTACGCGCTACGAATTCCGCAGCATCCTGCTCATTGGCAAACTCCTCCAGCGCAAACTCGCTGTCGGCACCGGCAAGAAACTCCGGCATCTGGCCACGGTTAATCTTATGCGCATTACGGACAATCGGGCTGACCTCTGCCTGACGGAAAACATTTTCCAGACGTACAACAGGCATTCTGCCCGAACGGATCATATCCTTAAGCACCGAGCCTGCACCCACGGACGGCAGCTGGTCCACGTCACCGACGAAAATCAGACGGCAGCCGCCGGGAATTGCCTTAAGCAGATGATAGGTCAGGCTGATATCGAGCATCGAAGCCTCATCGATAATAATTGCTTCCGCATCCAAAGGATCGCTGTCATCCTTGCCGAAGCACAGGCCGTCACCCGTAGGCTGGTATTCCAGCAGACGATGCACCGTTGCCGCCGGATGACCGGCAGAATCAGCCAGCCTGCGTGCAGCGCGACCGGTAGGCGCAGCCAGCAGAATGCGGCAGCCAGCCTGCTCCAGAACGTTCAAAATACCCTTAACGACGGTTGTTTTACCTGTACCGGGACCGCCGGTGAGAACGAAAACTCCATGCTCCAGCGAAGCATAAATCGCCTGACGCTGTGCCTCTGCCAGCGTAATACCGGCATCACGCTCCCACTTGGCAATAACCTCATCCGCATTCACGCGCGTCACCGGCTTTGCCTGATCGCGCAGCTTCAGCAGACGGCGCGCAGTCTGCACCTCAGCCGTATACAGATATTCCGGATATATCAGGCGAATACCGCCCATTTCTTCAGTGCGCAGCAAATCCTGCTCCAGCAGGCTGCTGAAAACATCCTGCACCATGGAAGTATCTACCGCCAACGCTCTTGCCGTTTCGCGCACCAGCAGCTCCTCCGGCACGCAGGTGTGTCCCACGCCTGCGGCCTGCGTCAACGCATAAGCAATGCCTGCGCGCAAGCGTTCCTCGCAGTCATGCTCCATGCCCATAGCCATAGCAATTCTGTCCGCAGTTTTAAAACCTATGCCGGTAATATCCTCCGCCAGGCTATAGGGATTCTCCTTAATGCGGGTAATCGCCGTAGCGCCGTAGGTTGCCTGCAGGCGAGCTGCGTAACCGCTGCTCACGCCGTGCGCTTCCAAAAACACCATCAGCTCTCGCAGACCGGAAAGCTGGCTGTACGATTCACCGATAGCGGCAGCCTTTTTGGCGCTGATGCCGCGTACCTGTGCCAGGCGCTCGGGATAGCTTCCCAAAATCTCCAGCGTATCCGTTCCAAAGGCCTCCACAATTCTTGCCGCCGTCACCGGCCCTACACCCTTCACAGCGCCGGAAGCCAGAAAGCGTTCAATGCCTGCTACCGAAGTTGGCTGCAAAACCTGCAGTGCCTGTATATCAAATTGTCTGCCGAATCTGGCATGCTCAATCCAGTTGCCTTCCATAGCCACATTTTCGCCCATGTACGGCGCATTGCCATGATAAACGGCAGTAAATCGTCCCTGCGCCTTGCTTTCCATACGCAGCACGCTGAACATGCCGTCATCGCTTTGAAACACTATATCATCAACTATCGCTTCCAGCTTTTCCATTTTCTCACCGCCACACAAAACAAATGTTTTAACTATGGCTATTATTATAACATAGTTTTCTCAATTAGGATAGTAATTTGACTTTACAAGTATTATAATTTTCGCTATAATTGAATGAGATATGCACTATATATTGTTTCCGGCAAATCAGTGCCCTGCGCCTGAACCGGCTTTGTATTATTGTAACTATAAACATGAGGAGTTTTACACATGCAACCCAAAAAATTTACAGGAAAATTAATAGCCATAGATATGTATAACTGCGGCGTAAACGAAGTCAACGACACCGAAAAGGCAAAGACTCTGTTGCAGGAAGGCTGTGACAAATACCAGATGAACAGCCGCGAGCTGCTTGTTTGTCAGGAAGAAGGCCAGAGCGAATATTCCATCTCCGCACTCTGCAAACAAGGTCATGTAACTCTGCATGTATATCCTAAGCTCGGTTTTATTGCTGCGGATATTTTCAGCTGCTACGACGATGCCGACCCTGCGGGCATGGCACGCTATCTGCGCAGCGCTTTTGACTGCGACAAAGCCAAGATTACCCTGCTGGACCGTGGCGATTTCGGCAGCAAATACGATATGAAGCCTAACCACCGCTCCAACATCAAATTCATCCGCCGTACCCAGAACGTTACCAAAAACGTCGGCGCTCAACTGAAAAAAATGATGCTCAAGCCCCGTGGCATCTAAGCGGGACTATAAGATAAACTTTTCCAGGGGTTGTATGAACAGCCCCTGTTTTTTCTTAAACCAAAGGAGATTTTTCACATGAAATATTTAATGTGGGATGTAGACGGCACCCTCATTCTGTCCGGCGGTGCCGGCAAGGATGCCATGATTAAGGTTATCAAGGATTATTATTTTCTGGATGCCTTCGATTTCAACAAATCGCTGGCAGGACGCACTGACTCGGATATCATCAAAAGCGTTGTTACCCGTCTGCGCGGACGCTGCAACAGTGCGGAAGCAGCAGGTCTGCTTATACGTTACCATATGGAGCTTCCCAAACAGCTGCCGCTGCATAAGGGCCGTGTTTTGAAAAACGTGGAGAAAACGCTGCAATACTTCTGCCGGCCTGATAGCCGTTACTGCAACTGCCTGCTCACCGGCAACACCAGCACCGGTGCCCATCTCAAGCTGCAGCATTTCGGTCTGGACCAATATTTTAACCACGAACACAGCGTCTTCGGCGAAATCAGCGAAAACCGCGAAATGCTTGCTAAGGTTGCCTTCCACCGTCTGTATATGCAAAATGAAGAAGCTAAGCCGAACGAGCTGATTTTCATCGGCGATACGCCTAATGACGTGCGCTGTGCCAATGCCATCGGCGCACCCTGCCTGATTATTTTGGAAGGCTCCGGCTATAAGCCTGAGGATTTTTCCGAGGTTAAGCCTTGGAAGATTATCGACCGTCTGCCGGATGATCCCAAACAGCTGGAGCTTTTGCTGGATGAAACAGAAAGCTATGCAGGAGGCCAAAATGCGTAAGAATTTTTTCAAGACTGTGCTTACTCTCCTGGCTCTCGGCTTAAGCAGCACAGCCCTTGCTTACAGTAACAGTGATTTAAATGCGGTACTGAACGGAGCAAGCTGCCCCGGCGGTGACCTTTCCGGTGCCGATTTATCGGGAATGGATTTATCCAGACGTGATTTTACCAATACCGATTTTACGGAAGCACGTCTGGACTCTACCAAGCTGGACAAAGCCAAGCTGCAGGATGCCTGCTTCCAGAGCGCCCTGTTACCCAACGCCAGCCTGCGCGGTGCCAATTTGGCATATGCCAACTTCCGCTATGCCAATGCCTCCGGCAGCGATTTTACCAACGCCAGCCTGCAGGGAGCATATCTTAACCGCTGCCAGCTGCGTGGCGCACATCTGCTGAACGCAAATCTGCAGCAGGTCAAAGCACAGGAGGCCTCTATGGACGGCGTACAGGCTGATTACGCCGACTTCAGCTTTGCCAACCTGCCCTATAGCTGGCTGCGTCGTGCCAGCCTGAAAAACGCAGTTTTTCATGGCGCTAACCTATACAGTGCCCATCTGGAGCGCAGCGACCTGACGGAAGCAGACCTGCGCAGCAGCAAGCTGGGCCACAGCAATTTGAACAACAGTAAGCTAGATAAGGCGCTGCTGGATAAAGCCGTTTTGGAATACGCTGACCTGCGCGGTGCGGAAATGAACTACACGCAATTCGGCACAGCATTTTTGGATAATGCAAAATTGGATAAATAAATATAAATCACTCAGCAAAAAAGCTCCGGCAACCGCCGGAGCTTTTTTTGCGCAACTATTCAGGAATAATCCTGTTTATTAATCGTCAGTCCTGAGGATAAAATGCAGAAGGAGCATAACTGAGATTAATCATAATATTTTTCACTTGTGTATAGTGGTTCAAAATCATCTTGTGAGTTTCACGACCGATACCGGAGGTTTTGTAGCCGCCGAAGGGAGAATGTTCCGGAATCTGATTGTAGGTGTTCACCCACATACGACCGGTTTCCACGTTGCGTGCCACACGGATAGCCTTGTTAATATCCTTAGTCCAGACAGCACCGCCGAGGCCGTATTCACTGTCATTAGCCATAGCCACAACCTCATCCTCATCGTGGAATTTGATAACTACGGCAACAGGTCCGAAGATTTCCTCCTGCGCCACACGCATATCGTTGGTTACATTGGTAATCAGCGTCGGCTTCATAAATGCACCCTTGGCCAGCTCGCCCTCGGTAAAGCGTTCACCGCCGCAGGCAATAGTAGCGCCCTCCTGCTTAGCAATTTCAACATAGCTCAGGATTTTCTTGATTTGGGTTTCGTTGATTTGAGAACCCATCTGAGTATCATCATTCCACGGCAGGCCCACCTTAACCTTATTGAAGGCTTTTACTAAAGCCGGTACGAATTTATCATAAATGGTATCCTGCACGAAGATACGGCTGCCGGCACAGCAAACCTGACCTTGGTTAAAGAGAATACCTAATTGAGCACCGTCGATGGCCTGATCAAAATCGCAGTCATCAAAATAAATGTTGGCACTTTTACCGCCCAGCTCCAATGTTGCCGGGATAATGCGTTCTGCCGCCGCCAAACCTACATTGCGGCCAACCTCGGTACTGCCGGTGAAGGCCAGCTTGGCAAAGCCTTTGTGCTCCAGCATATATTGACCGGTTTTGCTTCCCGCGCCGGTAATAACATTGAAAACACCTGCTGGCAATACGCCGTCAATCAGACGTGCAAATTCCAAAATAGAAAGGCTTGCTTCCTTGGAAGGCTTCAGTACGGTGCAGTCGCCTGCTGCCAACACCGGCGCCAGCTTCCACGCTGCCATCAGGAACGGGAAGTTCCAGGGAATAATCTGACCGACTACGCCGATAGGCTCACGCAGGATGATAGACAGGAACTGTTCGTTAAGTACGGAAGCCTGACCTTCCTCCGCCAGGATGCAGCCGGCAAAATAACGGAAATGCTCCGCCGCCATCGGAATATCCACGTTCATGGTTTCACGAATCGGCTTGCCGTTATCCATGCTTTCTACCATTGCCAGATGCTCTTTGTTAGCATCAATAATATCGGCAATTTTATTCAGCAGAGCGGCACGCTGTGCCGGGGTAGTCTTTTTCCAGGTTTTAAACGCTTCCCAAGCTGCTGCGGAGGCTGCCTCTACATCCTCACGGCTGCCTTGGGCGCAAACTGCCAGATGGCTGCCGTCGGCAGGGCTTTCTGCATTATAGGTTGCGCCGTCGGATGCATTGCGCCACTCTCCGTTAATATATAAACCATATTGTGCTTGTAATTTTACTTTTTCCATAATAATGATAAACCTCCTCATTTGGCTCTTGCCCTTCACACCATTGTGACGGGACTTGTTTTTTTGATGTCACTATTGTATAATCAAAATGGTCCTATTAAAAGAATCAAAAAGCAAAAATATTTTAGAACCAAGGAGAAATATCACTCATGTTAACATATGATTTGGATAAACGCGGCAGCACACCACTCTATGATTACTTATACCAATGCATCCGTCAGGATATCATCAGCGGCAGGCTGCAGGCAGGCGAACGCTTGCCCTCCAAGCGCACGCTGGCACAGCATCTGAGCGTGGGCATCATCACCGTGGCCAACGCCTACGCCCAACTGGCGGTAGAAGGCTACATCACCTCGCGCGAAAAGAAAGGCTACTTCGTAGAAGACGTCAGCAGCTACCGCGTGCGCCGCAAGGCTGCAGCAGCGATGCTGCCGGAGGCAGCGGAGCGCGAATACTTTGCCGACTTCAAGGCTAACCGCATCAGCCTGCAAAACTTCCCACTCGCTACATGGACACGCCTGATGCGCGAAACACTTTCCGTGCACAACGAAGAGCTGCTCAAAACCGTTCCCTACAAGGGCGTCTACGAACTGCGTAAGGCTATTGCCGACTATCTGGCACATAACCGCGCTATGCAGGTTGATCCTTCGCAAATTATCATCGGCGCCGGTACGGAATATCTTTACGGCCGCCTGCTGCAGATGTTCGGCCATGCCTGCACCTTCGCCATCGAAGAACCGGGCTATAAAAAATTCGCCTCCATCTCCGCCAGCTTCGGCAATCCCTGGAAGTACATCCCCATTGATGACAACGGCCTGATGATTGACAAGCTGGAGGAAAGCGGTGCCGACGTAGTACATCTTTCCCCAGCCAACCATTTCCCTACCGGTATTGTCATGCCCGTAACACGCAGGCTGGAGCTGTTTGAATGGGTTAACCGTATCCGCAAGCGCTATATAATTGAAGATGATTACGACAGCGAATTCCGTTACACCGGTCGCTTTATCCTGCCGCTGTACGCGCAGGATACGCAAAGCCGCGTAATCTACATGAACACCTTCTCCAAAAGCCTGGTTCCCTCGCTGCGCATCAGCTACATGGTGCTGCCGCCGCGTCTGCTGGAGCGCTATGAGCAGACCATGAGTTTTTACAGCTGCACCGTATCCAGCTTTGAGCAGTATACGCTGGCACGCTTTATTTCCGAAGGCTATTTTGAACGCCACATCAACAAAATGAAAAACTACTACCGCGAGCAGCGCCACAAAATTCTGGCTGCCATCCACTCCTCGCCGCTAGCCGCTGTTTCGCAGATAACCGAACGCAACGCCGGTACGCATTTTGTACTGCATATCAACACCAAACTGACGGAAGCAGAAGTGCGCAAGGCAGCACTGGCAGCAGATATGTGCCTTTCCTTCTATTCCGATTACAGTCATAATACCGAAGAAAATAACGGCTGCACGCTCGTTATCAATTACGCTGCCATCGAGGCAGATAAAATTGCCGCGGTAATAGAACGATTAAGCAGCCTGTTCCCCGAATGCAACCAGATAAGCTGAATAAATACAGACCAGATTTAAACGCAAAAAAGCATGCACCGCTTCTCACAGCAATGCATGCTTTTTGCTTTAATTCTTACAGCTCGATTTTCTGTATGTTGGCAATAGCCTCTTTGGCTTCGGCAATAATACGCTCCATAACATCCTTGCAGGGCAGGATATCATTCAGCACGTTCAGGCTCTGACCGCACATAACGGTACCGTTGGTAACATCACCTTCCACAAGACCTCTGCGGTTGGTGCCTGTACCCATCGCCATCAGCTCCTCTTTGGGAGCACCGGCAATTTCACGGGCAGTATACGCATCGGTAAAAGCGTTCGCCAGGCAGCGTACACCAAGATTACGGCTGTAACCGGTTGCTACGCTGTCAGTATCGGTTGCCTTGACAATAGCCTCCTTAGCAACAGGATTTGCCGGGCATTCCTCAGTCAGCAGGAAACGGCTGCCCATCTGCACACCTGCAGCGCCCATCAGCAAAGCTGCAGCCAGCGCACGACCGTCGCTGATACCGCCGGCAACAAGCACCGGAACAGATTTAATCTGCGGCAGTACGTTTTCCATCAGCGCCATAGTAGTCTGCTTGCCGATGTGACCACCAGCTTCCATACCTTCAATAACCATAGCGTCAGCGCCTGCAGCTTCAATACGCTTTGCCAGCTTAACATTAGGCACTACCGGAATAACCTTGATGCCTGCAGCATGAAAAGCAGGAATGTGCGGTACAGGGTTGCCTGCACCCAAGGTAACAAAGGCTACCTTTTCTTCGCACAGCATAGCAATGATTTCCGCAATGTTAGGAGCCATCAGCATAACGTTAACGCCGAAGGGCTTGTCGGTCAGAGATTTTGCCTTGCGCACCTCGTCACGTGTCCATTCCACAGTACGGCCGCCGCTGCCGATGATACCGGCACCACCGGCGTTGGAAACTGCCGCAGCCAGCACAGCGTCACTCGTCCACGCCATACCACCCTGGATAACAGGATATTTTATACCTAAGAGCTCAGTTAATTTAGTTTTCATGATAATCACCTCGCAACAATTTTACACGCCTATTATATACTATTCTCCACGCAGTAATCGTGAATTATTTTTAAATTTTACCAAGTTTGTAAAGAATGTAACTAAGATGCAGTTTTTAAGGTGCAAGCTTACACTTAATTGTAGTTTTTTGTCCATAAAATTTGACATCAGGCTATAAAAATTGTAAAATTTTATGAGTACCCTGAAAGACTTCAGGACTGTTGTTTTTTATTTTTAACCGTATTGGCTGCAATAAAAAGCATTAAGGTCGAGGCGACTTGATGTATATGGTGCTTTATCAGCAGCTTGCTAAGTTCATTCCACGCAGGCTGCTCAGAAAGTGCCGGAGACGAAGAAGGTTGACGATGGCGTACATTCTGTACGTCGAGGAAAACCTGATGAAGTATACGGTGCTTTATCAGTAGCCAGTACGGTAGTAGTTATTACTTAAGGGAAAGAGGTCAAAGAAACATGCGCAGTACACAAGTAAAAAAAGGTTCAACCCGCGCAGCCCATCGCTCTCTGTTCTATGCAATGGGTTATACTGAAGAAGAATTAAAGAAACCGTTAATCGGCATCTGCTGTGCCGCTAACGAAATCATTCCGGGGCATATGCATCTGGATACCATCGCTAAGGCAGCCAAATACGGTGTGCTGGAAGCTGGCGGTACTCCGATTGAGTTCCCGGCTATCGGCATCTGCGATGGCATCGCCATGGGCCATGACGGTATGAAATATCCGCTGGCAAGCCGTGAGCTGGTTGCGGACAGCATCGAAGCTGTTGCTAACGGCCATGCGTTTGACGGCTTAATCCTGATTCCGAACTGTGATAAAATTGTTCCCGGCATGCTGATGGCAGCAGCTCGTCTGAACATCCCGACCGTTGTTGTCAGCGGCGGTCCGATGCTGCCCGGTCGTTACCATGGCAAAGATATCAGCGTATCTACTGTATTTGAAGCTGCCGGCCGTTTTGAGTCCGGTCAGATTGATAAAGCAGAGCTCAGAGAAATCGAGCATTGTGCATGCCCGGGCTGCGGCAGCTGCTCCGGTCTGTTCACTGCAAATACCATGAACTGCCTGACTGAGGTTCTTGGCATGGGCCTGCCTGGCAACGGCACTATCCCCGCTGCTTATAACGGCAAGCGTATTGCTTTGGCTAAGCACGCAGGCATGGCTGTTATGCGTCTGCTGGAGGAAAACGTTCTGCCTCGCGACATCATGACGCTCAATGCCTTCAAGAACGCTATTACTGTTGATATGGCTATCGGCGGCAGCTCCAACACCGCACTGCATCTGCCGGCAATCGCTCACGAAGCAGGCATCGACCTGCCGCTGGAGCTGTTCGATAAAATCTCCAAGAAAACTCCGTACCTCACTAAGATGAGCCCTGGTGGCAGCCACCACATCGTTGATTTGAACGAAGCCGGCGGCATCCCTGCCGTTATGCACGAGCTTGACCGTCTGAAGCTGATTAAAAAATCCTGCCAGACTGTCAGCGGCAAAACTGTCGGTCAGATTATCAAAAATGCGGAAATCCTGCGTCCTGAAGTTATTCACAGCGTAGAAAATCCGTACAACAAAACCGGCGGCATCGCTGTTCTGAAGGGCAATATCGCTCCGGAATGCAGCGTTGTCAAGGAAAGTGCTGTTGATCCTTCCATGAAGGTCTTCAGCGGTCCGGCTAAGGTTTATAATTCAGAGGATGAAGCTATTGCTGCAATTTGCGCACAAAAGGTTGTTTCCGGTGACGTTGTCGTTATCCGTTACGAAGGCCCGAAGGGTGGCCCCGGCATGCGTGAGATGCTGAACCCGACCTCCGTACTGGCAGGCATGGGCCACGACAAGGACGTTGCACTGCTTACCGACGGACGTTTCAGCGGTGCTACCCGCGGTGCCTGCATCGGTCACATTTCTCCGGAAGCACGCGAGGGTGGTAACATCGCATTGATTGAAAACGGCGATATCATTGAAATTGATATTCCGAACCGTACCCTGAATGTTAAGCTGAGCGACGAAGAGCTGGCTGAACGCCGTAAGAACTGGGTTTGCCCGCCGCCGAAGGTTAAGAGCGGTTACCTGGCACGTTATGCTGCTTTGGTTACCTCCGCTGCTACCGGTGCTGTGCTGAAGGTTCCCGGTCAGGACTAAAAGAATTATATAAGCTGAAAAAGCAACTCCCCATCTTTCTTACCGCAAGGTAAGACGGATGGGGAGTTTTTGCATAAGAAAAGAGGCTGAGATAAAACCAACCTCACAAATTATAGAATCGCTAAAGTTTAAGAAATTTTTTTACACTAAAAAACAGTGGGAATTTACCTGACGGTAAACCTCCACTGTTTTTTCTGTTAAAGGCTAGGTTTTATCACGGCATCTCAACAATTGATTATTAATACTCAATTTTGCTCCAGCAGATAGATATCGCTGATTTCCTTTACTGTGCGCACATTATTCGGCAACGGACCCGCCTTCTGCACGCGACGGTATTCCAAACCGCGCACCAATAGATATTTTTTGCTGCCGTCACGCAAAGCATCTGTCAAAGCACCTGTCTGCGGAATCATTTCGATACCGGGTTTGCCTGCATAATACATGAAGCCGGGGCGCAGGAACTTGTCTACATAAACAGGCGTCTGCTGCTCACATTGTTCCTTATACACGCTGCTCATAGTTTTTACACTGAATCGGTCGGCAATTACCGGCAAAACAAAAGCAAAGGCAACACACATCGTCACAGCGCCAATCATCACATGCAGCCAGGATGCCAGCTCGATATCGCGATAATACAGCAGAGCGAAAACTGCTGCTGCACCCAAAAGCAAGGTCAGCACACCCAGCATCACCAGGCTGAAGTCAGCCTCCGGCAGATACTGCGCACCGATAATCCAGCCCACGCCAAGCAGTACAAACATAATACCGCTGCCTGCCGCCCAACCGTAAAAGGTTGTGTTATGGCGCAGTCTGCTTTGCATTCTCGCTATATTCCAGCCGATAATTACCGCCATAGCAGGGAACAACGGCAGAATATAGGATACAAGCTTTGTTTTGCAGATAGTAAAGAACAGCAGCACGAAAATCCACCAAACGTGGAAGAACAGCAGCTTGCGCATATCATCTATACGGCTTTCGCTTACAGATGCTTTAGCAGCCTGCCACAGCATACCTGTCCAGGGGAACAAGCCTAAGATTATTACAGGAAAATAATACCAGAAGGTCACGCGGTTAGCATGTTCAGCCGTCGTAAAGCGCGTTATATTGTGAAAGCCCAGGAAGGTATTGATAAATTCCATGCCATGCACTGTATACATAGCGTAATACCAGGGTGATGCGATGAGAAAATACAACAGCAAACCACGGATAACGTGCATGCGTAAAATCTCACGCAGCTGGCCCATAGCCACCAGATACAGAAAAATAATCGCTCCCGGGAATACGATACCGATAGGACCTTTGGTAACAGTAGCCAGCGCCATGCACACATACATCAGCCAATAACGCTTATGGATAAAGCTCAGCAACGCACCTGTCATAAAAAAGAGCAGCGTTGTATCTGTCACCGCCGCCTTGCCCATATAGAAAAATTCTACACAGCTTGTAAGAATCATGGCAGACCAGAAGCCTGCACGCTCATTGAACAGCCTTGTGATACCTACATACATCATCACAGAGGTACCACAGGCCATTAAAGCCGCAGGAAAGCGGGCCGCACATTCGCTGTCACCGAAAATAAACTGAGCAACAGCAACCAGCCAATAATACATAGGCGGCTTATCATACCAGAAATTGCCAAAAATTCTCGGTGACAAAAAATCACCGGCAGCCAGCATCTCTCTTGCTGTTTCCGCATATACGGGTTCATCCGGATCCAGCAGCGGAATGCTGCCGATACCGAACATAATCATAAATAACGCAGTGCCTGCTACAATCAGCAGGCTGTTTTTTTCAATCTGATTCATCAGTTTCCATCCCTCAACATAACTTCAAAATTAATATACCAACTACTCATTTTTCTTACCCTCGGTAGTTTTGCTCTTAATCGAAGCCATATTCAGCACATCGCTGCCAAAAGCTCTGATTGTTACTACCGCTCCCAGCATAAAGGGCAGATATTCTGCCGTAAAGCGCCAGAGAACTGCCATGATGCCTTCAACACCGTTAGGCAAAATATTGGAAAACAGCACCAAGAAGCCTGCCTCCGCTACACCGCTGCCACCGGGTGTAGGCGAAAAATACAGTATTAAATTCAGCAGTACCATGCGTCCCATAACCTGCCCCAGGTCAAAATCAATATTCAGACCGGTAAAATAAGCAGGCACAGTGGCATAAATAAAGAGCAGGCTCACACCGGATTCGATAAACGCACGGAAAACCATCTTCGGATGCTTGCCCATAACTACAACGGCGTTCTTGAACTCGTTATACCAGATAAAGCAATTGCGCTGCGTAGTAAATGAAAGCTTACGGGTAAACCACATAATCGCCTTCTCGGGATAACGTGTTTGCAGCAAGGAAATTACGATGATCGGCAGTGATATAAACAGCACCGAAAGAATTGTCAGTACAGACGCAGGCATCCATTTTACTATATCCGCATCGCTGTGCAGCACCACCGGCACCAGCAGAATAAGGAAGATAATGGACATAACGGTGCGCACCAAAACTACTACCGTAGATTTGGCGACAGGCACCCCGGCCTTACGCATAAACATAACCTGAGCAATGGCGCCGCCGCTGGCACCCGGCGTTACCAACGCCAAAAAGTAGTTGCTCAGAACTACATTCACTATCTGATGAAAGGTCAGCTTCTCGTCTGTCACCGAAGCCAGGGTTATCAGGCGCAGGCCGTCAAAAATCAAGCCTATCGCAAGACATGACAAAGCCAGCAGAATACAGCGAGGCTCGAACATCGTCAGGTATTCCAAGGTCCGTATATCAAATGTAAAATAAATAACCGCCGCCGAAATCAACAGGACAAAGCCAAAAAGCAGACCTAAGCGGAACAATAATTTTTTATTCATCTAGCAGACTCCAAATGAGCTTATTTTTTTAGTACAAGAGCTTTAGCAGGCCGTAAAATTAACAGGCTGAATATGCTCCTGCTGCAGCAGCTTTTTATTGCCGCTGTCAAGGTACGCCTGCATTTCCTCCTGCCAATGATATTGCCAGGGAAATATTTTTCCCAAGGCAGCAGAATCAAGACCGGGATGCGTCATCAGTTCGCTGACGCCATCCGGAAGCTGATGCAGGATATTGCCTACAAGCTCCGCATTCAGATGACCGCCTGCCAGCATGCCGAAGAAATGCTGCGGATGCTTTAGCCCAAGGCTGTCAGCGCGCTGCGCCGCCATTTGAGCACAAAAGCTGAGCCCGCTGCGACCGATCATTCTGCCGATACCTGTATGAAAACCTCCGGTAAAGGTATAGGCTTCCTTAGGTATACGTACCCTTATAATATTATACTCATTACAGAGCTTTAATACAAGTGCATTAATTCCCGGCAGCACATGCGTATGCTGATGGCTGTCGATATGCGTAATGTTTATTTTAGCTTCCAACGCCCTTTCGATTTGCGCGCGTAGCTCCGCTTCCAGCTCGCTGCGCTTGACGCTGCCGCTGTAAAAGCGCTTGGCAAAGGCAACGTAATCCGCCAAAAACAATCCCTGCTCATCCAAAAGGCTGCTGACCTTGCCTGCAGGAAGTACAGGTGCCACGCTGCCGACAAGCGTCAGATGCACACCTATACCGAGCTGAGGATTTTCCTGCGCCAGCTGCACCGCCTCCTGCCAGCAGGGAGCACTGGGCATCAACGAGGTGCTGGTAATAAAGCCCTCCCGATAGCCCTTAATAATACCTGCGTTAATCAAAGGATGCAGACCGAAATCATCTGCGTTAACAATTAGTTTTTTCATAATCTCTACACTCTTTTGTAATTGGCAAAGTGCAGCTTTACATATTCACGCAAAGCATCTTTGCCATATTTTTCTGCTAAGCGGCGGGCACATGCCGTTGCCTGCTCGCCGCCGCCCTTCGGCAGATCGCCTACGCCGGCCTGCTGCGCCAGCTCGTCCATCGTCCGCAAGAAGCGGGCGCGGGCCAGCACCGAGGCAGCGGCAACCGCCAGGTTGCTTTCTGCCTTAGGCTGCTGGCGCACGCTGCAGCCGGGGAAGCGCTGCTGCAAAGCCTTTAAATTTACCGTAGACTGGGTAAACTGGTCAATCAAAGCGCTGTGGCAATCCTTTTGCCGCTCCAGCACCTGACTGAGCGCCGCCACATGTCCGTAGCCTAAAAGCTGGTTGAGCTTGCCTCCGGCAGCCGCTACCTGCTCATAGCGCAGATTATAAATCTTCGGCTTCAGCTCCAGCACACTATAATCAACAACGGTTGCCTTGATAACATTCTCCAGCTCAAGGATTTTTTTATCAGTCAGCAGCTTACAGTCCTTAACGCCTGCAGCCTGCAGCTTAGCTGCCGTTGTGTTGTCCACTACTGTGGCCGCCACAACCAGGCTGCCGAAGAAATCACCCTTGCCGGATTCATCACTGCCTGCCCACAGGCCGTTGCTTACTGTTGCTCCTGCGGCTGCAGGCTGCAGCTCCTCAGACGCATTCTGCACTCCCTCCAGCACCAGCATTAATCTTTGCTTTAAGGCACTGTCACCGTTATAAACATGCGTCAGTCCTTTTTTGCCGTTATATATATTCACGGATGCCTTAGCCTCACAAAACTGTACTGCAATCTGCTGGCCATAATTTATCGGATTATCCTTAACAATACTGAAACCATCCTGACGGATTTTTTCTGCAGCCTCTGCCAGATAATCGGCAAAGGCCTTCGGTGTCAACTGTTTCACTCCTATTCTCCTCTTTGCACATAGTTTTTCGCCTTCCACTCCTCAAAGAGCAGATAAATCAACGGAACAACCACCAACGTCAGTAAGGTGGAGGTTGTTAAGCCGCCTATCAGCACCACGCCCATAGACTGGCGCAGCTCCGCACCCTCGCCGATGCCGAGAGCAATCGGCAGCATACCAAGTATCGTAGACAATGTTGTCATAAGAATAGGACGCAGACGCAGCGAGCAGGCCAAGAGCACTGCTTCACGGATAGACATGCCCTTTTCACGCTCCTGGTTGGCATAGTCAATCAGCAAAATAGCATTTTTGGTAACAAGACCCAGAAGCATGGTAAAGCCAATCATGCTCATCATGTTCGCCGTCTGTCCTGCAACAAGCAGGCCCAGGATAGCGCCGATAATCGCAAACGGCAATGATACCATGATAATCAGCGGCTGCGAAAAGCTTTCGAACTGCGCCGCCAGCACCATGTATACTACAACTATGGCCAGAATAACGGCCTTATAAACCTCTTTAAAGGAGCGTGCCATGTTATCGGCCTGACCAATCATCTTATAGTTATATCCCGGCGGCAAATTCAGCTCAGGAATATATTCATCGCGCACCTTGCCGATTAAATCACCGGGCGAAATACCTACTGTGTTGGCATAAACAACGATCTGACGCTGCTTATCCTCACGCTCAATGCGTGTAGGACCGCTGCCGTAGCGCACATCTGCGATATCCCCCAAGCGGATGAACTGACCTGCGGAAGAAGAAATGCGCAGGTTCATAACATCATTGATATTAGTGCGCTGACTTTGCTCCAGCTGCAAAATAATATCATAGTCATTGTCACCGATGGTATAGCTGTTGCTGGTGCTTTTGCCCATAATAGCCATTTCGATAACCTTGCCAACCTCCGTAGCATCAAGACCGAATTCACTGGCCTTGGCGTGGTCCAGTTTGACCACGATTTCCGGCTGCTCTTCCGAATCGGATATATCAACGTCGGTCGCACCCTCAGTCCGGCGTATCATATCTGCCAACTGCTGAGCGTAATTTTTCAGCTCCTTGATATTGCTGCCGCGCAGACCAATCTGCACCGGACGGCTGTCACCACGGCCACCGCCCTGGTTTGATACAACGGTAACCTTCAGGCCTTCAACATTTTGGAAGCGTCCGCGCAAATCATCCATTATCTGCTGCATGCTGCGTTCACGCTCATTGCTTGGCTTCAGGCGGATATCCAGAGAACCCTGGTTAACAGGATTGCGGCCGTTGCCGATATTAAGCGCCACGATTTTGACCTCCGGCAACTGCGAAATCTCCTGCTGCAACGGCTTGGCCAGCTCTACAGTTTTCTGCAAACTGGTGCCGATGGGCGCTTTAACATTGACGCTGAATTCACCCGAATCATATGTAGGTTGGAATTCCGTACCCACAAACGGAAGCAGCAGCAAATTCAGCAACAGCGAAATGATACCTACGGCAACAACCTTCTTAGGTCTTTCTAAAGCCCAGGCCATTAAGCTGTCATACATTTCACGCACGGACTGGAAGCCTGCTTCAAATTTATCGAGAGCCCTCTGCACAAAATGCGTGCGCTCCTTGCTGCTCTGCTCCTCGGTTTCTGCCTTAATCCAGTACGCCGAAACCATTGGCGTAAGCGAAAAGGCTACAATAGTAGAGAACGCTACCGCAAAAGCAACCGTCAGACCGAACTGCTTGAAGAACTGGCCGATGGTTTCACCCATATTGCCGATAGGCACAAATACAGCCATTAAGCTCAGGGACGTCGCCAAAATCGCCAGCGTCAGCTCCTCCGTCGCTTCCTTGGCTGCCACAAACGGCGTCTGTCCCATCTCAATATGGCGGAAAATATTTTCAATTACTACAATCGCATCATCAATCAAAATGCCGACTGCCAGGCTCAAAGCCATCAGCGACATATTATTCAATGTAAAGCCCATAACCTTCATCATAAAGAAGGTGGCGATAATAGAGGTAGGAATACACAGACCGCCGATAATAGTCGCACGGAAATTGCGCAGGAATAAATATGTTATCAAAAGCGCCAGAAAACCGCCGAAAAGAATCGCATTCCAGACATCCGCAATATTGTCGCGTATATAGTTGGACTGGTCGCGCACCTTATCAACAATGATATCGGGCGGCAGATTGCTATGCTTCAGCTCCTCCATCTTGGCATTGACATTATCGGTAACATCAACAGTATTGGTTTTGGACTGCTTGCGCACAAAGGTCATAACGCAAGGAACACCGTTAGCACTGGCAAAGGTATCCTCATCCTCCCAGGAATCAAGCACATCGGCAATTTCACTGATATAAACAGGACGGCCGGTATGATTAGCAACTACCACCTGCTTGATATCATTAATATTGTTATACTTGCCTAAGGTACGCACAGTGATTTCCATAGCGTCATTTTTCGCCTTACCGCCGGGAGTATTATAGTTATTGGCGTTCAGCTTACTGCGCACTGTCTGATAGGCAATACCGTATTCCGCCAGCTTTTCCGGCTTCAGCACAATGCGGATAGCACGCTGGCTGGCACCGACAACAGTAACCTCGGAAACACCCTCCACCATCTGCAGCTCATCCTTAATATTATCCTCCACAATGCGGCGGATTTCACCACGGCTGCGCGAAGGCGAAGCAAAGGTATAGGCCACAATCGCGCGGGAGTTGATGTCAACAGTCTGCGTTACCGGCTCGTCGATATCATCAGGCAGAGCCTTGCGCACACTGGCAACCTTTTCACGCACCTCACTGGCCTTCACCTGCGGGTCGACACCGATATTAAATTCCAGAACTGTTTCACTGTAGCCTTCCAGCACAGTTGAAGACAGCGTCTTGATACCCGAAACCTGACTGACGCGGTTCTCAATCGGCTTGGTAACCAGCGTTTCCATTTCCTGCGGCGAAGCACCGCTATAAGTAACACGCACGCTGACAATAGGCAAATCAACATCAGGATTCAAATCAACGCCGATTTCCGGATAGCAGCGGATACCGAACACCACCAACAGCAAAATAAACATGGTGGTAAATACCGGCCGCTTGATAAATGTTCCAATCATCGTTATTTACCAGCCTTTTTCAAATCTATCTTGCTGCCTTCACGCAGCTTGTTATGTCCTTCGGTAACAATAGTATCCTTTTCATCCAGTCCGCTCACTATTTCAGCAAGCTTATCATTCGTATAGCCGACATTCAGCACACGGCGCTGTACAACGCCTTTATCATCAACAACAAATACCGTCTGCTGGTCATCACGCATCACAATAGCCTGCACCGGAATAGTCAGCACATCAGCTTTAGGTGAAGCTGTAAGCGTAACGTTGGCATAGACGCCGGCCAAAAGACCTTCGCTGTTATCCACGCTCACCTCTGCCGCAAAAGTATGCGCCGGCAAATCCGCAACCGGAGCGATGCGGGTAATTTTGCCTATCAGCTTTTTACCGGGATAAGCAGGCAGGGTAATACTTGCTTCATTGCCGACATGTACACCGGCAATCTGTCCTTCGGGAATATGAATCGTAGTTTTCAGCATAGAGATATCAGCAACGGCAAAAATAGGCGTACCTGCCTTTGCGTAATAGCCCTCCTGATAATAACGCTTAGAAATAATGCCATCAGCCGGCGCTGTCAGCACCGTGCCCTCAGACTTAGACTCCATCGCCCGCAGACTGCCTCTGGCAGCCTCCAGCTTAGCTGCAGCATTATCACGCGCAAAGCGGTAATCATCCACCACCTGCTGCGAAACAGCACCCGTAGCATATAGCTTTTCATAGCGCTGCAAATCTGTTTCCGCCTTGTGCAAGCTTGTCTGTGCATCCAAAAAGCTGCCCTTGGCGCTCAACAGATTGGCATCGGTATCAGCCTGCTCCAAAATTGCCAACACCTGCCCACGGCTCACACGGTCACCTTCACGGACATAAACCTTTTCCAAGCGTCCGTCCACCTTAGCGGCAACCTCTGCCTGCCATTCCGGGTCCAAACTGCCGGAAAAGCTCAGACTGGGAACAATCGTCTGCCTTATGGGGTGAGCAGTAACGACCGCCACATTGCGTACCTGCGACAGTCTGGCAGCACGCGCCTTATCAGCCTGAATATTGCTGTAAATACGGTAGCCGATAATTACGCATACCGCCAGCATCAGGCCAAATGCTATCTTAACCTTGCGATTCTGTAAATTCACTTTCTTTCCTCCCTGCACCATTCCCTTGGGGGTAAATTATAATGGGGTAAGTTTAATTTTAGCTTAGTTTATTACGGAGTAATTATAGTTATAGATAATAATATTATACCCCTTATCAAGATAAGTTAGCAAGAGCAAAGCCACAGGCAGGCATAGAAAAAGCACGCTGCAAGCAGCGTGCTTTCGACAGTTTTAAATTAATCTTACAGGCCTGCCTGCTCGCGCAGTGCAGCAGCCTTTTCAGTATGCTCCCACGGCAGATCTACATCGGTACGTCCGAAATGACCATAAGCAGCAGTCTGCTTGTAGATAGGACGCAGCAAATCCAGCTCACGGATAATGCCGGTCGGGCTCAGGGAGAAGTTTTTACGAACCAGCTCAACAATCTTGTCCTCGCTGATTTTGCCGGTGCCGAAGGTTTCAACCAGAACGGAAACCGGATGTGCTACGCCGATAGCGTATGCCAGCTGGATTTCGCATTTATCTGCCAAACCTGCGGCAACGATATTTTTAGCAACGTGACGTGCAGCATAAGCAGCACTGCGGTCAACCTTAGAGGGGTCCTTGCCGCTGAAAGCACCGCCGCCATGACGAGCCATACCGCCATAGGTGTCAACGATGATTTTACGGCCGGTCAGACCAGCATCACCCTGAGGACCGCCGATAACAAAACGGCCGGTCGGATTGATGTAGTATTTAGTTTCCGCATCCAGCATTTCTGCGGGAACAATCGGTGCAATAACCTTTTCGATAATATCTTTGCGAATCTGCTCGTTGGAAACTTCCGGTGCATGTTGGGAAGAAATAACGATAGTATCTACACGAACAGGTTTGCCGTCGTCATATTCAACGGTAACCTGAGTTTTGCCGTCCGGACGCAGGTAAGGCAGCACGCCTTCCTTACGAACCTTGGTCAGCTGCAGAGCCAGCTTGTTAGCCAGATATGCAGGCATCGGCATGTAGCTTTCGGTTTCGTTGGTTGCATAACCGAACATCATACCTTGGTCGCCGGCACCGGTTTCTTCCTCAGCAGCCTGGCCTTCCTTAGCTTCCAGCGCTTTGTCAACGCCCATAGCGATATCAGGGGACTGCTCGTCGATGGAAATCAGCACACCGCAGGTGTTGCCGTCAAAACCGAATTTTGCACGGTTGTAACCGATATTGTTGATAGTTTCGCGAGCAATGTGTGCGATATCAACATAGCATTGGGTAGAAATTTCGCCGAAAATGTGAACCTGACCGGTAGTAACGATAGTTTCGCAAGCAACACGGCCTTTAGGATCTTGAGCCAGGATGGCATCAAGCACAGCATCGGAAATTTGGTCTGCTATTTTATCGGGATGACCTTCGGTAACGGATTCGGAAGTAAATAATTTTCTCATTGGTAGCTCCTTTCATAAATAAAAAACGTTGTTGAGAGTGTTTAGATGGTATAAGAAAAGGCGTTCTCATTATGAGAACGCCTTAAATTATTACTCTTAGCATTCTCATCTTACAGATAAACTGCAGGACTTAGCACCGTTTTACAGCTGTCACGCTGCAATGGTTGCTGCGACTTCACAGGGCCATTCCCTCCATCGCTCTTGATGAGTTGTATTAAATTGGTTACAGATGCCATTATATAACAAAATCAAGATAATGACAAGTACTTTTTTTACGAAAAATATGTGAAAACGCCTTTTCCGTAATGGCCGATACTAAATAGAATTTAATTCTATTATACAGGGATTCATAATGCATACGTATCCTTGCAATCCCTACTCCAAAGAACGCGGAGAAGGCTGCAGATGCTAAATGATTGCGACGACGACGTACTTCTAGTACGTCGAGGAGCGGTCATGACGCAGATGCGGTCTTATACGCGCTCTATCAAGCGCGCTCTCTACGAATACGCAACGCCTCGTCCAAAATACGGTTCGCCACATCAACCTTCGGCATCTGCTCCAGCTCGCATACATCGCCGTTGGCGTAAAGGAACTTAACGATATTGGTATCGGAGTTAAATCCGGCACCGGCAGCCGTAACATCGTTAGCTACAATCATATCAAGATTCTTCTTGACTACCTTTTCGCGGGCGTTAGCCAACAGGTTTTGCGTTTCTGCAGCAAAGCCAACCAATACCTGATGCGTTTTCTTCGCACCCAAGGTTTTGAGGATATCCGGATTTTTATCCATAACTACAGTCAGAGCATCGTCTGTTTTCTTCTTAATCTTTTGGTCTGCCACATCACGCGGACGGTAATCGGCAACAGCCGCTGCCTTAATAACGATATCAACTGCATCGTAGGCTGCCAGGCAGGCCTCCAGCATTTCATTGGTCGATTCAACCTGCACAGCCTTCACATTAGGCGGTACGGCAAGCGCAGATGGACCGCTGATAAGCAATACCTCTGCACCGCGCTCGGCAGCCATCTGAGCTACGGCATAGCCCATCTTGCCGCTGGAACGGTTGCCGACAAAGCGAACGGGGTCAATCGGTTCACGTGTACCTGCTGCGGTAACGAGTACCTTCAGGCCACGCAGATCGCCCTCACGGCCGGCAAAAAAGCTGCTCATGAACTCCACAATCTGCTGCGGTTCAGGCAGACGGCCAGGGCCGCTGGTGCCGCAGGCAAGATGTCCGGAAGCAGGCGGCATTACAGTAATACCGCGGCTTTGCAGCTTAGCGATATTTTCCTGAGTTGCAGCATTAAGATACATACCGGTATTCATTGCGGGGCAGACAACTATCGGTGCCTGAGCTGCCAAAAGCGTAGTGCTCAGCAGATCATCCGCAATGCCATATGTCATTTTAGCCAGAATATTAGCGGTAGCAGGCGCAACTAAGAAAGCATCTGCCCAATTTGCCAAAGCAATATGCTCAACATTAAATTCCTGGTTGCTGTTCCACATGCTGGTAGCAACAGCATTACCGCTGATTTCCTTGAAGGTTAACGGAGCAACAAACTGCTGCGCATGCTCGGTCATGACCACACGCACCTCGCAGCCCTGCTTACGCAGACGGCTTACAAGATCTACAGCTTTATAAACGGCAATACCGCCGGTTACTCCCAAAACAATTTTTTTGCCCTTTAACAAGGTTTTACCCTCCCGCTGTTATACGTTTTTAGTACGCTCGTAGGTAATAGTATCGTTAGCAATTTCCTTCAGCGCAGCGCTGACCTCTTTTTCCGCGGAATTTACACCGGGAATAGTGAGCTCGCGTGCTCTTTTTGCTGCCAAAATAACCAAAGTGTATTTGCTATCTACTTTTTCTGCCAAATAGTCAATAGACGGATCTACCATAGACATTATAGAATCACTCCTTTAAGTATTTCATGGTTCACACAGCAGACTGCTGCATAATGTAAATTTATTTTTTAGCTTTACAAATCTTATCAACAATAAAATATGTTCTGGCTACGCGGTAACGCTCAGCCTCCATAATTGTAAGTACCTTTTGCGCTGCCTTTTCCGCAATATCATTAACGATGATATAGTCATATTCCGCTGCGTAGGTCAGCTCGCTGGCTGCGGAAGCCATACGGCGCTTAATAACATCCTCGCTGTCTGTACCACGTTTATAAATACGTGCGGAAAGCTCATCTAAGGAAGGCGGTACGATGAAAACAAATACGCCTTCAGGGAAGCGCTTTTTAATCTGCAAAGCGCCCTGAATATCAATCTCCAACAGTACGTCACGGCCGGATTCCAACTGCTCTTCCACGTATTTGCGCGGTGTGCCGTAATAATTGCCGTATACTTCGGCATATTCCAGCAGCTCGCCCTTTTCAATCATCTGCTTAACATCGGGAATTGTTTTGAAGAAATAGCTTTCTCCGTCAACCTCACCCGTGCGCGGTGCGCGTGTAGTAACAGAAATAGAATAACCTAAATCCGGCAGCTGGTCTCTCAGCATCTGGCAAATAGTTCCTTTGCCTGCTCCCGACGGACCGGATACTACAAGAAGTACTCCCTTAGGAGTAACATTATCAATATCGTTGCTCATGATCCAATTACTCCTCTTCTTCAGAATCAGCAGTTTGTGCTACCAGACGGTTGGCTACAGTTTCCGGCTGTACCGCAGACAGGATGATGTGACCGCTGTCCACAACAACTACAGCACGAGTACGACGTCCGTAGGTTGCATCCACAAGCATGCCCTTATCGCGGGCTTCCTGGATAATACGTTTAATCGGTGCCGATTCCGGACTGATAATAGAAATAATGCGGTTGGCTGCAACAATGTTGCCAAAGCCGATATTAACTAGCTTTATATCCATAACTTCCTCCAGTTTTATTCGATGTTCTGAATCTGCTCACGGATTTTTTCTATTTCCGCCTTAATTTCTACGACTATCTGCGCCATAGTATAATCGTTGGCTTTGGAAGCAATAGTATTTGCTTCACGGTTGAATTCCTGAATAAGGAAGTCCAGCTTGCGTCCTACCGGCTGGTCGGAAGCAATGATAGTCTTGAATTGCTTGATATGGCTCTTCAAGCGGACTATTTCTTCCGTAATGCTGGTGCGGTCAGCAAAAATTGCTACCTCCTGCAGCAAGCGCTCCGGCTCAACCTTGATATTATTGTCAGCCAGAAGATTAGTCAGACGCTCCTGCAGCTTAGCCTGGTATTCTTCCACAACTAAGGGAGAACGCTCCTCAATCTGTGCCAGCTTTTCGGCAATCAGATCTGCACGGTAAATAAAATCACCGTAGATATTGCCACCCTCTGTTTCACGCATAGCTACCAAATTAGCAACAGCCTGCTCAACAGCCTGCTCAACCTTGGGCCAAACGCTTTCTACATCAAAAAAGCCTTCCTTAACGTTAATCACGTCAGGGCATTTTGATAAATAGAGAATTTCTGCAGCAGCGTTAATGCCTGCAACGTCGGCTCCGATAGCAACGCCTACCTCCTGCAATGCCTTATGATAGGCAGCAGCAAGGTTTTTATCAACCTTCAGAGTACAGTTGCCGCTGACATTATAATCAGCAGTAATAAACACATCAATACGTCCACGGCTAACGGTTTTTAAAATAGTTTTGCGGATTTTATCCTCCAAAGGATTCAAAAATCGCGGTAAACGGATAGCAACCTCGTTATACCGGTGGTTCACGGTTTTCATTTCAATGTTAACAGAAAAATCTGCATCCTCGTAGGAACCACGGCCGAAACCGGTCATACTTTTTAACACAGGCTTCCTCCTTCATCCTCACCAGCAAAGGTGATATTATTTCAGCTTAAAAGATAAGTATTTTTTGCTTCAATCTTATCTTGAAAATTTATTATACCATATTTCTCTAATGATTTCAGCATTTTTCTTCGTTTTTCGTCGCTTAGATAAAGAAATGGCCCATTTTTGTTTTGCTATACTTGTTGCAGGTAATGGAGTATAATATGATAAATTAATAAATTGCATTGTATTCTCGCAGGTTCAAAAAACTTTGCCGAGCCTGCACCGAAAGGAGTCCCTATGAACATTGAAGGCTTAACTTTAAAGCTTCTTACAGATACATTAAATGAAGAACTGCTGGGCAGCAAAATATATAAGGTATATATGCCTAATCCGCAGTCACTGCTGCTGCTCGTCCGCAGAACACGCGATACAAGCAGTCTGTTGGCGGATATGCATAACGGCAGCTGTGTGCTTTATCTGCCGCAGCAGCTGCCGGAAAACCCGGAAACTCCTCCCACCTTCTGTATGCTTCTGCGCAAGCATCTGGAAGAAGGACGTATCACGAAAATCAGCCAAAGCGGCCTGGACCGCATTATTACACTGGAAATAGATCTTTTAGGTGCCTCCAGTAAAATTATTACCAAAAAGCTGATTTTTGAGCTTACCGGTAAAAACAGCAATATCATTCTTACGCAGGATGATGTTATTATCGACTCTTTGAAGCATGTAAGCGCAGCCCAGAGCAGCTATCGCACTATCCTTCCTGGCAAAGCCTATATTGCGCCCCCGCCGCAGGAAGGTCTTAACCTTTTGACTGATGACCCGGCAAAAATTGTGCAGACTGCCAACAGTCTGCCTGCAGCCAACTTCGCCAAGGCCTTTATCAGTGCTACCACCGGTGTCGGCAAAATGACAACACTGGAGCTTTTAGCCGCTGCGGATATCCTGCCGCAGGAGGTGCGTCTGGAAAGCTCCACCTGCCAGTCCCTAGCGCAGGTTATCGGCAAGCTGCAGGCAGATATGCAGATGCAGGCCGCCAAGCATCCTGTCTATGCGCTCATCAGCCGTACTAATCAGGTAAAAACCTTGCTAGTATTGTCTCCGCAGAATGTGCAGGAGGGCATGCAGGTTAAAGAATTTACCGATATCAACAGTGCGCTCAATTTTGCTGTCAGCCTGAAGCCTATCCAGCTTCCGCGTCACGAACAGCTGCAAAAGCTGGTGAACAGCGAAACTGCCAAACTCAAGAAAAAGCTACAGGCCCTGCAAGAGGATTTAGCTCATGCAGCCAATGCCGAGGAACAGCGTATGCTGGCAGATACTATCATGGCCAATATCTACCAGATAAAAAAAGGCCAGACAAGCGCCGAGCTGATCAATATTTATGACGGCGAGCCGGTTACGGTCAGCCTTTCCCCCATCCTTTCGCCTACGGAAAACGCACAGGCCTATTACAAGCGCTATAATAAGTACAAGCGCGCTCAAACCGAAGTACGTATCCAGCAGGAATCTACGGAAGAAATGCTTGCTTATCTGGAAAGCCTGGACGCTTCACTGCTCACCGCTACAACGAAGGAAGAAATTGAAGAGATTAATCAGGAAATGCTTGGCAGCGGTTTGCTTAAGGACACGAATAAAAAGAAGAAAAATGCCGGACTGCAAAAATCTCAGCCTCTGCATATCCGTTTAAATCCTGAAGCAGATTTGTATATCGGTAAGAATAATAAGCAGAACGATTATGTTACCTTTACCTTGGGCAATCCTAAAGATTTATGGTTCCATACTAAAGATATCCCCGGCTCGCACGTTATTTTGAAAACGTCACTGCCGGAAGCACGTCAGGAGGATATTAATCTTGCTGTGCAGCTGGCAGCATATTTCAGCAAAGCGCGCGACGGCAGCAATGTTCCGGTCGACTGCGTACAAAGACGCTATGTAAAGAAGCCTGCAGGCAGCAAACCCGGCTTTGTTGTTTTTACAAACCAGAATACTTATTACACAACACCTGATATGGAGTTAATCCAAAAATATTTAAAGTAAGGATTTAGTCAGAACTTCATCCGTCTGTATATAAAACGCGCCCTGATTCATAGAAATATGAAGCGGGGCGCGTTGAAGTTTATGGGAAGTTTTTTGAGTGTAGATAGTTGTATCAATCTTTTTTGTCAAAGCAAATCTGCAGAACAATGCTGATTGATAAGAAAGCAAGTAAATCGAGCGAGAGGTAATATCGTGCAAGGAATAGCAATTTTAGCGAATGAGTGTCCGGAATCATCTGCGGGCTCATCCAAGAAGCGAGTCCGCAGGGCGATGCTGATTGGCTCATGCGCGCCATGCGATAGTGTCCCAAGAAGCAAGCTCGAAGAGCGAAGCTGATTGGTTTGACACGAACCGCTAAGTGTTGCATTGTATGAGCGCTAAGCTATCTACTATAATAAAATCTCTTTGCATAGCGCGAGTTTTGCGGCACTTCGTCCTGGTTCCACACGAAATTTGCATTAAGAAATTGCTGCTGACCGAAACGATATATCTCGCGCGAATATAAGAAGTACGGTAGTAAGCCTGACACATGCTTGCGCGTCGCTTCGCTCCTTCAAGCATGGCTATCTATCCCTCCAAAAATACTCCTTGCAGCAATACTTCATTAAGAAGTTGCCGCTACCGACTTTACTGCATAATAGTAGATTCTATCCTCAATCGACAAGCTGATTACATCAGCTCGTCGATACGCCTCGCCACAATCGCATTTGCTCGTCGCATAGCTCCTTTAGACGTGGCGGTTGGGCAGCCAGCCCCGCTGCTGGTCATAAGATGGCTGACGGTAAAAGAAAAAAGACATGTCACAT
>NZ_GL830927.1 GCF_000188175.1 Phascolarctobacterium succinatutens YIT 12067 | reverse complement strand
AATTGAATTTGCGCAACTTATTATACGTTATCTGGAAGTCACAGGCAGTACAAGCATCCTACCAAACCTAGTCGCGTAACTATTGCTGCGCATAAAATAAGCGATGACATAAGCCTGAAAACAGAGGCAAGTATTTTAAAGCAAGCCGGATTAAAGTAATTTACGAGGAGAAATTTCTATGTACAAAAACTACCTGGACAATTATATTTTTCCCGCCATTATAGAAAAAAATGAAAAAAACTACAATATATATTTTCCTGATTTACCGGGCTGTGTTGCCTCGGGTGAGGATATTCAGCAAGCTGTTAATCAGGCTAAGGGTGCCTTGGAATTGCATCTTTGGGGAATGGAGCAGGATGATGAGGTTATTCCGGTTCCTGAATATAGAGATATGCATATTGCAGCCAATGAAACCATCTGCTTTATTGATGTGAATATGTTTGGCATACGTGCAAAGATGGATAACCGTTCCGTTAAGAAAACTCTCTCGATTCCCTGGTATCTGAACGAATTGGCAGAAAAGAAAAAGATTAACTTTTCTCAGTTACTGCAAAGAGCACTTAGAGCGCAGCTAGGGTTGTAAAAATATATGAGGACGGTGCGCACTGTCCTCTTTTTGCAGTGGCTTGAGGGAGAAATGTTTCTTGACAGATTAAAGACTTACCTTTATACTATAAATAAAGGCATAGTCCTGTTTGTTGCTGCTTGACATGCAACTAAAATATAGTCAAGTTCAAATGTTTGTTGCTGCTTGACATGCAACTAAAATATAGTCAAGTTCAAATGTTAAAGACTTCATTCGTATTGAGTGAAGTCTTTTTTTCGAGGTGTAAGATGCTAACTGGTCATTTTTATTACATACGAGATGAGTATTTCCGTGATTTTCAAGATGAAAAACTGATGTCTAATAAAGAAATTTCTCAAGGACAGGCTCATGACAGACCATGTTTTTATGCGTTTGAAGACAAAAAAACAGGACTCTTTTGGCTTATCCCTATATCGTCACAAGTTGAAAAATATGAAGCTATTTACGATAAGAAAGTAGCCAAGTATAAACGATGTGATACGTTAGTCTTTGCGGAAGTTTTAGGTTATAAAAAGGTCTTCTTGTTGCAAAATATGTGTCCTATATCGCAGCAATATATTAAAAATGAATATTGTAATAAGGCTGGGGAAGCTGTAAAAGTAAAATTTTCTGTTGAGAAGGAAATTATTAAAAAAGCTAAACGGATATTAGCTATGCATAGAAAAGGAATAGGTCTTATTTTTCCTGATGTCATTCACCTAGAAAAATTATTACTGCAAATTAAGGAAAATGTTTAATGAGCTGTATTGATCTATACCTGATAGTATGTCCTTGAAAAGCCTAAGGCGAATAAGTTACAGCGAAAGCATGAATAATTTTATTAAAGTAAGAGGACGGTACGTACCGTCCTCTTTTTGCATACGCAAGATAGCTTTTGACTTTTTTGCTGAAATACAGTACTATGTAAGTAGGATAGTGTGTTTAGAAAGGTTGGTGTCTTATGAGTCAACAAAAATATATTTCTGACGAGCAGGTTGTAAAACGTGCTAATTGTGCCGTAAAAATTGCATTAGAAAAGAAACGTGCTATGGATGTGCCTATTTTTACATATGATAGGGAAACGCAGAGTATTTGTGTAATTGGCAGTGATGGTAGCAAAACTCAGGTATGTGGGAGATATAATCATGGACGCTATAGCGAAAGAGTCAAATAAAAAGCCGGAGATAATTGTTTTTGCTGGACCAAACGGTTCCGGTAAGAGTACTTTTACAGATTTATTAAAACCACCTGTTGACTATATTAATGCTGATGAAATCAAGAAAAATTTAAAATGCGATGATTTGACTGCAGCGCAAATTGCTGAAAAGCAGAGAGAGGATCATTTGAAAAATAGAGAGGACTTCTGTTTTGAAACAGTTATGTCTACACCTAGAAATTTAAATTTGTTGCAACGAGCTAAGGAAGCAGGTTATTTTATACGTTGTTACTATATTTTAACTGTTGACCCTTTTATTAATGTTTATCGAATAAAATCTCGTGTCGCAGAAGGTGGACATGATGTGCCGGTCGAGAAAATAATAGAACGCTATGATAAGGCTTTGGCTCAGGTTTGTGATGTTGTTCATGTTGCAGACGTTTGTCATATATATGACAACTCGACAGAGCAACCTTTTCGTATTTTCAAAAAACGCAAGAGTGAGGAATTCTTTGATGTTTGCGATGAGTGGCATCAAGAAGATATTAAGCTTTTAACTGGTAGCGAAAATATGCAGTATAAGAACTTAAATAAATGAAAAGAGGACGGTGCGCACCGTCCTCTTTTTATCTACATTCCGATGTATAAAACCTTTCAAAAACACCAATTTACATACATTGCAATGTATGTAGTTGGCAAAAATCAGTACTTTTCTGCATCGCAATGTATGAAGTTCTTGCAAAATCAAAGCATGCTGTAATCAGTATGCTTTTTTTATGATATAATATAAATTAGTATAGAATAATTTTGAGGTGAAGCTTGTGCGGATAATTGAAGGTGCAGAATCATTTCTGCTGGAGGGAAAGAATAATAAGGCAGTTTTGCTCTTGCATGGTTACACCGGTGCGCCGTCGGAAATGCGTCCGCTGGGTGATTATCTGCATGCGCTTGGTTATACTGTGAGCTGTGTGCGCCTTCCCGGCCACGGCACGAGCATCAAAGACCTGGAGGCAACCACCGCGACGGATTGGTATGCTGCTGCTGAAGCGGAATGCCTGGAGCTGCTGGCGCGCTTTAACAGCGTTTATGTGGCAGGCCTGTCGATGGGTGGATTGCTGGCTATCAAGCTGGCAGCAAAGCTGCCGGTGAAGAAGGCTGCCTTTATTTCGGCACCTATTTTTGTGCAGGATAAGCGTGCGCCGCTGTTGGCGTTCTTGCGCTTTTTCATCCACTACCTGCCTAAGCATAAGAAGAATTATCAGGAGCTGCAGGAATATTGCATCTCCTATGCCAAAATGCCGACGAAGCCGTTGATGAGTCTTTTTAAGCTGCTTAATGAATGCAAGAACCAGCTGCTGGCGGAAATCAAAATCCCCTGTTTGATTTTGCAGTCGAAAACAGAGCATACCGTGCAGCCGCGCAGTGCCGAATATATCTATAACAAATTAGCTGCGGCCAGCAGCAGAAGATTAGTCTGGTTTGAGCACAGCGGGCATATTCTGACACTGGACCGCGAGCATGAGGCAGTTTTTAAGGAAATCGCCGATTTTTTTGCTGAATAAAAGGATATTGAAGGGTAGACGAAGAAATATGGATAAGTCATTGTTGAATAATAACGAATACAGCTGGTGCTTTGCCTGTGGCAAGGATAATCCCAGCGGGTTACATATGCGTTTTGAAATTGACGACGACAAGTGCACAGCGTATTTTACGCCGCGCCGGGAGCACCAGAGCTATCCCGGACGTATGCACGGCGGACTGGTGGCAGTGTTGCTGGATGAGGTGACAGGCAATTATCTTTTTGCCAAGGAGGGCAAGCCTTCCTATACGGCGAAGATTGAAATCCGCTACCGTCAGCCGTTGGCGATAGGTGAAGAGGTTGTCTGCACCGGGCGCGAGCTGAAGCGCAAGGGGCGTATGGTTGAAATGCAGGGAACTATCTGCAAAAAGGATGGTACGCTGTTGGCGGAATGTCTGTCGAAGATGATGATTGTGGATGAAACGCCGCAACCGTCGCGCAAGCTCGCCGCAGGCGAGGGTGAAGAAGAATAGAGGTAAAATTATGCAGACGAAGGATGTACGTGAAAAAATATTAAATTTTATGCGTGAAGAAAGCTATGCACCGATGACCTCGGAGGAGCTGGTGGATGCGCTGGGGCATGATGTTAATCCCAACAAGTTTTGGGATGAGCTGCTGGCGCTGGAGCAGAACGGCGAGATTATTAAAACACGCTTTGAAACATACGGCCTGCCGGAGAAAATGGGCCTGGTTGCCGGACGCTTTCAGCTGACGAGCAAAGGCTTTGGCTTTGTTATTCCGGATAACAAGGGCGACAGACCGGACGTGTTCATTCCGCCGCGTGCTTTGCAGGGTGCGATGAACAATGACCGCGTGCTGGCGCGCGTGAACAATGCGGCGCAGGGCAAAAAGCCTGAGGGCGAAATCCTGCGTATCATCACGCATGCTAATAATAAGGTGGTAGGCGTATTTCACCAGACCGGTGATTTTGCCTTTGTAACGCCTGACGACAAGCGCATCGGTCAGGATGTATATGTTATGCGCAAGCACTTTAACGGTGCGAAGGATGGTCAGAAGGTAGTAGTAGAAATTACCGAATGGCCGCAGGAGCACCGTAAGGCCGAGGGCAAGGTTACCGAGGTTTTGGGCAACATCGGTGATGTGGGTTTGGAGATTCTGTCGATAATCAAGCAGAATGATCTGCCGCTGACCTTCCCGGATGAGGTGCTGGAGGCTTCGCGCAAGGTGCCGAAGTCTATTAAAAAGAGTGAGCTGGCAGGACGCCGTGATCTGCGTGAACGCACTGTCGTAACCGTCGACGGCGAGGATGCTAAGGACTTGGATGATGCTGTTTATGTAGAGCAGATTAACGATAACGAATACCTGCTGGGCGTTTATATTGCGGATGTCAGCTATTATGTTACGGAGGACAGCGTGCTGGATAAGGAAGCAAGAGAGCGCGGCACAAGCGTTTATCTTGTCGACCGCGTACTGCCGATGCTGCCGGAGCGTCTGTCGAACGGTATCTGCAGCCTGAATGCCGGTGAGGACCGTTTGTCCATGGCCTGCGAGATGCATATCGACAAAATGGGCAAGGTGCTCAGCTACGAGATTTTTCCGGCGGTTATCAATGTACGTCACCGTTTGAGCTACAATATTGTGCGTGCAATTTTGGCAGGCGACAAGGAAATGTGCGACAAGTATGAGGACATTTTGCCGATGATTGCCCGCATGGATATTTTGCGCCAGATTTTGCATGACAAGCGTGCGCGTCGCGGCGCTGTAGACTTTGATTTGCCGGAGCAGAAGGTTATTCTGGACGAAAAGCTGCATCCGATTGAGATTGTGCAGCGCATCCACGGTAATGCGGAGTCGATTATCGAGGAGTTCATGCTGGCGGCCAACGAAACAGTTGCGCAGCATATGTTTAACCAGCACTGGCCGTTCATCTACCGCGTGCATGATATTCCAAGCGAGGAAAAGATGCAGGAGTTCGCTAAGCTGTTGGCAAACTTTAATATTAAATTTATCCCTAAGGAAGAAACGGAGCCGAAGGATATTCAGCAGGCCGTGAAGGAAATCGCCGGCCGTCCGGAAGAACGATTGGTAACTACGGTAGCGCTGCGCTCCATGAAGCAGGCAGTTTATCAGACGGACAACATCGGTCACTTCGGTTTGGCGGCGAAGTACTACACGCACTTTACCTCGCCAATCCGCCGTTATCCGGACCTGATTGTGCATCGCCTGCTGCGCGCCTGGATGGCCAAGCCTACACTGAAGGAAGCAGATGCCGAAAAGCTGGGCGATAAGCTGGACGTTATTGCTGACCATTCTTCTATTCGCGAGCGTGCGGCAGCGGATGCGGAGCGTGCAACCGTTGACCTCAAAATGTGCGAATATATGGAAGACCATATCGGCGAAGAATTTGACGGCGTTATTTCCGGCGTAACGGCCTTTGGTATGTTCGTTGAGCTGGAGAACGGCGTAGAGGGACTGGTGCATATTTCCAGCCTGATGGATGATTACTACGAATATTACGAGGAGCGTTATGCCCTCGTAGGCACGCACAGCGGTCACACCTATCGCCTGGGTGATAAGGTGCGCATTGAGGTGCTGCAGGTAAATATCAGCGATGTAAGCATCGACTTCATTATGGCAGGGGAAAACGCAGGCGTGCGCGAGCACATCCGCCAGCAGCTGCTGATGAAGCAGAAGCCTAGCAGCGGACGCAGCACGCAGAGCATCGCTCTGAGCGCGGAAACGCAGAAGAAAAAGCACAAGGGCGCGAAGAATAAAGAGGCCGGACGCCGCAGCGCCAAGCACGGCAAGCCTGCGCCGAAGAGCAGTTCTAAGGGCGGCAGCAAGTCCGGTAAAAAGAGCAGAAAAAAGAATAGGAAAAGCAGATAATTATGGCAGAACAAAAGATTAAAATTATAGCAGAAAATCGTAAGGCACGCCATGACTTTACCATTTACGAAACCTTTGAGGCAGGCATTGCGCTGACCGGTACGGAGGTAAAGTCCCTGCGTGCGGGCAAGGCGAACATGAAGGACAGCTATGCGCAGGTAACACGTCAGGCGGAGGTCTTTGTGTATAATCTGCACATCAGCCCCTACGACCATGGCAACATCTTTAACCATGATCCGCTGCGCAGCCGCCGCCTTTTGCTGCACCGTGCGGAGATTAACAAGCTCATCGGCAAGGTGAAGGAAAAGGGCTATGCGCTTGTACCGCTCAAGCTGTACTTTAAGCATGGTCTGGTGAAGATGGAGCTGGCGCTGGCAGTAGGCAAGAAGCTGTACGATAAGCGTCAGGATATGGCCAAGCGCGACGCTAAGCGTGAGATGGAGCGCGCGCTGAAGGACAGGAATCGCTGATAGACGGGTGAATTCACAAATTCTTCATGCACAGTCATTTGACTTTTTGACTAAAGCATAGTAAAATATCATTGTAGCGTATCGGCTCTTTCACCGATATATTCCAATTTGGGGATGTACTGGTTTCGACGGGGGTAGGTGCGGTATGATAAGCGAGCCGTGGTTCCATCTGCACGATAATCGGTGGGCACGTTTAAATATAAACGCTGAACAAGAATACGCTTTAGCAGCTTAATCTGCTAACTGTCTCTGAGCCTCCTCCCGCGGGTGAGGAATGACAGTCAATAGTGGGATACCTTAAGGCTGATTCCTATAGGCTTTAAGGGAAACTCTGTAGGATAGCAATGTGAAGGCCCGTCGTCAGGCAATCGCAGCGCGAAACAAAGTATGACGTCTGCGCTCGGAGAAAGTTGTATGGCAATATTTTCGGACAGGGGTTCGACTCCCCTCATCTCCACCAGAATTAGTCCAATCGTGACAGTTGATTGGTGGAATAAAAAGCAGAGGATAGTGTATAACAGCACTATTCTCTGTTTTTGTTTGAAAATGATTTTATATACAGGAGTGTAGAGATAGAGTAGATAATTTCCAATGCTGTTTATTATATACTGCAGTAGTCCTTTGTGCTATAATTCTATTATAGAAGTAACGTGAAATGCGAGTATGTTAAAGCAGATGGGCAGATTTGTTAATCCTGATAAAAGCGCTTTTCAAAATGCGGTTAACGGAGAAATATATATAGATAAGAGCAGATTGATAAATAAAAATTTTTAAAGCATAAAAAAGCCTACTGGATTATATGGTCAGTAATTCAGTAGGCTTGATTTTTGGAACATGTCGGTGTTCAACCGATGAACAAAGTATAACATATAATAACGAGGTGATCGTGGAAAAAGGTGCGCGTCAGCCTTTTTTCGCTTGTAGCTGATAATTTGTGCCAAGTGTCCCAAATAATATATAAAATTTAGGACACATGCTGCTCTTGTTGATGCCCATGCTACTCATTATTCTAAGCAGTGTGATTGACAATTATGATTAGAATGATTAGAATATGATTAGAATAGAACTAGGGAGTGAGCAGAATGAGATTCCGGGAAACAGAAACGGTTGAATTAAAGTCCATAGTGATGGATGATATCAAAAAAGAGATTATTGCTTTTGCCAACTGTGACGGAGGCACGATTTATGTAGGTGTGGCAGACGATGGCACAGTGTTGGGAATTGAAAATGCGGATAAATGTGCCTTGCAGATTTCCAATATGGTACGGGATGCCGTAAAGCCGGATGTTACTATGTTCATTCACTATGAAACGCTAGAATGTGATGGAAAAGCAGTTGTGGCCGTCAACATTCAGCGCGGCACAAACCGTCCCTATTATCTGGCAAAGAAAGGACTGCGGCCTGAGGGTGTCTATGTGCGGCAGGGATATTCTTCTGTACCGGCAACAGATACGGCTATTCGGCAGATGATCAAGGAAACCGATGGAGATAGCTTTGAGAATATGCGGTCTATCAATCAGGCATTGACCTTTGAGGCAACAAAAAAGGAATTTGAAAAACGCAATGTTGTATTTGGACAGCCGCAAATGCAGACTTTGAAAATCGTTTCCGCAGATGGCATTTATACGAATTTAGGGTTGCTCCTGTCTGAGCAGTGTCCCCACACAATCAAGGCGGCCGTGTTTGAAGGAATCAATCAGAATGTATTTAAGGATCGCCGGGAGTTTTCCGGCTCTCTTATGCAGCAACTCAATGAGGTCTACGACTATATTGATTTCCACAATCAGACACATGCGACATTTCGGAAGCTTTTGCGGATTGATACACGGGACTACCCGGAGGTCGCCGTCCGCGAGGCATTGCTGAACACGCTAGTACACCGAGATTATTCTTTCCGAGCCAGCACCTTGATCAGCATATACGATGATCGGATTGAATTCGTGTCCATCGGCGGGCTGCTTCCCGGTTTGGAACTTGACGATTTGATGATGGGTGTTTCTGTTTGCAGAAATCCGCACCTTGCTAATGTTTTTTACCGCTTGCAGTTGATTGAAGCATATGGCACCGGCATGAAGAAAATCATGGGAGCTTATGCAAATGCCCTGGTGCAACCGAAGATCAAGACAACTAACAACGCTTTTAAAATCATTCTTCCTAATGTGAATTTCACGCCAAAAGCAGCAGAAGCACATAAGAAATTTGAAAATGCGGCAGCTCTGGACTTGGATTCAAATGAGGAAAAAGTTCTGCAATTTTTAAGGGAGCACCTGATGATTACCAGAAAAGAAACACAGACACTGTTGGAGGTTAGTCAGTCTACGGCTGGTCGTATTCTGAAAGCAATGGTAGATAGTGGTCAAATCAAACAGATTGGTGGAAGTCGTACCACACGGTATGAACTTAGAAAAGAGTAATTTATAACAGACAAACCACAAAGGTTTGACGCTATTGATTTTGGTTTTTCGAGACAGGCTTGATACAGTATTTTTACGCAGGGTGAATATTGTCTGCGGCGGCGTAATCTTTTTTTACGGAGTGAAGTTGTTGCTAAACTTTTAGGAACTTGTATGAGGCTGTAATATAAGAATAGGGATGTGGCTGTTAGTTACCTATAACAGCACGAGGATAATGTACTTTCGCGGTACGTTATCCTCTTTTTTGCTTTCAGGATGAATTTAAGCATAGGTGATGTAAAATTTTTATTCTATAGCTTTTTTATGAGAGCAATGACAGTTTCTGTCCATGGCATCATATATAATTTAGTTATAAGATTCCTGGGCGATAAGTTTCAAGAGGCTTTGGCTAAGGTAAAGATTTGCGGTTAAATGTTATATATGCTGATTTTAGTTTATCTTGAACCGCTTGTGTTGGAAAACACATTTAGAAGAATTATTAACCTCGGAAGCACGTGGCATATAAGCTGTATTTTGTAGTATAATTATATAAACAAAATACGGAGGTTAATACTATGACTAGAGAAATGCATATGGGCGACATTGTGCGCCATTTTAAAAGAGAAACTGTCGAAAATCCTACGACGGAATACTTATATAAAATACTGGCCTTTGCCGAGCACACGGAGACCGGCGAAAAGCTGGTGGTGTATCAGGCGCTGTATGCTCCGTTCAAAATTTGCGCCCGTCCTTACGCTATGTTTATGAGCGAGGTGGACCGCGAAAAATATCCTGCGATTAAGCAAAAGTACCGCTTTGAGGTTGTGCAGGAGTTCTGATTGCTTAGGCGATTATACCGGTGGTGCATATAATTTTATTTGCAGGAGAGAACGGAAATGCTTTATCCGAGTTTAGACCAATATGATGTTGATATAAAAAAAGCGCTGGCCTACGGCTTTGTGCGGGAGGGCGCAGGGCTGACACTGCGCAAGACACTGCCGGAAACAGAGTTTTACGCTGTCGTTACGCTTGCAGGCAAGGCCTTATCCGTAAATGTTTTGGAACGTGATACAGATGAGGAGTACCTGCCATTTAACGT
The DNA here is from genome assembly GCF_000188175.1 of Phascolarctobacterium succinatutens YIT 12067. Classification (GTDB taxonomy): domain Bacteria; phylum Bacillota; class Negativicutes; order Acidaminococcales; family Acidaminococcaceae; genus Phascolarctobacterium_A; species Phascolarctobacterium_A succinatutens. Next base: position 4,230 of record NZ_GL830927.1, on the reverse strand, counting down.
TGCCGATAACATCAGCGGTTACGTTATGAGCGTGCGCGAGAAAGCAGAGGCTCTGCTGGAAGAAATAAAAACGCAGTGCCTGATTAAAAGCAATGTTAAGCTGCAGCTGATGGATTACTGCTCGCAGCGCTTCGGCACTGTACCCGACGCTCCGTGGCCGGAAACACCGGAGAATTTTACCTTTAAGACGGCGCGGAGAAATAAATGGTACGCTTTGTTTATGACGATTCCCTATAAAAGCCTGGGCTTAGCGAAGGCGGGGAAGGTTGATGTTTTGAATATTAAGCTGCCACCGGCAAAGATTGAGCAGCTGGTGGACAGGCAGCATTTTTATCCTGCGTATCATATGAACAAAAAGCATTGGCTGACGGTAATGCTGCAAAAGGATGCAGACATTTCGTTGGTGCAGGAGCTGTTGGCGGAAAGCTATCAGCTGGTGGAAAAATAGCAAAGGAGATTGAGCAAGTGTTACATATAGGTTGTCATTTATCCTCATCGAAGGGCTTTCTAGCGATGGGAAAGACGGCGCTGTCGATCGGTGCCGATACGTTTCAGTTTTTTACGCGCAATCCGCGTGGAGGCAAGGCGAAGGCTGTGAAGCCGGAGGACGCGGCGGCGCTGAACGCGTTGATGCAGGAGCACAATTTTGCGCCCATTCTGGCACACGCACCGTATACGATGAACCCATGTGCAGCAGACGAAAAGCTGCTGGAGTTTGCGCAGATGGTGATGGAGGGCGATTTGGCGATGCTGGAATATGTGCCGGGGAATATGTATAATTTTCATCCCGGCAGCCATGTGAAGCAGGGAGCTGAGGTTGGCATAGAAAAAATAGCGGCGCTGCTCAACAGTGTGCTGCACAAGGATTTGCATACCACGGTTCTATTGGAAACGATGGCCGGCAAGGGCACGGAGGTTGGCCGCAGCTTTGAGGAGCTGGCGGCGATTTTGAGCAAGGTGCAGCTTAACGAAAAGATGGGCGTCTGCCTTGATACCTGTCATATTTTTGACGGCGGTTATGATATAGTCAACGATTTGGACGGCGTACTGGCGCAGTTCGATAAAATTATCAGCTTGGAGCGCTTGAAGGCTGTGCATCTGAACGACAGCCTGAATATTTGCGGCAGCCACAAGGACAGGCATGCGTGCATCGGTGCAGGCAATATCGGCTTGGAGGCGCTGACGGCGGTGATTAACCATCCGGCGCTGCGCACACTGCCGTTTTACTTGGAAACGCCGAACGAGCTGCCGGGCTACGCTGCGGAAATAAAGCTGCTGCGTGAGCGCTTTAAAGAGTAATATACCAAGGATTTTTATAAGAGGTGAATGATAGAAATGGAAATGGCTTATACGGAGCTGAATGCGAAGCTGTGCGCTTTTTTGGATAAAACGCCCAACAGCTTTTTTGCCGTGAAAAATATTAAGGTGGAGCTGGCGGCTGCAGGCTTTACCGAGCTGCAGGAAAACAGCAGATGGCAGCTGCAGGAAGGCGGCAAATATTATGTCAGCCGTAACGGTTCGGCGCTATTGGCCTTTGTGCTTCCCAAAAAGGCTTACCTGGGCTTTCAGGTTTACGCCTGCCACTGCGATTCGCCGGCGTTCAAGCTGAAGAATAATGCGGAAATTGTGGTAGATAAAAAGTATGTGAAGCTGAATGTGGAAAAGTACGGCGGCATGCTGCTGAACACCTGGCTTGACAGGCCGCTTTCCGTTGCCGGACGTGTGCTATGCAACGTTGACGGCCGCTTGGAAGCGCGTCTTGTTAATGTTGAGCAGGACCTGATGATGATTCCGAATCTGGCAATCCACATGAACAGGGAAGCCAACGAGGGCGTAAAGCTGAACGCGCAGACGGATATGCTGCCGCTTATCGGCAGTGCTGCGGCTAAGGACGGCCTGCAGAAGCTGTTGGCGGAGGCCTGCGGCGTTACCGCAGAGCAGATTGTGGATACGGAGCTTTTCCTTTATAACAGAATGCCGACGACTACAGTCGGGCTGGAGCAGGAATATGTTGCCGGCGGCAGGCTGGATGATTTGCAGTGCGTGTTTGCCGGATTGCAGGGCTTTTTGGCGGCAGAAGCAGGCGAGAGTGTGCCGGTATTCTGCATGCTGGATAACGAAGAGGTTGGCAGCGGCACGAAGCAGGGCGCGGCGGCGACCTTCTTAAAGGATGCGCTGCAGCGCATCAACATGGCATTGGGCAGGGACGAGGAGGATTATCTGGTGTCCTTGGCCAACAGCCTGATGCTTTCGGCGGACAATGCGCATGCTGTGCATCCTAATCATACGGATAAGAACGACCTGACGAACAAGACCTATCCTAATGAGGGTGTGGTTGTCAAATACAGCGCTAACCAAAAATATACTACGGATGCGGTATCCGGCGCATTGGTGCAGCTGCTGGCTAAAAAGGCGAACGTGCCGCTGCAGCTTTTCTATAACCGTTCGGATATGGCAGGCGGTTCTACCTTAGGCAATATCTCTACCGCTCAGGTAGCAATCAAATCGGTGGATATCGGCCTGGCGCAGCTGGCGATGCATTCCGCCTACGAAATGGCCGGCGTTAAGGACACGGTGTATCTGGCGGAGCTGGCGCAGGCATTTTTTGCTGCCGCTGTGGCGGAGGCTGCCGACGGAACGTACTTCTTGAAGTAACAATTTAATATGTATAGATATAGGGGCATAGCAGATGCTGGTGACAGGTCTGCTGTGCCTTTGCTATTAGTTGCGGGCGTTTCGGCGTGGTGATATACTGAGCTTAGGAAGATTCATAAGCGAAAGTGGTGATTATATGTTGCAGGCAATACGCAGATTATCTAAAACTCATTTGGCAATGATAGTAGTCTGCCTGCTGGCGGTGGGCGGCGCTGTTTATTTCTTTTTGGCGCAGCGTGCAAGCCGTCATGCGGCGGAGCTTTTTAATTATTATATGGCAAAGCAGCAGGTGCTGACAGGCACGGTGACGGCCGAGGAGCTGCGCGCCGATATCTGGGGCAATGTATATTTTAAAAACCTGACCTGGGATTCGCCGGAGCATGAACGCCTGGTGGATGTGCCCGAGGGACGTATCAAAATCAAGCCGAAGGACATCATCCTGCGCATAGCAGGCATTGATACGGTGCAGGAGGTGGAGCTGAGCGGTGCTTATATTCATTTGGGCTTTGATGATAAAATGCACCTGGATATCCTGCAGAATAAAAAGACGGCGGAGGAAAGTATCCTGCCGGACGAGGTGCCTATGGAAAAGCGTCATCTGCAGATTAAGGGCAGGCTGCCGAATATTAAGCTGATTTTGCATGATACGGTGCTGTCGGCAGAATATAAAAAGCGTCACTTTATTTTGAATGACGTGGACGGCACGGCGCAGATACATGAGCATCAAAGGCTGGAGCTGCACTTAGCTGCGGGACGCTACGGCGGCAGCATTGCAGGCAAGGGACTGAATATTGACGGCACCTGCGACCTGAAGGGGGAGCAGAAGACGAATATCAATATCTGCCTGTATGATGTTATTCCGGATTCGCTGGGCATGAAAAATGTTAAGGATGCGATGACGGTGACTGGGCAGATGACCGGCAGCCTGAAAAAACCTGTGATTGATGGTGCGCTGGCGCTGAAGGAGCTGCATCTGAACGATTTGTATTTTACTAATATCGACGGCACCTACCATTATGAAAATGCGCTGATAACCTTTCAGGATGTGACTGGCAGCATTTTCGGCGGTACCTTTGATGCGATAGGCTTGTATCATTTTGATAATCGCTATTACAAAATCGATGTTGACGGCAAGAATCTGATGGCTTCGCTGGCTGCCAAAAGCAGCAAGATAAATACGAGCGTGGCCTTGAAGATTAAGTTCCGCAATGAGGGACCGCATGGCAATAATTTGGTATACGGCAGCTTTTCTACGGGCAAGGGAACATATATGCTGGTGCCGTTTTTGAGCCTGCGTGGCAGCTTCAGCGACCAGAGCGGTGAGCTGGCCTTTAGTAATGTAGAGATTGAAACCAAGGTGGGCACGTTTGAAAGCGATGTCTTTAAGATTGTGGACGGCAGATTGCAGCTGGGCGAGATTTTTTTGGCGAACGGCGAGGGCAGGCGTATACGTGTGAGGTAATGATTACTTTGTAAAAATATTTTTTAGCAGATAGTAAAAATGCTCCGCTTACTCTATTTTAGGGTAGGCGGAGCGTTTTCCTTTCCTATAAAGATGGGCTGCCGTACCTTGTG
>NZ_GL830926.1 GCF_000188175.1 Phascolarctobacterium succinatutens YIT 12067 | reverse complement strand
CCGTTGCAGTTAAGGAAAGAGGCAAGGATATTATCTTCCTGCGCCGTATTGTACCGGGCGGTACCGACCGCAGCTACGGCGTACATGTTGCACGCCTCGCCGGTCTGCCGAAGAAGGTGCTGGAGCGTTCGGAAGAGCTGCTGAAGGAATATGATAATGACAACGGCCACGTGCAGCAGCCTGTAGCTGCCGCAGCGCCGGATAATATGATGGGCTCGCTGTTTGGCAGTTCTATTGCCAATGAGCTCTTAAAGCTCGATGTTATGAGTATGACACCGATTGAGGCGATGAGCGCCTTGTATAAATTGCAGGATGAAGCAAGAAAGGAGCTGGGTAAATAATGGCAGAAGAGCATGCCGTCCGTTTGTTGGATACGAATACCGCCAACCAGATTGCTGCCGGCGAGGTTGTTGAAAAGCCTGCGTCCGTAGTAAAGGAATTGGTTGAGAACGCACTGGATGCCGGTGCGGATAAAATTGAAGTAACGATTTTTGCCGGCGGTACGGAATATATCAGAGTAACTGATAATGGCTGCGGCATGAGTGAGGCTGATGCCAAAATGGCTGTGCTGCGCCATGCCACAAGCAAGCTTACGAAGGCTGAGGATTTGCTGAGTCTGAATACCTTGGGCTTTCGCGGTGAAGCCTTGCCCAGTATCGCTTCTGTTTCTAACTTTACGCTGCTTACCCGTCCAGAGAGCGAGGAATTCGCTACTTCTGTGCATATCGACGGCGGTGAAAACACGGAGGTTACGGCAAGCGGCGGCAGTACAGGTACTACCGTAATTGTAGAGAATCTGTTCTTCAACGTGCCTGCACGCCGTAAATTCCTGAAAACCGT
>NZ_GL830925.1:2010-17468 GCF_000188175.1 Phascolarctobacterium succinatutens YIT 12067 | reverse complement strand
TGAGAAGATGAGTACATTCTGCGTTGTTTACACACAAAAATACCCCGCAACCTGCATGGTTGCGGGGTTTCTTTCATGGTGATCCAGGAGGGATTCGAACCCCCGACCCACGGCTTAGAAGGCCGTTGCTCTATCCAACTGAGCTACTGAACCATATTAACTTGGAGCGGGCGATGGGAATCGAACCCACAACATCAGCTTGGAAGGCTGAGGTTTTACCACTAAACTACACCCGCATGGTCGGAGTGGCAGGATTCGAACCTGCGACACCCTGCTCCCAAGGCAGGTGCGCTACCAAACTGCGCTACACCCCGAATACAAAAGGTATTATACTATTTAATTAAACAGATGTCAAGAGAAAATATATACTTTGTTAATCATGAAGCAGAAGAAAAATATTTGAAATCATATTTTCCTTTTGCCTTACAGATTGCTTATTTCAGCAGTTCTTCCTTAAGCTCGTAATATTCGCGTGAGAAATAGGGTGTAAGCTGTGCTTCACGATGGTCATAGCCAAAGGCGCGTTTGGTGAGCGACAAAACCGGTGGTGCCTGAATGCGTTTGGCAACAGCAAAGCCGGCGAACAGCTTCCACCAGCGCTCCAAATCGGCAATCAGCGCAGCGGCATCGGGGCAGGCTTCGTTAATCGCTTCCTGCGTACAGCCAAGCTCTGAGGCCAGCGTGCCGGCTTTGTACCAGCGCAGGATGTCTGCCGGCGTTGTTTTGTGCCAGTTTTCGATAAAGGCACGCAGCAGGTAATCGTGATAACCATACACCAGCGGGTCGCCGCCGTTGCCTACTGTCTGTGCATCCGAAAGCTCGGCGCTGGGACGGATATTGAAGATAGCTTCGGGGATTACTTCGCGTTTGTAAATCACTTCGTTCAGATAATGGCCAAGGGCATATACCTGATGCTTCCAAAGGTCACCGATCATGGCCATGGCGCCGCAGATGTCGCCGTAGAAGGTGGCGTAGCCGATAGCAAGCTCTGCTTTGTTGGAGTTGCAGCTGAAGGCGCCGCCGAAGGCTGCTGAAGCAGCAGCGATGACGCGTGCGCCGCGGTCGCGGGCCTGAATATTTTCTTTTATGAGTCCGCTGAGCTGCAGGTTGAAGCTGCTGCCGTCTGCCAGATTGGTGATAGGCGTTTCTTCTAATTGCTTGACTGTCAGCTCATAGCTTTCGCTGATTGGCATTACGGCATAGTTTGCTCCCAATGCCTGCGCCAGCTGCTGCGCGCTGTTGCGTGTGGCAGCAGAGTTGAAGCGTGAAGGCAAATTGAGCAGCAGCACGTTCTCCGGTCCCAAAATATCCGCATACATGACAGCGGTTACGGCGCTGTCGATGCCGCCGGAAAGGCCGACGGTCATGCGTTTGATACCGCATTGCTGCAGGAATTTGGCGGTGCCGTAGCGCAGAGCGCGGTATACGGATTCCGGCTCCTGCGGCAGCTCTGCCGGCGGACAGGTGGGAATGATGCGGTTCACTTTTGTATCCCAGGTGAATTCTAAAAAGGTATCGGCATACATGGGCGCAGAGGTAACCAGACTGCCGTCGCCGTTGTAGGCGGAAGTACAGCCGTCGTAGGTGAAGATGTTCTTGCCGTTGTTCTGGATGCCGACATTGTTGCAGTAGATGAGCGGAATGCCTGCGGTGCGTGCCTGCGCACTGAAAAGGCGGTTGCGCTTACGGTTTTTGCCCAGCGTATAGGGGGAGCAGGAAAGGTTGCACAAGAGCTGTGCTCCGTTGGCTGCCAACGTTTGCGGTACGTTAAGGTGATAGTTTTCCGTCCAGCCGTCCTCGCACAGCATGACGCCGATGCGCAGGCTGGTGCCTCGGATGACGATTTCCAAAGGCTGCAGTGCTTCGCTGACGCTTGCACCTTCTTCGGCGCAGAGTTTCTGCAGGCTGTAAAAATGACGGCAGTCATCAAATTCGCGGTAGTTGGGCAGCGATGTCTTGATGAAGAAGCTGCGTCCCTGATAACCGCCGAGCAGCTTACCGTTTTGGCAGGCAAAGGCGGCGTTGTATTTGCGCACGCGTCCGTCCTCGTTGAGCTTGCCTGGTTCGCTGGCAACGCTACCGAAGATAACGCAGATATTTTCGGTGGCAGCGACGATCTTTTCGGCATAATAGGCGCAGTCATCCAAAAATGTCTGCTGCTCCCAAATGTCGCCGATAAGATAACCCGGCAGTGCCATTTCGGGCAGAAGCAGGATATCGGCCTCAAGGCTGCGTGCTTTTCCAATAGCGTCAATGATTTTCTTATAGTTTACATCAGGACGGCCGGGAGTAATTTCCAGCTGTCCGCAGATAATTTTCAGCTTCAATTTATTGTCCTCACAATTTTATTTGCATTTTACATTACTATAGTGCTATTATAACAGAGATGAAGTAATTTCTCTAGCTTAGAGGGGGTTTTTCCTTATGAAACATAACAAAAAAACTAATGCAGCCCGCCGTTTGGACGAGCTGAAGATAGAATACCGTATTATGGAATATCCGGTGGACGAGGAGCATCTGGATGCTGTGCATGTTGCCGCAGAGGTTGGCATGCCTGCATCACAGGTATTCAAAACACTGGTAGTACGCGGTGACAAGAACGGCATTATGTTTGCCGTAATTCCCGGTGATAGCGAGCTTGATTTAAAGGCGTTGGCCAGAGCCAGCGGCAATAAGCGTGCCGAGCTGGTACATCTGAAGGAGGTATTGCCGCTGACAGGCTATATTCGCGGCGGCTGTTCACCATTGGGCGCTAAAAAGAACTACCCTGTATATATGGATGAGACAAGCAATAACTGGCCGGAGATTGCAATCAGCGCCGGTCAGCGCGGTATGCAGATTATTGCAGCGCCTGCTGATTTGCAGCGTGCTACGGCTGCAACGGTGGCACCGCTGATTTTTGCAGAGTAACTCTTGTTCCTTCCTATAAAATATGCTATTATAATCTTGATAACCTATTTGCACAATTGTGTTTGAAAGAAATACGACTGTGCTGGCCTGAAGGCGTATTATTAACGCTGACGGCAGTATGACGTCAAAATTCAAAGAAGAAAGTAGGTTGAATATATGTTATATGTTAGTACAAGAGGGAAAACTGATTTGTTTTCCGCTGCACACGCGATAACCCGTGGCTTGGCAGCGGATGGAGGATTGTTTGTACCGCAGAATATTCCTGCGATGCGTATGGTTGATATAAAGGCGATGGAGCGCAAGCCTTATACGGAGCGTGCTGTTGACGTTCTGCTGCAGTATCTTACTGATTTCAGCGAGGACGAGCTGCGCGAATGTGTAAATGCTGCCTACGCGCCAGAAAAATTCGGTGATAATCCTGTGCCTTTGGTACAGGTAAATGATAACACCGGTGTGCTGGAGCTGTGGCATGGCCCGACGTCTGCTTTTAAGGATATGGCACTGCAGCTTTTGCCGCATCTTTTGACACGTTCGATGCAAAAGACCGGTGAAACGAATAAGGTTGTTATTCTGGTTGCTACCTCCGGTGATACCGGCAAGGCTGCTTTGGAGGGCTTTGCTGATGTTCCTGGAACGCAGATTATTGTTTTCTACCCCAGCGAGGGTGTGAGTGATATCCAGAAGCAGCAGATGATTACCCAGGCAGGCAAAAATGTTAAGGTTTTCGGTATTGAGGGTAACTTTGATGATGCTCAGCGCGGCGTGAAGGAAATCTTCGGTAATACTGCGCTCAGTGATGAGCTGGAGAAAAAGGGATATACCTTCTCTTCTGCCAATTCTATTAACTGGGGCCGTCTGGTGCCGCAGATTGTTTACTACTTCAGCGCTTATGTAGATGCTGTGAAGGCAGGCAAGATTGCTGCCGGTGACCCGATTAATTTTGTTGTTCCGACCGGCAACTTCGGTGATATTCTGGCAGGCTATTATGCTAAGCTGATGGGCTTGCCGATTGACAGACTGCTGTGTGCATCCAACAGTAATAACGTGCTGACTGATTTTATAAATACCGGTGTTTATGACAGACGCCGTGAGTTCTTTAAAACTGTATCTCCTTCTATGGATATTCTTGTTTCCAGTAATCTGGAGCGTCTGCTTTACAGTGTGACTGAGCATGACGCTGCACGCGTAGCGGATTATATGAAGCGTTTGAATACCGAAGGTCATTATGAGATTGACAGCGATGATCTGAAGCAGATTCAAAGCCAGTTCTTCGGTGCCTGGGTTGATGAGCTGGAAACAAAGGAGGCTATCGGACGTATTTATAATGATTACCATTATCTGATGGATACGCATACTGCCGTTGCCTGGCGTGCGATGGAAAAATATCGTTTCCTGACCAGTGATGAAACCTATACCGTGGTGCTGTCTACCGCAAGTCCGTATAAGTTTGCCGACAGTGTTTTGGCTGCGCTTGATGATGCTCAGCCGCAGAGCAGCAATCCTTTTGAGCTGCTGCAAAAGCTGCATGCCGATACCGGTACGGAGATTCCGCCGCGTATGTTGGCGTTGGAGAATCTGCCGGTGCTGCATTCCGAGGTTATTCCTGCGGACAAGATGGAGCTGGCGGTTGTGAAGAACTTGGTGTAATTGTGGCTTGAAGTGAAGAATACTTGCGTTGCGGGTATGTTTTCGCTATAATAAACCCGAAATTTAATATTTATATATGCAAGACTTAGTCTGCCGGGCGGCGGACTAAGTCTTTGTCATAAAAGGAGGTATAAAGTGGACTCCAGGAGTGTACTTGAACAGGTGCGCAGCGGAAAGCTGTCGGTGGCTGAGGCGGAGCGCTATTTTAATCGCAAGGCGTACGAGAATTTAAATTATGCGCGTCTTGATACTTCGCGTGAGCAGCGCACGGGCTTTGCGGAGGTGGTTTACTGCAGCGGTAAGCCTGATGCGTATTTGGCGGATATTTATAAGCGTCTTTTGGCGGAGCAGGGTGAGGTGTTCGGCACGCGGGCAACGCCGGAGCAGTATGAGCTGGTGCGGCGGCAGCTGCCTGATATTGTTTATGATCCGGTGGCGCGGACGCTGAAACAGGAGCGCCCGGATAAGGTGCGGAGCGGTTGCGTTGTTGTGTGTACTGCGGGTACTGCCGATATTCCCGTTGCGGAGGAGGCGGCGCAGACGGCTGAATTTTTTGGGGCGCATGTGGAGCGTCTTTACGATGTTGGCGTGAGCGGGATTCACCGTCTTTTGGATAAGGTTGATTTGCTGCAGCAAGCAAATTGTGTAGTGACGGCTGCAGGCATGGAGGGCGCGCTGGCGAGTGTTATCGGTGGCCTTGTGCGTAATCCTGTGATTGCGGTGCCGACTTCTGTCGGATACGGTGCGAGCTTTCATGGGCTGAGTGCGCTGCTGACGATGATTAATTCCTGCGCTAACTGTGTTTCAGTTGTGAATATTGATAATGGATATGGCGCGGGGATTATTGCGACGCAGATTAACAGGTTGGCGTGCAAGTGAGATCCAACCCTTACGTCTGCTCGCAAAGCTCGCCTCCACCTCCCCTTTCAGGGGAGATATAAACTTTTATATGCTCCCTGCAAGGGAGCTGGCATCGCCGCAGGCGATGACTGAGGGTTGTGCTTGGCAATATATTAATTGCTTGTCTAACCTTTCTTGCCTGCCCCTTGCACTCTTCGAGTATAACACGACCAACATTTTTCATTACATGAAAAATGGGTCTTAGTATAGGGAAGGTGCCGAGCTAAGCGAGGCGGAAGGGGGCTAGCTATGCGTTTAATTTTTATGAGGGAGAACTATTATGCCTATAAATAAAGATTTAGAAATACAGGCGGAAGCCAAGTTTGCCGTGCTGCAGCAGGAGCTGCGGCGCTTGGGCAGTGTGCTGGTTGCGTTCAGCGGCGGCGTTGATTCGACGTTTTTGCTGCAGGCGGCGCATTTGACGTTGGGAGATAAGGCACTTGCTGTGACGGCACGTTCCGGTGTTGTGCCGCAGCGTGATATAGCGGAGGCAGAGGAGTTCTGTCGGAAGCAGGGAATCTGTCATCTTTACTTTGATTTTGATGAGCTGCAGGTGCCGGGGTTTGCCGAAAATCCGCCGGACCGCTGCTATATCTGCAAAAAAACGCTGTTCAGTAATTTCTTGCGCATTGCACAGGAAAACGGTGCTGTGCTTTGCGAAGGCTCGAATATGGATGATTTGGGTGATTACCGCCCCGGTCTGAGGGCTTTGGCTGAGCTGAAAGTGCAGAGCCCTCTGCGCACTGCAGAGCTGACGAAGGAAGAAATCCGCCTGCTGTCGCATAAGCTGCAGCTGCCGACTTGGGATAAGCCGTCATTTGCTTGTCTTGCTTCGCGCTTTGTTTACGGTGAGCGTATTACAGCGGAGAAGCTGGCGGCGGTGGATAAGGCGGAGCAGCTTTTGTGGGAGCTGGGCTTTAAGCAGTTCCGTGTGCGTGTGCATGGCAGTTTGGCGCGCGTTGAGCTGTTGCCCGAGCAGCTGGAGCTGGCAGTGGCGGAGCCGATGCGCAGTACGATTTACAAAGGATTGAAGGCTGCAGGCTTTGCTTATGTGGCACTTGATTTGCAAGGCTATCGTACAGGCAGCATGAATGAAACTTTAAAGCAGGATTAATTTGTACTTATAGCGAATTTTAGCATTAGCCTGCTACAAGTATGCAGGCTTCAGATTAGGAGGAAGATTTATGAAAAGCTTATATTTGGAATGTAATGCCGGCATCAGCGGTGATATGCTGGTAGCAGCACTTTTGGACCTGGGCGCGGACAAAGAGGCACTGGATAAGGCTCTGCAGAGTATTCCTGCAAAGGGCTTTGAATATAAAATCAGCAGAGTGTCTAAAGCAGGCGTTAACTGCTGTGATTTTGATGTTATTCTGGACGAGGAGCATGCTAACCATGACCATGATATGGCCTTTTTGCATGGCAACGACGATGCTGTAGTGCATAGCCATGAGCATGAGCATCATCATGACCACGAGCATGAGCACGAACACGAACATCATCATGACCATGACCATGAGCACGAGCATGAACATCATCATGACCACGACCATGAACATGAGCACAGCCATGTGCCGCATGAGCATCATCATCACCATGAGCACCGCGGTCTGCAGGAGGTTATTGCGATTATTGATGCTACGGATATGAGTGCTGCAGCCAAGGAATTGGCGCTGAAGATTTTTGATATTATTGCGGATGCTGAGGCAAAGGCGCATGCAGTGGAGAAGAATGCAGTGCATTTCCACGAGGTTGGTGCGATTGATTCTATCGTTGATATTGTAGCGATTGCTGTGTGTGCCGACAGTCTTGGTGTTGAAAACGTAATTGTACCTGAGCTGTGCGAGGGCCGCGGCACTGTGCGCTGCCAGCATGGCGTGCTGCCGGTGCCTGTTCCGGCAACAGCTAATATTATGCAGCGCTTTGGATTTAATGTACACTTGCTGCCGGTGCAGGGCGAGTTCGTTACACCGACCGGTGCTGCTGCCGCTGCTGCGCTGATGACTACGGACGAGTTGCCGCAGAGCTTTAAGATTCTGGGCATCGGTCTGGGAGCAGGCAAGCGTCAGTATGAGCGTCCCAGCATTTTGCGTGCGCTGCTGATTGAGGATAATGCACAAAAAAAAACTCTGTAAACAGTAACGCTTTGCAGACAGATTGCATCTGCCAATTGCAGTCTGATATTGATGACTGCAGCGGCGAGCTTTTGGGCTACACGCTGGAGCGCCTGCTGGCGGCAGGAGCGCTGGATGCTCATTATCAGCCGGTGTTCATGAAGAAGAGCCGTCCGGCGTGGGAGCTTACTGTTATCTGCCGCGAGGAGGACAGAGCGAAGCTGGAAGCGCTGATTTTTGCGGAAACGACAACCATCGGTATCCGTCGTGCGCGCATGGAACGCACTGTGCTGCCGCGTAGCAGGTATGTGGTGCACACTGCTTACGGTGATGTGGCGGTGAAGCGCTGCCTGCTGGAGAACGGCGAACGCTGTTATGTGGAATATGACAGTGCTGCCAAACTGGCACAGGAGCAGGGAGTGCCGCTGCAGGATATCTATCTGGCGGCGCAGTTGGCGCAAAAAAACATAAATTAGCCACAAAAGTGTGGTATAATATCTCCATAATACGTCAGAGAATGGAGAAAAAATGACTAATGTTTTCGATTTGATAGAAGAATTTTATACACAGGATGAAGAATGGAATACGGTATTGCAGCAAGCCTGTGCTGAGGATTTCCTGCGCTATAAAACATGGCAGGGAGCCAAGGATGGCGAGCTGGTCAAGATTTGGGATTATATTACGATTCTTTGTATTTACCTTGGCAATTCCGAGAACTTTCTCGGTGATATGTCGCGTGAGGATTTTATTGACTGCGTAGGCTGGTGCTGCCGCAATGTTTCCGGCTTCCCGGCAACGGAGAGCAACATCGCACATTTCCTGGATGTTATGCAGGAGTTTTATGCATATATGAAAAAGAAACGCATTATTACCCGTGATAATGCGCCTGCCGAAGCCAAAGCCAAGCTGCTGGTTGACGGAAAACTGCAGATTGTCGGCAAAGATGGCAGCTTTTTGCCGGAGCATGACCGCTACAATCTTTATTCTACGCCGGATTTGCCGACGAAAGTGTACTTGAACATCGGCGAGAGAATGCAGAATCTGCTGGATGATGTGCAAAGCTACTATACGCAGAAGCAGTTCCGTCGCGATTTGGAGCGGGCCGATTTTCTCTTCGGCGGTATTTTTCAGAATGGTACAGTTCAGGAAAAGCCGGGCACGGAGGAATATTCACAGACCTTTTGGGATTATTTTCTTTTTGACTATCGCTTGCTTGAAGATGACAAAACGCCGCTGCAGCATTACCGTGATGTAATCTGCCGCGACGCTTCCGAGATGGATACCTCCGTTGATATTTTGAATGAGCTGATTAAGGCAAAGCTGGTTCTCTTTGATGTGCAAAGACGCACGGAGGAGGGAATGTATGTCTGCAGAAATATTTTCACCAATGAAAAATATACCCTGATGCTGCCGGTGGATGATAATATTGACACAGAAGGCTATATTTTCATGGGCCATATTTTTTATGAAAATACTATGGTGATGAACTTCCTGCGCGGACTGGTGATGTCGCAAACCTCGCGTAAGCGCTTTTTCGAGGTTGTCAGCGCGGCGAAGGACTGGTTTGCTGTGCGCCAAAGCGGCGAAATGAGCTGGGAGGAGTTTATCAACCGTAATCCGATGTTCGTGCGCCATGTTTCTGTTGTATATGCCATCTATGTGCGGATGGAGGGCTTTAATTTCAGCACGCAGATAAGTGATTATCAGCCGGCGGCGCTGCTTGAGGACAAGACCTCGGCAATGCTGGAATCTCTTAGAGGAACAGGCCTTTTTTCTGCCTATGATATACAGCTGATGCGTACCATGTGGAGCGATTTTATGCTTCGTGGCAATGCTTTGCCTGATAATACAGACGCTGATTTTGAGCATTGGACGGCAGCTGTTATGTACTGCTTTGTTAAGCTGAATGATGTTTATACCTTTACGGAAAAGCAGGTTTTTGCTATGTGCCGTGCTACCGACCATGTAAAGCTGAAGCAGATGATAGATATGCTAAATAAAACCTTGCAGCTGGAGGCACACGACCCGCGTTATGTTAACGAAGAGGGTCTGTTGCTGATGCTGCTGCAGTGAGAGGAGGCACCAGAATATGAAGTGTGATTTTTGCGGACACGAGGTTGCTCCCGGCACAGTGGAATGTCCGTACTGCCATTATCAGTTCAAGATTGATGCGCAGGTGCTCAGTCCGGAGGAGCGCGATACCTTTGAGGGCGTGACGATAGACGAGAGCGCAGGCACAGAGGAAACCAAAAGCGCCAGGGAAGGCGCTGTATATGACAGCGGCGCTGATGCTTATAATGAAAGACAGCAGCAGGTGCCGCCGAATATTAAGGTGCATACCTTTGGCTGCGGCAGCGGCATTCTGATTACCTTTCTGATTTTGTGCGGCATTGTGGCAGTTATCTTCTTTTTGCTGCCGACGTTTATTGTCTTTGCCGCTGTGGGCGCAATAGTTTTGTTTATTATGCGCCTTTTTATGGGCTTTTAAAGGCTTAAAAAATGTGTTTCTGACGGCCGGCAGTGTTGCCTTTGGCAGAGCTGCCGGCTGTTTTCGTCTGTTGTAGAAATTTTTTCAAAAAAATTTTAAAAAGCCGTAAAAATATAGAGGATTTTTCTGATTGACGGCGAATAATATGCAGGTACACAATGTGTGAAAAGAATAGGAGGCATAAGATATGCATAGTTACAGCATGGATCTTGGCGGCAGAACTCTTACTATTGAAGCCGGCAAGATTGCAAAACAAGCTAATGGCGCTGTATTAGTTCGTTATGGCGATACCGCCGTAGTAGTTGCCGTTACCGGCACCAAAACCCCGCGTGAGGGTGTAGACTTCTTCCCTTTGACTGTTGATTTTGAAGAAAAAATGTACGCCGTAGGTAAAATCCCCGGCGGCTTTATTAAACGCGAAGGCCGTCCGTCTGAGCAGGCTATCCTGACCAGCCGTCTGATTGACCGTCCGATTCGCCCGATGTTCCCGGAAGGCTACCACAACGATGTACAGATCGTTGCTACCGCTGTTTCCGTTGATCCCGACAATGCTCCGGATATGCCCGCTATGATCGGTGCATCCTGCGCTCTGTCTATTTCCGATATTCCGTTCGAAGGTCCTATCGCAGGTGTGCGCGTAGGCCTGATTGATGGTGAATTCATCATCAACCCGACTGTTGAACAGGCTAAAATCAGCCAACTGAACCTGGCTGTTGCCGGCACCAAAGACGCTATCCTGATGGTAGAAGCAGGTGCTAACGAAGTTTCCGAAGAAACCATGCTGGACGCTATCTGGTTCGGTCATGGCGTAATCAAACAGCTCGTTGAGTTCCAAGAGAAAATCGTTGCTGAAATCGGCAAAGAAAAAATGGAAGTTCCGTTCTACGCTCCGCCTGAAGAAATGGTTGCGGAAATCGAAGAATACGGTGCTCAAAAGCTCAAAGATGCTCTGATGGATGCTAACAAGCTGGAGCGCGAAGAAAACGTTGCTAAGGTTAAAGCTGAAATCGCTGAAGTATTCCTGGAGAAATATCCTGATAATGCTAAAGACGTTGCTTATATCACCCAAAAGCTGGTTAAGAAAATCGTTCGCCGCACTATCTCTGTAGATAAGATTCGTCCTGACGGTCGTCAATTAGACGAAGTACGTCCGGTAAGCTGCGAGGTTGGCCTGCTGGCTCGTCCGCATGGCAGCTCTCTGTTCACCCGTGGTCAGACTCAGATTTTGAACGTTCTGGCTCTGGCTCCGTTGCGTGAAGCACAGATTCTTGATGGTCTCGGCGCTGAGGAAACCAAGCGTTATATCCATCACTACAACTTCCCGCCGTACAGCGTAGGCGAAACCAAACCGCTGCGCAGCCCCGGCCGTCGTGAAATCGGTCACGGTGCTCTGGCTGAGCGTGCTCTGCGTCCGGTTATTCCTTCTGAAGAGGATTTCCCGTATGCAATCCGTCTGGTATCCGAGGTTCTGGAATCCAACGGTTCCTCCTCCATGGGCTCTGTTTGCGCAAGCACCCTGTCCCTGATGGATGCAGGTGTTCCTATTAAGGCTCCTGTTGCCGGCGTTGCTATGGGCCTTGTTAAGGATGGCGAATACTTCACTATTCTGACTGATATCCAAGGTCTGGAGGATGCTCTGGGCGATATGGACTTCAAGGTTGCAGGTACCGAAAAAGGTATTACTGCTATCCAGATGGATATTAAGATTGACGGTATCAACAAGGATATCTTCACTCAGGCTTTGGCACAGGCTAAACGCGGCCGTGAGTTCATCATGGGCAAAATGATGGAATGCATCAGCGAACCGCGCAAAGAGCTGTCCCAATATGCTCCGAAGATTACTACTATCCATGTAGATCCTGATAAGATTGCTAAGGTTATCGGACCCGGCGGCAAGATGATCAAGAAGATCGTTGACGAAACCGGCGCTAAGATTGATATCGATGATACCGGCCGCGTATTTATCGCTGCTGTTAATACCGAGGCTGCTAATAAGGCTATCGAGATGATCGAGGGCATTACTGCTGAGGCTGAGGTTGGCAATGTTTATACCGGTAAGGTTACCCGTCTGATGAACTTTGGTGCTTTCGTTGAGATTCTGCCGGGCAAGGAAGGTCTGGTACATATTTCCCAACTGTCTACTGAGCATGTAGATAAGGTTGAGGATGTTGTAAGTGTTGGCGATGAAATTGTTGTTAAGGTTACTGAAATCGACAACAAGGGTCGCATTAACCTGTCCCGCAAGGCTGTTCTGATGAAGAGCGTACAAAAATAATTTGTGAATTTAAAAGAGCTGTCGCATTTGTGACAGCTCTTTTTTGTAGATTGGAGGAGTGAGTTACTAATGAAAACACGTGGTTTTGAAAAGGTTGCCAAGTATATGGATGTTGAGTTCCCGATGCCGGAGCGCAAGACACAGTTCAGCGCCGGTTATGATATCAGCGCTGCCGAAGAGGTTGTGCTGGAGCCGGGCAAGCTGGTGCTGGTGCCTACCGGTGTGAAGGCCTATATGCAGACAGGCGAGTTCTTGGGCCTGCATATCCGCAGCAGCATGGCGGTGAAGAAGCATCTGATGCTGGTGAATAATGTCGGTATTATTGATGCCGATTATTATAACAATGCTGATAACGAAGGTCACATTATGGTGGCTTTGATGAATATGGGTACCGAGGCTGTTACTATTCCTCAGGGTGAGCGCATTGCCCAAGGTATTTTTTTCAATTACCTGACGGTGGATGATGATGATAAGATAGAAAAAGCAGTCCGTGGCGGCGGCTTCGGCAGCACAGGCAAATAATAATATTACAGTATTACTTCGCTTGGAGATTCGGTTAAAAGTGTAAATAGTTTACAATTTTAACGAAAAAGTGTAGACAATATAGGGAAATATGATATAATTAATTTAGATAATTTTGGTAAATGGAGGTTTTCTCGATGCAGAAAATTGATCAGGCATGTGTAAACACCCTTCGCTTTTTGGCAGCAGACCAGGTAGAAAAGGCTAAATCCGGCCATCCTGGCTTCCCTCTGGGTACAGCTCCTTTGATGTACACCATTTGGGACCGCTTTATGAATTATAATCCGGCTGATCCGCAATGGTTCAACCGCGACCGTTTCATCCTTTCTCCGGGTCACGGCAGCGCTTTGCTTTATGCTATGCTGCATCTGGCAGGCTATGACCTGTCCCTGGATGAGCTGAAAAACTTCCGTCAATGGGGCAGCAAGACTCCGGGTCATCCGGAATTCGGCCTGACTCCGGGCGTTGACGTTTCTACCGGTCCTCTGGGCCATGGCTTTGCTATGGGTGTTGGCTTTGCTATTGCCGAAGCTATGCTGGGCGCAAAGTACAACAAACCTGATTTCCCGGTTGTTGACCACTACACCTTTGGTCTGACCTCTGACGGCGACCTGATGGAGGGCGTTTCCTGCGAGGCTGCTTCTCTGGCAGGTACCCTTGGCTTGGGCAAACTGATTTACTTATATGATGACAACAAAATTACTATAGAAGGCAGCACTGATATTGCCTTCACTGAGGATGTTGAAGCCCGCTTCAGGGCTTATGGCTGGCAGGTTCTGCGCGTAGAAAGCAGCGAGGATGTTGACGCTATGCAGGCAGCTATCGAAGAAGCTAAGGCTGATACTATGCATCCTTCTCTGATTATTGTACGTACTCACATCGGCTTCGGCAGCCCGAAACAGGACAGCCCGTCCTGCCATGGCGAGCCGCTGGGTGGTGAAGCATTGGCGGCTACCAAAGAAAAAGCCGGCTGGCCGCAGGAAATGTTCTATGTACCTGCTGAGGTTAAAGAACATTTTGCTGCTAAGCTGGATGGCTGTGCTGCAAATGAAGCTGCTTGGAAGGCTTTGATGGATGACTATAAGATGGTATATCCAGAGCTGGCTAAAGAGCTGGAAGACCGCATTGCCGGCAACTCCATGGTTAACCTGAGTGCTCTGGAAGCAATCTTCAAGGATACCGTTAAAAACGCTACCCGCGAAGCAAGCGGTGATATTATCCAAGTTTTGGCTGCACAGCTGCCTGAGCTGGTTGGCGGCAGTGCTGACCTTGGTCCTTCCAACAAAACTATCATGAAAACCGGCGGTTACTTCTCCAAGCTTGACAGAACCGGCCGCAACATTCACTTTGGCGTTCGCGAGCACGCTATGGGTACCGTTCTGAACGGTATTTCCCTGCATGGCGGCTTCATTCCCTTCGGTGGTACCTTCCTGGTATTTGCTGACTTTCTGCGTCCGACCATCCGTATGGCAGCACTCATGGGCATTCAGTCCGTATTCGTACTGACTCATGACAGCATTGCGCTGGGCGAAGACGGTCCTACTCATCAGCCGATTGAAACTACTATGGCATTGCGTCTGATTCCGAACGTAAGCGTTATCCGTCCGGCTGACGCTCTGGAAACTGCTACCGCATGGCAACAGGCTTGCCTGAACAAGCATAAACCGACCTGTCTGCTGTTGAGCCGTCAAAAACTGACTGTATTGCATGACTATGCAGCAACCATCCATGAGAACGCTCATAAAGGCGCTTATGTACTGAGCCCGGCTAAGAATAAGGCTAAGGCTGTTCTGATCGGTACCGGCAGTGAAGTACATCTGGCACTGGCTGCACAGGCTAAGCTGGCAGAAGAAGGCATTGACGTTAGCGTTGTATCTATGCCTTGCTGGGATGCTTTTGATGCTCAAAGCGATGAGTACAAGGAAAGCGTTCTGCCTGCAGGCGTAACCAAGTTTGCTGTTGAAGCAGGCGTTCCTTACGGTTGGAGCCGCTACACCGGCACTGAAAAGAATGTTCTGGGCATTACTACCTTTGGCGCTTCCGCACCAGGCGATGTAATGATGGAAAAATACGGCTTTACTGTTGAAAACCTGGTAGCAAAGGTTAAAGCAGCGCTGTAAGCTTAATTTGAAATTGATCTTAAAGGGTTCTATGTCAAGTTTTGGGGTATTCAAGACTTTAACATCATAGACCTAGACAACACATAATTATTTTTGCAATTCAACTAGCCTCTAATATATTTATATTGGAGGCTGGTTTTATTTTTCTAAAATAAGACATAGTTATCCTAATGCATTTTCACAATATTTTATTGCAGATACAGTATTCTGTTACGAAACCTATCGAAATTCTGCACACCATAGCTGATTCGCTTCAATACTTTGATTTTATTATTGCTTCCTTCGATAAACCCGTTAGAAACTCTTTCGCCAATTATATTTGCAATTTCAGTCTTACAATTACTAAAAGTCGTAATGCAATGCCTGAATTCAGGAAGTGATAAATCAGCTGCCAACAATAACCAGTTTCCCAGTTCTTTTTTTGCTTCAGTTCTTGTCTGTTTCCTGAATACTTCATAAAAACGTTCTTTCAAAACATATGC
>NZ_GL830925.1:1785-2000 GCF_000188175.1 Phascolarctobacterium succinatutens YIT 12067 | reverse complement strand
TGAAATTCAGGAAGTGATAAATCCGCAGCCAACAATAACCACTTTCCCAGTTCTTTTTTTGCTTCAGTTCTTGTTTGTTTCCTGAACACTTCATAAAAACGTTCTTTCAAAACATATGCTTTTTCAAGATCGTAGGATGAGTTAAGCATCCTAGCTAACTCTGTTTTATCTTCAGATGTCAGTTTGTATTCCGGCTTAAGCAAAAGATAACGACT
>NZ_GL830925.1:126-1775 GCF_000188175.1 Phascolarctobacterium succinatutens YIT 12067 | reverse complement strand
GATTTCAGTTTTCCAATTATAGAACCTTTTTTGTGCCTGCGTTTAGGTTAAGGAGGAGCAACTCGTGCAAAAGTATTAAAAATAATTAACAGTAACGCAAAAATCGCTCATAGTGTTAAAATAAATTAATACTATCGACGAAATGTGCGATAGTGTTAAAAATAATTAACACTGTTGCGGAGGGGAGTGAGTTGTGTTAGAATATAATAAAGGAAAATGTGCTGACAAAGCGGAAAGGAGCAGGGTTATGGTTATCAGAACACAGTATCTGGAACGTTTGCGCCCGTTTTATGATTCGGAGCTGGTAAAGGTTATTACCGGCATCAGACGTTGCGGTAAATCTACTATTTTGCGTCAGGTTATTGCTGA
The DNA here is from genome assembly GCF_000188175.1 of Phascolarctobacterium succinatutens YIT 12067. Taxonomy (GTDB): domain Bacteria; phylum Bacillota; class Negativicutes; order Acidaminococcales; family Acidaminococcaceae; genus Phascolarctobacterium_A; species Phascolarctobacterium_A succinatutens. The sequence goes on along the minus strand of NZ_GL830925.1, from coordinate 1,406 downwards.
AATAAAGGAAAATGGTATCGAGGATTCGCATATCGTTTACATAAATTTTGAAGATTATAAGTATCATAAGCTGACAGATGCAGATGCTTTTTATGAATATGTTGAGCAAAAAATTGTTGATGAAAGTAAATATTATCTGTTTTTCGATGAAATTCAAAATGTAAATAATTTTGAGCTTGTGGTAAATTCTTTTCGGGCAACTCATAATGTGAGTATTTTTATTACCGGTTCTAATTCCAAACTGCTTTCGGGAGAATTAGCTACGCATTTAAGTGGCAGGACTGTATCTTTGCGCGTATTGCCGTTCAATTTTATGGAGTTCTGTCAATACAAAGATATCTCTGCACCAGATTATGAAAGCCTGTTGGCGGAATACATGACTTATGGTGGCTTGCCTTTGGTATGTGGTGCTGCCAATAAGGAAACCAAAGAGGTTATTTTAAATAATATATATGATGCGGTTGTGCTGAAGGATATAGTCATGCGTAACAAAATAAATTCACCGCTAGTACTGGAAAAGGTACTTGATTATATTGTAGGTAACTCTTCACTGACTGTTTCCGGTAATGCTATTGCCGGTACGCTTTCAAGTAATGGGCATAAGGTTTCTGCACCTGTTGTGTATGATTATCTGCGCTGCATTGTTGATGCCTGTGTTTGCGATAAGGTTTCGCGTTATGATATTCGTGGCAAGAAGGCGCTTGCATTTGAAGAGAAGTATTATGTTTGCGACCTTGGCTTTCTGCATTTGAAGAAAAACAGAATTAAGGATGAGTATAACTATATTATTGAAACAATTTGCTATAATGAGCTGATTTCGCGTGGCTATAAGGTCTATGTAGGTAAAACCTGGAAGGGTGAGATTGACTTTATCGCAGAATTGAATGGTAAGATTATTTATATTCAGGCAGCGTATCTTTTAACTGATGAAAAAACGATAGAGCGAGAGTTTGGAGCATATGAAAAAATTGCTGATAATTATCCCAAATATGTTATAACTTTGGATAAGCATACCATTTCAAGAAATGGCATTATCCATTATAATCTCATTGATTTCCTGCTCAGAAAAGTAGATCTTTAATTTTTAGTATGCAATATAATATTTTGAATCAATCACGTAAGCAGTTTACTGTGCTTGCGTGATTTTTCTTTGAATTTCTATAAATATTTTTTTGCAAGCGCAATGGCATATTTTGACAGAATGTGAAAAAAATTTAAGCTTTTTTCTGGAATAAGCAATTCTGTTACGGATAACGTATAATAAGTTGCGCAAATTCAAT
>NZ_GL830925.1:0-116 GCF_000188175.1 Phascolarctobacterium succinatutens YIT 12067 | reverse complement strand
TTTTCTAAAATAAGACATAGTTATCCTAATGCGATTTTACTATATTTTATTCCAGATACAGTATTCTGTTTCGAAATCTGTCGAAATTCCTTACACCATAGCTGATTCGCTTCAAT
>NZ_GL830924.1:232-365 GCF_000188175.1 Phascolarctobacterium succinatutens YIT 12067 | reverse complement strand
TTAGCAATTAAACCCCTCTCCGTCATCGTTTCGCGATTGCCACCTCTCCCCAAGGAGAGGCTTTTTGTCGGCGCTAGGCGTTGCCCTTACGCTGCCAGCAGCTCAGGCTGCTCCACTTCCGCTTCATGCGGCT
>NZ_GL830924.1:0-222 GCF_000188175.1 Phascolarctobacterium succinatutens YIT 12067 | reverse complement strand
TGCCACCTCTCCCCAAGGAGAGGCTTTTTGTCTGCGCTAGGCGTTGCCCTCACGCCGCCAGCATCTCAGGCTGCTCCACTTCCGCTTCATGCGGCTGCAGCAGCTTGTCCCTAAGCATACCGTGCAAATACGCCAGAGCCTTTTTTCGCAGCAGCACGCCTCCCGGGCGCAGGGCCCTCGTTTCCGGCATGCCTTTGAGCATGTACAAATCCCAGCGCATAT
>NZ_GL830923.1 GCF_000188175.1 Phascolarctobacterium succinatutens YIT 12067 | reverse complement strand
TCTGCTCCCTTTAACCACTCGGGAACCCATCCGTTTGCGACAAAAAGAATTATACAGGATTTAGGCCCGTTTGTCAACAGCTTTTCATAAATTTATTTGCATTATTTTTAAAAACAGATGTAAGCCGCATCGCTAAGCTATTTTTCGACACTGGAAAGCTTATCCAGGCTATATTCTCCGGACCAGACAATGCTTCTGTATTTTGCCGGCGCTGTATCACCTTCAGTAGAAATACACAGCACAACAGAGCTTTCATCAAGCTGCAGAAGAGAGTTGGCATGTACGTCACTACGGCCCAGCAAGGCAAAGCCCAGCCCTGCTGCGCCGCTTTCACCTGAAACAATGGCAGTATCACCACTTAATGGATTACCCAACACGCGCATGCCATAGGCAGCAAATTCATCCGGCATAGAAGCAAAATTATCTGCATAGCGCCGAAGCATATCCCAGGCAAGACTGCAGGGCTCACCGCAGCACAGACCGGCCATAATCGAATCCAAAGCACCTGTTACATTATGAAGCCTTCCATCATCAGCCTTGGCCGTTTTGAAAATGCAGTCCGCCTTTTCAGGCTCTACTATAGTGATAATCGGTTTGTCTGCTTTATAATAGTCAGCCAAAAAAGCTGCTACAGCACCGGCCATAGCGCCCACTCCGGCCTGCAGAAAGACATGCGTCGGACGCACTCCCTGCAGCTGCTGCACTATTTCATAACCCATAGTAGTGTAGCCCTGCATAATATGTAGAGGCACATCCTCATAGCCTTCCCAAGATGTATCCTGTACCATGATGCCGCCGCATTCAGCAGCTATTTTTCTTGCCATACGCACAGTATCGTCATAGTTGACATCCGTAATATATGCTTCGGCTTCGAAATCCCTGATTGCCTCCAGACGCGCAAGCTCTGTTCCCTTAGGCATCAGCACGATAGCCTTCTGCTGCAGACGGCTGGCAGTCCAGGCAACGCCTCTGCCATGATTGCCGTCGGTAGCAGTAACAAAGGTCAGCTCGCCCAGCTTTTGTTTTACCTCAGGTGCCATAAGCTTGTCATAGGTAAGCTCCTCCACAGGAAGCTGCAGACGCTTAGCAAGCTCGCAGGCAATCGCGTAGCTGCCACCCAAAACCTTGAAGGCATTCAGGCCGAAGCGATAGCTTTCATCCTTAACATAAATATCCTTAACACCGAAAAGCTTGGCCAGGTTTTCCAGACGCACTAAAGGCGTAACGGTATATTCGGGAAAGCTGCTATGAAAACGGCACACCTTCTCCGCCTGCTCATAGCCATAATGATTAACAACGGAAAGATTGTCTTCCTTCTGTTGATGCAGATAATGTATTAATTCAGCCATCGTCCCGCTCCTTATTTTGCCTGCAAAAGCGCCAGTCCGCGTGCAAACTTGCTGCGTTCTTCCGCACGCAGCTCCACCTGTGACGCTATTCTTTCCCTAAGCTCCAGCAGCACATCCACAGTACCGCTCATAAGCTCAAATTCAACCTCATCAATGCTGTCGCTTTTTTCACCGCAATGAATTGCGCCCTTATCTATCGCCAGCTCAATTACAGCACCGGCATAATCCAGAATATAGGTTATGCGTTCTACATCAACCGTAAACAAAGCTCTGACTCCGGCAGGAGCCAATTCGCTAAGCTCGTAACCCAGGCCAAGAGCTGCAAAGCCGTTCAGCTCAGGCTTTGCTTCTGCCAGCGGCAGATTCAGCTCCAGACGTTCGCTCAGACCATCCTTGCTTTGTTTGGAGGTCTTTACGGTCGCTTCAAAGCTGCAATCGCCTTTGTCGCGTACACGGTAAGCAATACCATGCTGCGTCAGCGCCATATCCGCAGTATCGTAATAGGTGCTTACCAGACGGCGCTTTTTGTAGCTGTCCGGACGCATGGCCTGCTGCATAAAATCCAGCTGCAGCATTTTCTCCAAGCCTTCTCTGCTGAGCAAAAGCTTTAATTCAATCTCTGTATTCTTTACCATTATTATCACTGCCTTTACCGAAATTTTTTAAACTGCCCAACGCCTGCGATGCCGAATTTTTCTGCCACCACACCAACGGTATACCAAAGGCCAGCAGCGTTACAGCCAACGCTGCATAAAAACGCGGCGTACCGAAAGCATCTGCCAAAAAGTTATAGGCAATAGCCCCCGGAAGCATACCGAGAACCGTTGCTGCCGCATAAATTTTAAACGGCAGGCGCACACTGCCGGCAATAATACTCACCGGATCATATGGAAAAATCGGCACCGTGCGCAAAATAATCATCTTCTTAAAGCTGCCGCTGCCTACAAGATAATGTGTCAGCCGTTCACCCCAGCTGCCGCCGAAGTTGCGCAGCAGCCAGCTGCCGCCGCCGAAACGTCCCAAAAGATAACAAAAGCTTGCACAGCCAAAGCCACCCAAAAGCAGAAATAATATTCCCCACCACGGTCCGAACAGCACGCCTGCGCTTAAATTCAAAAGCAGCGTCGGGAACAAAAGCAACGGGCGAATCGTATACACCGCCACATAAATCAACGGCGCCCACACGCCAAAGCCCACAACCCAGCGGCGGATATCCTCGGCACTGTGCGGATGCGGATTATACGGTGATTCATACAAGCCATACAAAATTGCTCCCAGCACCAGCAGATAACCCAGCACGCGCAAAAATAAATATAGATATTTTTTCTTCATATAAACCTCTGATTTTCAAACTCTCATCTATTATACGGCGTTTAGAGGACGTTGCGCAAGCAGTATTGCCAAATAGTTTGGTAAATGTAAAAAGGCCGTCACTGCACCACTTGAACCACTTGAACCACTTGAACCACTTCATTTGGTGCAAAAAGAAAAAATGCGCCACTAACCATAATATATATCCCTGTAAGTAAAGTCTTCGTAAGGGTTCAAAACCTTTATTTTATGTTATTTACAGCTATTTTAAGGCTCTTTTATTTATATTATATTAAAATCTTCGAACCCCTCATTTTTTAGCAAAAATGCTGAAAAAAGTGGTACAACTGGTGCAAGTGGTGCAAAAACAAGATTGAGCTGCAGAAACCGGGATTTTACTCAACCTCTATCAATCTGCTGTAAAAGCCAACATTATGCTGCAGGATTTAGGCTTAACCCCCTTGTTCAACAGTAAGGAATAATCCTTCACATCTGCAAAATAAATGTGAACGCCTTGACTTTATTATCTGTTCATATGATAATAATAGTGTGAGAAGAAATTGTTTATCTTTCAAGACTGCCGCGAAGGCAGCCAATTTACAGAAAGCGGTGATACCATGATTTTTAAATTTGAAGCGCAAGCCCCCAAAATTGATGAAAAGGCCTATGCCTTTAATACTGCCACCCTGATTGGCAAGGTTGAGCTTAAAGAGTACGCCAGCGTTTGGCCAGGCGTTACTATCCGCGGCGACGTTAACCGCATCGAGGTTGGCCGCTACAGCAATATCCAGGACAACAGCGTGCTGCACGTTGCTGATAACTACGCCTGCATCGTCGGTGATTATGTAACTGTAGGCCACTGCGCTCTGCTGCATGCCTGCACCGTTGAAGACCACTGCCTCATCGGCATGCATTCTACCGTACTTGACGGCGCTGTAATCGGCCACGGCTCTATCGTTGCTGCCGGCGCCGTTGTAACCAAAGGCACCATTGTTCCGCCGTATTCCCTGGTTGCAGGCATTCCTGCCAAGGTTATCAAAACTTTGGACGAAAAAGGCATTGCTGCTATCCATGCTCAGGCACTGAAATACAAAACATTGTGGACCGAACGCTACGGCCTGCTGCCTGATAATGACGGCGAACGCTACCACGGCGAGCAAATCGTTTAATTATCAAAAACAGAAGCCTGACAATGTCCTCTGATTAAGAAATGCGTAAAAATTTTTAATCAGGTCACGCTTCATTAATAGTGCAAAAAAATCCCGTTGCACGGCGCAAGTCTGTGAACGGGATTTTTGCTTACAGCAAACACTTAATCTCATAATCAAAAAAGCCATCTCCGTATTCCTCAAGAACAACGGAGATGGCTTTTCAGCTTCAAATATATGCATTAGTCCATTACTTGTGGTTGGGTCGA
>NZ_GL830922.1 GCF_000188175.1 Phascolarctobacterium succinatutens YIT 12067 | reverse complement strand
GCCAATTTTTATTTTTATACTATTTTTTTTCATAAAAATACTTTACCTTGCGGGAATTTAGGTATATAATGTACCTATCTCAAAATTGGCTTACAATATCGAAGGGGGAAATGATGATGAAGAAGATTTTGTTTTTAGTTATGGCAGTTCTGACTGCTGCTTCTATGATGATTGCTGGCTGTGGCGGTGGCGATAAAAAAGCTGCTGAACCGGAAAAGGTACTGCGTGTAGGTACAGAGCCTACCTTTGCTCCTTTTGAATTCCAAAAAGAGGGCAGTAAAAGCTATGATGGTTTTGACATGGATCTGGCACGTGCTATCGGCAAGCAAATGGGCTACAAGGTTGAAATTGTCAGCATGGGCTTTGACGCTTTGATTCCGGCACTGAACTCAGGCAACATTGATGTTGTTGCTGCAGGCATGAGCATTAATGAAGAACGTCAAAAGGCTGTTACCTTCTCTGAACCTTATTATACTTCCGGCCTGATCGTTATGGTAAATAAGGACAACAACGAAGTTAAGAGCGTTAAAGATCTGGAAGGCAAACGTATTGCCTGCCAAATCGGTACTACCGGTGAAAAAAATGCCAGAAACGTTGCTAACGCTAAAGTAACTGCTTTCAATACTAATGATGAAGCTGTTATGGAACTGAAAAACAAAGGCGTTGATGCGATTATCAATGATAGTCCTGTAGTTGGTTATTACCTGGCACAGGGTGGTAACGCCAGCATGAAAACTGTTGGTGATATCATGGAAGCAGAGCAATACGGTCTGGCTGTTAAAAAAGGTAATGATAAGCTTGCGGGCGAAATCAACAAGGCTTTGGCTGAGTTGAAGAAAAATGGTGAATATGACAAGATTTACAAAACCTGGTTTGGTGAAGTAAAGAAATAATATTTTGTTCACTACGGAGCACGACAGGGTTTAATTGCCGGACGTGCTCCGTTTGATATTAAAAAAATAGAAAAGAAAAAATGAGGGGGACCAACAAATGAAAAAGGTATTAGTATTTTTGATGATGGCTATTATGGCCTGCAGCATGCTGCTGACCGGCTGCGGCGGTGAGGAAAAAAAGGCGGCTGACAGCGCAAAGGTTTTGCGTGTCGGCACTGAGCCTGTATTTGCACCGTTTGAATTTCCTAAAGAAGGCAGCAAGGATCTGACCGGCTTTGATATTGAACTGATTGAAGCTCTTGGCAAGAAAATGGGCTACAAGGTTGAAATGGTAAGCATGGGCTTTGATGCTCTGATTCCGGCGCTGAATTCCAACAATATTGATGTTGCTATTGCCGGTATGACCATTACTGACGAGCGTAAAAAGGTTGTTGATTTTACTGAATCCTATTATACCTCCGGTCTGATGATCATGGTACGTAAAGACAGTAATGTAAAATCCATCGATGATTTGAAGGGTAAAACTATTGCCTGCCAAATCGGTACTACCGGTGAAAATAAATCCAGAACTGTTGAAGGAGCTAAAGTAAAGGCATTCAATACTCAGGACGAGGCTTCTCTGGAGCTGAAAAACGGCGGTGCTGATGCTGTAATCGGTGATGCACCGGTTATTGAATACTATATGACCAAAGCAGGCAAGGACTTTGCTAAAACTGTTGGTGAAAGAATGGAAGCTGAGCCTTACGGCATTGCTGTTAAAAAAGGCAGCAAGCTGGCTGGCGATTTAAATAAAGCTTTAGCTGAATTGAAAAAGAGCGGCGAATATGATAAGCTTTATACTAAATGGTTTGGAGAGAAAAAATAAGCAGTGGTTCTCTCCAGCCTGCAACTAAGAATTTAGAAGGGATTGGGAGAATATGAATTTTGAGCTTATGGCAAATTCGTTTCCGCTTTTGCTGGCCGGTGCCGCTATTACCGTAGAGATTACGGCGATGAGCGTTACCTTCGGTCTGCTGATTGGCTGCATGATCGGTATTGCGCGCTTGTGCAGCATTAAGCCGTTGCGTTATTTTGCCAATGTTTATGTAGATTTTATCCGCGGCACCCCGCTGCTGGTACAAATCTTCCTCGTGTATTTTGCGTTGCCTAATATTATCGGCAGCCGTGTTGATCCGTTTGTGGCAGCAATTTCCGCCTGCTCCATCAACAGCGGTGCGTATGTTGCCGAAATCTTCCGTGCCGGCATTCAGTCTATCGACAAGGGCCAGATGGAAGCAGGCCGCAGCCTCGGTATGACCTGGGCGCAGACTATGCGCTATATTATCATGCCGCAGGCCTTCAAGCGCATCATTCCGCCTCTGGGCAATGAATTTATTGCGATGCTGAAGGATTCCTCTCTGGTTTCCGTTATCGGTTTCGAAGAGCTGACTCGTCGCGGCCAGCTGATTATTGCCCGTACCTACGCTTCCTTTGAAATCTGGATGGCTGTAGCTATTATTTATCTGATTATGACCTTTGCTGTTGCAAGGTTTACCGGTTATCTGGAGCGGAGGTTTGACACGAAATGAGCAAGGAAATGATTGTAATCAAAGATCTGAAGAAAAGCTTTGGTGATCTGCACGTACTCAAGGGTGTAAACCTGACGATTGCGGAAAAAGAGGTTGTTGTTATTATCGGCCCCAGCGGCAGCGGTAAGAGTACTCTGTTGCGTTGCATCAACTTTTTGGAGAAGCCTACCGGCGGCAGCATTGTTATCGATGGTATTCCTCTGAACGGTGAGGCTAATATTAACGAAATCCGCAAGGAAGTAGGCATGGTATTCCAGCGCTTTAATCTGTTTCCGCATATGACTGTTATGCAGAATCTGATGCTGGCACCGATGAAGGTGCGCGGCGTTTCTAAGGATGAAGCAGAAAAGACTGCACATATGTACCTGAAAAAGGTTGGCATGGAAGACAAAGCCAATAATTATCCCGATCAGCTCAGCGGCGGTCAGCAACAGCGTGTTGCTATTGCGCGAGCCCTGTGCATGAAGCCGAAGGCTCTGCTGTTTGACGAGCCTACCAGTGCTCTTGATCCGGAAATGGTTAACGAGGTTCTGGACGTTATGAAGCAGTTGGCTAACGAAGGTATGACCATGGCTGTTGTTACTCACGAAATGGGCTTTGCCCGTGAGGTTGGCGACCGTGTATGCTTCGTAGACGGCGGCAAAATTTTGGAAGAAGGAACTCCTGAGGAGATTTTTGGCAATCCGAAAGAAGAACGCACCAAAAACTTCCTGTCCAAGATTTTATAATTACTTGATTTTTATTAAAAGCACATCTGTAAAGGTGTGCTTTTTTCAACTAATCATAATTTATGGAGTGATAATTATGCAAATGCAATTCGACGGACAACAATATCCTTACGCTTCGCGCCGTCGCGTAGTTTATGGCAGACGCGGTATGGTCTGCACCTCGCAACCATTGGCATCTCAGGCCGGCCTGCAGATTTTGCAGCAGGGCGGGAATGCTATTGATGCAGCCATCGCGACAGCAATTTGTCAGACCGTAGTGGAGCCTACGAATAACGGTCTTGGCAGCGACTGCTTTGCGATTGTCTGGGTAAAGAATAAGCTTTATGGTATCAACGGCAGCGGTTATGCGCCGCAGAACCTGACGGCGGAGGCAGTGCGTGCTGCAGGACATACAGATAAAATGCCGTTCAGAGGCTGGCAGGCTGTGACTGTTCCGGGGGCGCCTTCAGCCTGGGCGGAGCTGCACAAGCGTTTCGGTCGTCTGAACTTTGCGCAATTATTTGCCTCTGCTATTGATTATGCGGAAAACGGTTATCCTGTTTCACCGATAGTAGCACGCTTCTGGCAGGAGGGCATTGAGGCGCTGGCGCCGTATAAGGATAATCCTGCTGTTGCACCCTGGTTTGCAACCTTTGCGCCCAAAGGCGTGGCACCGCGCACAGGCGAGTTGGTACGTCTTCCAGACCATGCCAAAACCTTGCGTTTGTTGGCGGAAAGCTATTGTGAAAGCTATTATCGCGGTGAGCTTGCCGAAAAAATTGTCGACTTCAGCGAAAAGACCGGCGGTTATCTGACGTTGGCAGATTTGGCTGATTATCGTGCGGAATTTGTTGAACCTGTGCATATTAATTACCGTGGCTATGATGTGTGGGAAATGCCGCCTAACGGTCATGGTATTACAGCGCTGATGGCTTTGAATATATTGAAGGGCTTTGAATTCGACGGACGTGACAGCGTAGCAACACTGCATAAGCAGATAGAAGCTATGAAGCTGGCTTTTGCCGATGGCATGCAGTATATTGCTGACCCGCGCTATATGCGTACTAAGGTGGAAGCTATGCTGAGCGAGGAATATGCAGCCAAACGCCGTGCGCTTATTGGCGAGCAGGCCTTGCTGCCGGAAGCAGGCAAACCGTTCTGCGGCGGCACTGTTTATCTGTGTACTGCAGATAACGAAGGAAATATGGTTTCCTTTATCCAAAGCAACTACAAAGACTTTGGCAGTGGCGTTGTGCTACCTGGTTATGGCATCAACTTTAATGACAGAGGCGCAGGCTTCAGCTTGGACGAATCTTCGGATGATTTCCTGCTGCCGCGCAAAAAGCCGTATCATACAATTATCCCCGGCTTTTTGACTAAGGATGGCGAAGCAGTCGGACCGTTTGGTGTTATGGGTGCCTATATGCAGCCGCAAGGTCATGTGCAGGTGCTGATGAACACGATTGACTTCCTGCTGAATCCGCAGGCTGCGCTTGATGCGCCGCGCTGGCAGTGGATTGATGGACGCGAGGTGTGGCTGGAGGATCGCTTTGCGCCGGAGGTAGTGGAACAGCTGCGCAAGCAGGGGCATGACGTACGTGTAATGAGCGATTACACCAGCTTTGGCAGGGGCGAAATTATCTGGCGCTGCGCTGACGGCGTACTGGCGGGAGCAACGGAGCAGCGTGCTGACGGAACAGTTGCTGCCTGGTAAGTTTATAAGTTTTTGTGTATTAATATGATATTCTCTACTGTGGGAAGTACGCACGTAATTATGATCAAGCTGCGTTTTCAAGAATGGGCATACGCATGATACTACAATAGTAACCTTGCGGTAACTAGCGCACGTGAAAGTGCGTACTTTACAGGACTGCAATTTGGTACTATGATATGTACAGATGATGCGCAACGCATCACGAGGAGGTTAACAGATTATGACACAAGAAACGTTAGATTTTGTTAAAGAAAAAACTGTAGCTTTAATTGCTGCTCATAGCTGCAGCGCTGAAGCAAAGGCTGCTGCTGAAAAATGGCTTGCTGCTGTCGGTACTGCGAAAGAAGCAGAAGTAACCAAGGCTTATATTGCAGAGCTGGAAGCAGATATCATGCCGATAGACGGGCTGATTGCTTTTGCCGGTTCCGAAGCAGGCGTTGGCGTTTTCGGTGCTGAGCTGGCAAAAAATATTTTGGCACATGCTAAGGAAATCAAGGCTGCCGGGGCTGCCTATTGCGATTGCCCGGCCTGCGCTGCCTGCAAAGCAATTCTGGATAAAAAGGCTGAGCTGCTGTAATTAATCTTCAAAAATAACATTAACCGCCCGTATCTCAGGTGAAGGTGAGATGCGGGCGGTTATAATTTTCTTTCAAAAAAATGCTGCTTGCGGTATAATATAAAAAATACTGAAGGAGGGAAAAGCATGGATAAGTATATAATTATGAATAAAAATATTCCTTTGGTTAAGACAACGATGTCCGCTGCAGGCTATATAACCGAAGTCCTGCAGATATACAATCCAGAAGCCTTTCCTGTAGGTATTTTTACTGATGATTTTAATAAGCTCGCAGACAAATTAAATCAGTGGTGGTGTAGCCGTATTATTCCTGCAAGTCGCGACGGATTGCGCTATATTCTGCATTTGTATGATGTCGAATCTCCAGCGGTTTTGAGCAAGCGCAGCTTGGGGTTGAGCCTGTCTGATCAATATTGGCTGAAGCCTGTCGGCAGTGAATTGACATGGCAGGAGGTAAACTTTTTCACCAACGATTTTTCCAAGGAGTTAGGGGAAGCGTTTTTTCAAAAGGAATCCTCCAGGCCTGCAATAAATCCGTTCACGCCGGATGCTTCAAGCAATGGCTGGTTAAAGAAAAAGTGGGTGAAAATCAACGGCGTTACGTATCTTGCCAAAGCAGGCTCGGTACCGCTGTTGCAGCAGCCGTATAATGAAATTGCTGCCGCTAATGTAGCGGAGGCTCTGACGATTAAGCATGTTCCCTATGAGCTGATTATAGAGGATAACCGTCCGCTGTGTCTGTGTCCTAATTTTATTACTACGGAAACAGAATTTGTTCCTGCTTATTTTGTTAAGGATATTCTTCCCAAGTCGAATAACGATTCTGTTTACGGACACTTCCTCAGGTGTTGCGAGCAGTTGCAAATTCCTGATGTGGCAGGCTATTTACAGCAGATGCTTTGCCTTGATTACCTGATAGAGAACAGCGACAGGCATTATGGTAATTTCGGTTTTATCCGTGATGCTAATTCTTTGAAGTTCCTAGGTCCTGCACCGTTGTTTGATAATGGTACAAGCCTGTGGTGCGAATCATTAAATAGCGAAATAGGAACAGAATTACCTGCTATGCCATTTAAAGATACGCAGAAAAAGCAGCTTGCCTTAGTTAAAGAGTGCCTTATTGATATCAATGGAATTGATGCTTGCGCTGAGATAGTACGGAATACCTTGTCGACAAGTCCTTATCTGGATAAAGAGCGCGTTACACGTATCAGCGAAGCAGTTGGTAACCGTGCGCGTGGCCTGAAAAATTATTTGAGCAAGCTAAACTGAAAGTGAGCATCAAAAAACCGCTAAAGCCTTCAAAAAGCCTTAGCGGTACTTTTCTTTTTGGTGCGCCTGAGAGGAATCGAACCTCCGCACACGGTTCCGGAGACCATTGCTCTATCCACTGAGCTACAGGCGCAAAAACTACAATGGAATTATACCACAGATGTGAAACTTATGCAAAGAAAAGCCTTCTTTTTTGTCTTGTGCGCGCTTATATGTTACAATAATATTATTAATTTAATGAGCATGTATTACCTTGGACATACGCTTTGAATAGAGGTTGCTTATGAAAGAAAGAAATCCTTATTGTCTGCTGGCCTTTGCAATTGTGCTTATCTGGGCGCTGTGGAATTACAATGTCAGCCTAAAACTGCTGGCTGGTATATATGATGTTTTGTTGCCGTTTGTCATTGGCGGTTGTATGGCTTTTATCGTCAACGTGCTGATGAAGAAGCTGGAGCAATATTGGCGCATAATTTTTAAGCAGAGCGTGGTATCGCGTTTCGAGCGTCCAGTGTGTTTGCTTTTGAGCCTTGCAATCATTATCGGCTTTTTGGCCTTCTTTGTGCTGACGATTGTGCCCGAGCTGCACGCCAGTATGAAAATGCTCGTCAAGATGCTGCCGCCGGCGTTAGCCAAGCTGAATATTTATCTGCAGCAGAAGGCGCAGGAGCTTTCCTTCTCGGCAGACGAGCTGGCTGTAGTACAGGCGCAGGCTAAGGAAGTTTATCAGACGATGCTCAATTATCTGCAGAACAACAAGCGTCTTTTGCTGGAGCAGACATTTTTGGCAACAGCCTCACTCGTTGAGGTGCTAGCCAACTGTGTTATCGGTTTTGTTGTAGCGATTTATTGCCTGCTGGAAAAGCATCGTCTGGTGCGCAATTTTAAATGGGTAATTTTTGCCTTTTGCTCGAAGGAGCGCGCTGCCTATATCCTGCATGTTTTGCAGACGGCGGAGCAGATTTTCCGCGGCTTTGTGGGCGGACAGCTGGTAGTAGCGCTGCTTTTGGGCGTGATGTATTTCGTCAGCATGAAGCTTTGCAGCTTTCCCTATGCGACGGTAATTTCGCTGCTGGTGGCAGTGCTGAGCCTGATACCGATTCTCGGTACATTAATCAGTGCTCTTATCGGCTGCTTTTTAATATTGGTGGCAGCACCGGAGAAAATTTGGTATTTTATTATATTATACATTGTACTGCAGCGCATTGAGGCTGACTTGCTTTATCCTAAGATTGTGGGTAAGGCTGTAGGTCTTTCGGAGCTGTGGGTGCTGGCGGCGGTGACGATTGGCGCGAGCCTTGGCGGTGTTGCCGGTATGATTGTCTGCGTACCGCTGTTTTCCGTACTTTATGCTTTGCTGGCTGAAAAGGTTAAGCGTTTGCTGGCAGAGAAAAATTTATCTAATTTATAAGATTTGTTAGGCACTTGGCGCTAAAAGTGCTATAATAATAAATTGATTGTAAGCCTGTTATCTGCAGGAAGCCTTGAATATGCAAAGGAGATTTTATGATTACAATACGAGATAAGGTGCGTTTTGTTGAAACTGATATGATGGGTGTTGTGCATCATGCCAACTATCTGCGTTGGTTTGAAATGGGACGTGTAGCATATCTGCGTGCCTGCGGTATTTCCTTGGGCGAGCTGATGGCTGACGGCGTTATTTTCCCGATTACCGAGGTGCGCGCCAAGTATAAAAATTCCTGTACCTTTGATGATGATTTTGAAGTACAGGTAAAAATGAGTGCCTTTAATAAAGCAAAAATGGAATTTGATTATACTGTTATCCGTCTGCGCGACGGCGCTGTGGCGGTTGAAGGCCATACGCGCAATGTGTTTACCGATAATGAAGGCCACATTGTTCGTTTGAAGCCTGAATGGTATGATAAAATTCAGAAGGTATATGCAGCGGATAAGGCTGCGGAGGAGATGTGAGAGTATGGAAAAGTATAAGATTGTTCCTGTGCCGACAAGAATTTTGACTCATCACGATGATATCTGTGATGCTATTCTGGAATATGCCAAGGATAAAATCGGCCCCAATGATGTTGTCTGCACTGCCGAAAGCGTAGTAGCTATTACTCAAGGTAGAGCAATGCGCTGCGAGGAGTTCCATCCGGGACCGCTGGCTAAGGTGCTGTCGCATCTGTTCCCGGCCAAGGGCAGTATCAGCAGCTGGTACAGCATGCAGTCCCTAATTGACGCAGAGGGCGGTGCACGTGTTCTGTGGGCAGTAATTTGCGGCTTTGCTGCTAAATGTGTAGGCGTAAGCGGTACCTTCTACCGTATGGCAGGCAAACAGGCTCGCCTGATTGACGATGTTACCGGCACAATGCCTCCGTATGACAAGCATATTGTTTATGGTCCGGCAGAACCGGAAAAGGTTGCCGAAGCAATTACCAAGGCTTGCGGCTGCTATGGCGCTGCTATTGCCGACGTTAACGATTTGAAGCGCTCTGCAGTGCTTGGCTGGTCTAAAGGTGTTGATCCGGATAAGGTTGCGGAAATCCTTATTGATAATCCTTTTGGCAACGGCAGTGAAAAAACACCAATCTGCATTATCAAGGATTATCATAAGGTGTAAGGGGGGAAGCAAGATGCTGATGACGATTGTGGGAGTCCTTGTAGGACTGTTTATTTTAGGCGTTATAATTGTAGGTGTATATATTTCTATTCAGGGTGATGCTGTAATGCGTTTGTTGGTAAAACAGCGCACTAAGGCTGTTTTGGATAAGGTATATGCCGACAGAATTGATTTTTCCTTAGAGGTACCTTTTGATAACGTAGGCAAGCAGGAAGGTACTATTCTGGATGCTTATATGCGTATTTATCTGCCGCAGGAGCAGTATAGTGATGTGCTGCTGCGCGGTAAGGTTAACCGTGAGGGTTATCTGCGCGAGGATGATTATTTTGAAGCAATGCTGGTTCCGGCAGGTACCGGCGAAAAATTTGTCCTGCGATTTGAGGCTTATGCCAAAAACGGCAAGAGCGTAGAGGAAGCAATAGAAAATATTCCTGATGTTGATGTTGCTTTGTTTGCAGATTGCCGCGGTCGCCGTGAGCTCTATACCGTAAAGGAATACTTTACTCTGACTGCGGATGAAATGCGTGCTTTGGTAAAATAAGCTGACGCTTTTATGCACACTGTTTTTAAAACTATACAAACAATTCTTCATGTAGATGCTTCTCCAAATTGGGAGAGGCATCTGCTTTTTTATTGCTTTGAAAGAAGCTGAAGATAATCTGCAAAAAATCAAAAAAATGCAGATTCTTGCTCAAAAATGATTGATTTTGCGTGAAAATGATTATATAATATCTGCAAGAGGAGAGATGCTCATGCTAACACAAGAAAGATTTGAAGAAATTGTTCGCATTGTCACGCGTGACGGTGCGGCGACAGTACCGGAGCTGGCAAGGCTTCTGGAAACCTCTGAGTCCACTATCCGCCGTGATTTGGTGCAGTTGGACAGCTTGGGCAAGGTACGCAAGGTGCATGGCGGTGCGACTGCCGTGCGCGAGGCGGAGCCTGTGCAGGAGCGCAATATGCAGGAAAAATACAGTCGTAACATTGAAGATAAGCGTACAATTGCTGCGTATGCGGCAACGCTGGTGCGTCCCAACGATTTTATTTTTCTTGATGCGGGCTCGACAACCGAGCAGCTGGCAACCTACCTGACGGAAAAGGATGCTGTTTATGTAACGAACGGTATTACGCTGGCACAGAAGCTGGCGCAGCGCGGCCTGAAAACACTGCTTATAGCAGGGCGTGTGAAGGCGACAACTGATGCGGTAATCGGTACGGAAGCGGTTGCTTCCCTGCAGCATTATCATTTCAGCAAGGGCTTTTTCGGAACTAACGGTATTACGGTAGAAGAGGGCTTCACAACTCCTGATATAGAGGAGGCCATGAATAAGCGTGTGGCGATGGAGCATTGCCGTAAATGCTATGTATTGGCGGATGCCAGCAAGTTTGAGGCGCTGTCGAACGTGTCCTTCGGCCCGTTGTCCAAGGGCGTGATTATTACAGCTGCGCAGGAGGGCTTGAACGTTAGGTCCTACAAGCAGCATACGGAGGTGATTGTACTTTGATTTATACTGTAACCTTTAACCCTTCCTTGGATTATGTGGTAAAGGTTGATAATTTTGCAGTAGGCGAGATTAACCGCACCCAAGTAGAAAATATATATCCGGGTGGCAAGGGAATCAATGTTTCGCTGGTGCTGCAAAATCTGGGGCTGCAATCGGTAGCCTTGGGCTTTACGGCCGGCTTTAGCGGTGCAGAGATAGAACGCCTGCTGCAGGAGGCAGGCTGCCGCTGTGATTTTATTCAGGCCGGTCAAGGCTGCTCGCGCATTAATACGAAGATTATTTCGGACTCGGAAACGGCGCTGAATGGTCAGGGACCGCAGCTGAGCAAGGAAGAGCTGCAAAAGCTTTTCACCAAGCTGCAGGGTCTGACGCAGGATGATATTTTGGTGCTGGCAGGAAGTATACCCGCTTCACTGCCGGATGATATTTATGAGCAGATTCTGGAGCTGCTGCAGCCTGCTTGCACACGGGTTGTGGTAGATGCTACTGGCGATTTGCTGCTCAAGGTGCTGAAATATAAGCCGTTTTTAATCAAACCAAACCATGAGGAATTAGGAGAGTTCTTTGGCCGGGGACCGTTGCTGAATGAGGAGGATATTCTTGCTGCTGCACTGAAGCTGCAGCAGCAGGGAGCACGTAATGTGCTGGTTTCGCGTGGAGCGGACGGAGCTGTACTGTTGGACGAAAATGGCAGGCAGCATATGATGGCTTCACCGAAGGGTAAACTGGTAAACTCTGTTGGTGCCGGTGACAGTATGGTGGCCGGCTTTTTGGCTGGCTATCTTAAAACGCAGGATTATGAGGAGGCGCTGCGCCTTGGCGTAGCCGCAGGCAGCGCAAGCGCGTTTAAGGATTGGCTGGCAACAAGTGATGATATTGATAAAATTATTTTACAGGGCGTGACTAATAAATAAAAAAGAAGGGGCAAAAATAAGATGAAAATAGTTGATTTGCTGAAGGTAGAAAGCATTGATCTTAAAGCGCAGCCTAAGGATAAGGCAGCAGCGCTGGAGCATTTGATTACGCTGATGGAGAGCGGCGGTAATCTGCTTGATAAGGACGAATACAGAGCCTGCGTGTTGCGTCGTGAAGAGGAGGGTAGCACGGGTATCGGTGAAGGCATTGCCATTCCGCATGCCAAGACAAGTGCTGTAAAGGCACCGGGACTGGCAGCTATGCTGGTAAAGGACGGCGTTGACTTCGACAGTCTGGACGGCGAGCCTGCGAAGCTGTTCTTCCTGATTGCTGCACCTGATACGAAGGATAATGTGCATCTTGATGTGCTGAGCCATCTGAGCATGCTGCTGATGAACGATAATTTCCGCAGCGAGCTGCTGAATGCCGGTAGCGCCAAGGACTTTTTGGCAGTTATCGACAAATACGAAAATGAAAAGTTTGAGGATGAGGAAGAAGAGGCACCGGCAGCAGAGCCTGCTAAGCAGCGCAAGGTGCTGGCTGTTACTGCCTGCCCGACAGGTATTGCACATACCTATATGGCAGCAGAGGCTTTGCAGGAGATGGCCGGTAAGATGGGCGTTGCAATGAAGGTTGAAACCAATGGCAGCGGCGGCGTAAAAAATAAGCTGACGGCGGCAGAGATAGAAGAAGCCGAAGGCATTATTGTGGCTGCAGACAAGAACGTGCCTGTGGAGCGCTTTGCAGGCAAGCCGGTTATCTTCGTTAAGGTAGCTGACGGTATCAACAAGCCGAAGGAGCTTATCGAGGAGATTTTGAGCGGTAATGTTTCTGCTTACGCAGGCAAGGGCGGCAGCGAGGCGACAAGTGACGTGGCAGATGCTGAGGAAAGTCTGGGGAGACAAATTTATAAGCATCTGATGAATGGCGTTTCGCACATGTTGCCGTTTGTAATCGGCGGTGGTATTCTTATCGCGCTGGCATTTATGTTCGATATGGAATTTGCCGGCACGGCTAAGTTTGGCAGCGGCACGCCGCTAGCAGCCTTCTTTAAGAATATCGGCGGTTTGGCGTTCAGCATGATGATGCCGATTTTGGCAGGCTATATCGCAATGAGTATCGGCGAGCGTCCGGCACTGATGCTTGGTATCGTAGGCGGCTTTTTGGCAGCCTCCGGCGGCAGCGGCTTCTTCGGCGCGCTGTTTGCAGGCTTCATTGGCGGTTATCTGATCCTGGTATTGCGCAAGGTGTTCAGTGTACTGCCTGACAGCTTGGAAGGTCTGAAGCCGATTCTGCTGTATCCTGTTATCGGCCTGCTGCTTATGGGCATCTTGATGACCTACGTTATCAACCCGCCGACTGCAGCCTTCAACCAATGGCTGGCAGGTGCGCTGGCAAGCATGAGCACAACAAGCAAAGTGCTGATGGGCTTTGTGTTGGGTGCTATGATGTCCATTGACTTCGGCGGTCCTCTGAACAAGGCAGCCTATGTTTTCGGTACTGCTTCTTTGGCTGCAGCTGACGGCAGCGCTGTAAGCAGCGAGATTATGGCTGCGGTTATGATTGGCGGTATGGTGCCGCCGCTGGCGATTGCACTGTGTACTATGCTGTTTAAGAGTAAATTTACTTCTAAGGAGCGTCAGTCCGGCGTGACCAACTTTATCATGGGTCTGTCCTTTATTACCGAAGGCGCTATTCCCTTTGCAGCAAGTGACCCGTTGCGTGTAATTCCGACCTGCGCTTTGGGCAGCGGTGTAGCCGGTGCTTTGTCCATGGCCTTTGGCTGCAGCGTTCCGGCACCGCATGGCGGTGTATTTGTTTTCGGCGTAGTGCAGAACTGGCCGATGTATTTTGCAGCTCTGGCAGCAGGCAGTGTGCTGGCAGCTGTGCTTATGGGGTTTGTTAAAAAGAACGTGAACGAATAACAGATAGAGAAAAAAGATAAAAACAAAAATAGGATTTTAAGGATTTAGCGGCAGAATATTGTTATTAGCAAAACGGAGGAAATAAAAAATGAAACAATTTACTTATGTTATTACTGATGAAGCAGGCATCCATGCACGTCCGGCAGGACTGCTCGTTAAAGAGGCTGCCAAATTTGCCAGCAGTACCACCATTGCCAAAGGTGCTAAAAAAGGTGATTTGAAGCGTATCTTCGGCGTTATGGCCCTGGGCGTTAAAAAGGGTGAAGAGATTACTGTTACCTGCGAGGGTGCTGATGAGGATGCAGCAGCAGCAGCTTTGGAGGCTTTCTTCAAGGCTAACCTGTAAGTTCGCAGTAAGAGAGATTTTTCGCGAGGTGATAAAATGCTTTCATTAAAGGGTAAGGGCGTTTGCGGTGGCGTAACGCTGGGAACCTTGGCTGTACTGCGTCGTAATGCAGCAGCAGTTAAACGTCGTAAGGTGCAGAATGCCGAGGCTGAGGTTGCACGCTTTCAGACAGCGCGTCAGGATGCTATAGATAAGCTGGCAGAGCTTTATGAAAAGGCTGTTGCAGATGTAGGCAAGGATAATGCCGCTATTTTTGAAATTCACCAGATGATGCTGGAGGACCTTGATTATATAGAGTCTGTTGAAGGCATTATCCGCACACAGCAGGTTAATGCGGAATATGCGGTGCAGACTATCGCAGCTAATTTTGCAGAAATTTTTTCTTCGATGGAAGATGATTATATGCGTGCACGCGCTGCCGACGTCAAGGATATTTCCAACAAGGTGCTTGGCTGCCTGGGTGATGCAGGCAGCAGCTGGGAAAGCGGCAGTGGCAGTTACATTCTGGCAGCGGATGACCTGGCACCCAGTGAAACCGTACAACTTGATAAATCGCGTGTGCAGGGCTTTGTGACGGCGGCAGGCAGTGTAAATTCGCATACGGCAATTTTGGCGCGCACGATCGGTATTCCTGCGGTTGTCAGCACCGGCAGCAGCATCGGTGAAGAATATGACGGCAAGCTGATAGCGGTTGATGGCTATACCGGCGAGGTTTTCGTTGATCCTGATGAAGCAACGCTGGAGCGTATCAAGGCGAAGATGGAGCAGGATGCACAGCATAAAAAGCTCTTGGAGGAGCTCAAGGGCAAAAAGAGCATTACCGGCGGCGGCCAGCAGGTGCATGTATATGCCAACATCGGCGGCACCGGTGATTTGGCCAGCGTGCTGGCGAACGATGCAGAGGGCATCGGACTTTTCCGCAGTGAGTTCATTTATCTGGAAAGCAAGGATTATCCGACAGAGGAGCAGCAGTTTGAAAAGTATAAGCTGGCAGCGGAGGCAATGGCCGGCAAGCGTGTTATTATCCGTACGCTTGATATCGGCGCTGATAAGCAGGCTGATTACTTCGAGCTGCTGCAGGAGGAAAATCCGGCGCTTGGCTATCGCGCAATCCGTATCTGTCTGGAAAGACCGGAGCTGTTTGCTACGCAGCTGCGCGCTATCTGCCGCGCTTCCGCCTATGGCAAGCTGGCTGTGATGTTCCCGATGATTATCAGTGTAGAAGAGGTGCGCAAGGCGCGTAAAATTCTGCGCGAAGTACAGGCAGAGCTGAAGTATGCAGGTGTATCATTCGACCCTAAGATGGAGGTCGGCATTATGATTGAAACGCCGGCAGCAGCACTGATCAGTGCGGAGCTGGCTAAGGAAGTTGATTTCTTCAGCATCGGTACAAACGATTTGAGTCAGTATACGTTGGCTATAGACCGCCAAAACCAGCAGCTGGAGCCGTTCTTTGATGCACATCATCCTGCAATCCTGCGTCTGATTGAAATGACGGTGCAGGGAGCGCATGCAGCAGGCATCTGGTGCGGCGTCTGCGGCGAGCTGGGCGCTGATTTGAGCTTGACGAAGGAGTTTGTACGCATGGGCATGGATGAGCTTTCTGTAAGCCCGGCAAGCATTCTGCCGCTGCGCAAAAAAATCCGCAGCCTGTAATTTTTACTCATACACATATTTCTATATAACGCATGAAAATACCCCTGATAATGCGCAAGCAGTATCAGGGGCAGCTTTAGGCGTCAATGCTTTATATTCTTTTATGCAGAACCGGTTTTAGTGACCGGTTCTTTTTTCTTAGAAAAGATTATTTTAATCAGAAAAACAAAAACACCGCAATCTCTTGCGATGTCAATTTCAAAATGGTGACCTCGGCAGGACTCGAACCTGCGACCTTTTGATTCGTAGTCAAACGCTCTATCCAGCTGAGCTACGAGGCCAACAACAATATTTATTTTAACTGCAAGAGGCTATTTTGTCAATACTTTTTTGTGAAAAAATCTTGACTGTTTTTTCCTGGCGGGATATAATTTAGCTAATATATATGTGGCTGCTTTGCAAGGAAGCATCAGGAGGCGTATATTTGGTCTGCATTGGGATGCTTGCCGGTATGGGCGATGGGGAATTGTAATGACAGCACAAATGGTTTTTGTATTATATGTTGTTGAAGTCTGCACGATTAGGTCTGATGTGAGGCAGTATAGGGATACTGCCAGCGATGACGTTGTATTTCTTTAACAGGCATGTATAATTTAAAGGAGGATTTTTTGTGCCTGTTTCTTTATTCATCTTAATATTGTACATTGTTGCTTTGTTCGCTATCAGCTGGTACGCTAAAAAACGTAGTGAAGGAAACAACGAAAACTTTGCTCTTGCGGGACGCAGACTTTCTGCGCCTCTGATTTGTGTTACTATTATCGGACTGGCTGTCGGCGGTGCGTCGACTATCGGCGTTTCCGAGCATGCCTTCCGTGTTGGTCTGAGTGCCGGTTGGTATACGATTGCCTGGGCTTTGGGCGCGATTGTTATGGGGTTGTTCATGGCTAAAAAGTACCGTGAACAGAACATTACGACTATCACTGAGCTTATCGAACGCCATCATACCAAGGGCGCGGTAATCTTGGGCGTTTTCTGCCAGATTGTTATTCAGTTGGTAATCATCAGTCTGCAATATATTGCGGGTGGCAGTATTCTGCACGCTATCCTGCCGGATATCTTTGATTTCCACACAGGTATGATTGTCAGCGCTATCACTTTTATCGGTATTACCTTTATCGGTGGTATGTGGTCTGCATCCTTATCTAATGTATTGAATATTATTCTGATTTACGTTGGCATTTTGGCGGCAACTATTATTCAGTTCAAAAAAATTGGCAGCATGGATCATCTGGCTGCTGCTTTGCCGGCTAATGTGCCCTGGTTCAGCTTTATTGACGGTGTTGGCCCTGTAACCATCACCAGCTGGGTTGTAACTTTGATTACCGTAAATCTTTCTCTGCAAAGTATTCTGCAGATTTCTCTGGGCGCTAAGGACGCTGCAACTGCTAAGAAGGGCTTCGTCTGGGGCGGCATTCTGATGCTGCCGGTAGGCGTTCTGGCTGCCTTCCTTGGTTTGGTTGCTAAGGCTATGTATCCTGATGCGCAGGCTGCACTTGCTTTGCCGCAGGTTATCGTAGGCCTGCAGCCGGTGTTGGCAGGTATCACTCTGGCAGCTCTGTGGGCTGCGGATGTATCTACTGCTTGTAACCTGCTGCTTAGCGCCGGTACACTGTTCTCCAGTGATATTTACAAGCGCTTCATCAATCCGCAGTGTAACCAGGCGCGTCAGCTGCTGATGACACGTGCCTGCATCATTATAAGCGGTATTCTTACCTTGGGACTTGCTATGAGCGTATCCAGTATTTTGGGTACGATTATGATTGGTCTGTCTTTGACTGCTGCCTTCAGCGTTATCGTAATCGTAGCGCTGTTCTTCCCGCAGTATGCTTCTAAAGCCGCAGGCTTCTGGACTTTGCTGGCAGGCCTGGTGCTGCTGGTGCTGTGGCAGCTTACCCCGGCAGTACGCATTTTCCCGAATGTAATCTACATGGAATGGCTGGTATGTATTGCTGCTTATGCTATTGCAGCTATTATTTGCCCTGCTAAAAAAGCCGTTGCTGCCGAAAGCAACTAAATAAAAAGTATATTTGGGCATTGGTCCAAATTTTGGGGTTGGGCTGT
>NZ_GL830921.1 GCF_000188175.1 Phascolarctobacterium succinatutens YIT 12067 | reverse complement strand
TTCTAAATTGCAATAAGAAGTTGCACACTTTTTGAAAATTAAGATGCATAGATCTTATCCAACTCAAAGTCAAACAGTTCATCTGGAGTTTTATATCCCAGAATCTTCCTTGGAAGTGAATTACACCAATCAGCGATAAACATAATATCTTCGTAGCTATAATTGTCCATCCTCTTTCCTTTTCGGATGAATCTTCTGAGCAAACCATTATGGCGCTCATTACTGCCTCTTTCCCAAGAACTGTAAGGATGTGCGAAGTATATTTTTATAGAAGTGTCATTCTCTATTTGCGAGAGTTCTGCAAACTCGCTTCCATTATCGCTAGTAATTGTCTTAAACACCTGACTGAATTTAGTACCATAGTATTCCTTTAGGTAAGCAATGCCTTCGTTAACAGCAAAGGATGTTTTACTAGTTATTTTCAGTGCGATATACTTGCGTGTTATACGTTCCACAAGAGTCAACACCACGTTGTCACTCTTGCTTTTACTTCCTATAACAGTATCTATTTCCCAATGACCGAATTCATTGCGTTCATC
>NZ_GL830920.1 GCF_000188175.1 Phascolarctobacterium succinatutens YIT 12067 | reverse complement strand
TATAATTAAGGTGTGAAACAAAACATACTAAAAAGGAAAATATACAGACGGAATTGACGAACTGCTTATCAAGTTTGGTAAATGCAAAAAGAAAAAATTTGATATTGTATAAGCCGATTGAAAGTTCAGTCGGCTTATATTGATATACCGACCAAATTATGGTATAATAAAGGCACTAATTTATAGGAGGAATAATAAATGAGCAAAATCGGCGATTTCTTAAGAGAAACGGGTGTTTTCTTTTTAGCAACAACAGACGGTAATCAACCCAAAATTAGACCTCTCGGGGCATTTCTTGAAAAAGACGATAAAGTAATCTTTGGCGTTGGCGACTTCAAGAATGTTTACAGGCAGCTTGTAAACAATCCTTTAGTTGAGGTTGTTGCCTGTAAGCCTGACGGACATTGGCTTCGTTACACAGGCAAGGCAGTATTTGAAACAGATGAAAAATACGCAGAAGAGATGATAAAAACTGCACATATTGAATCCATATATAATGAAGAAACAGGCAATAAAGTAATAACTTTTCATTTAGAAGATGCAACAGCAGTTGATATTCCCGTTATGGGCGATGGCGAAAGCCTTATTTAAAACTATATAGCATACATTTTGACCTATCGTTTAGAAATAAATGATAGGTCTTTTTTTATTTACATAGCCGAGGGATGTTTCTTCGGCTAAATTTTATGAAAGGAGGCAAAAGATGTCTAATTGTAAGGTTATTACCATAAGCAACCAGAAAGGCGGTGTTGGTAAAACTACCACAACGCTCAATCTCGGAGCCGGACTTGCTTTGCAAGGTAAAAGGGTGCTTTTGATTGACGCAGATCCACAGGGCGACTTAACAACGAGTCTTGGATATACAGATAATGATGATTTAAGCATCACATTGGCAAACAAGCTCGTTGACATTATGAATGATAATTGTTCAAATGCTCTTGACGGGATACTGCATCACAAAGAAGGTTTTGACCTGTTACCTTCAAATATTGAGTTGTCATCGGTTGAAATGAGTTTGTTCAATGCCTTGAGCAGAGAAAGCATAATGAAAGAGTATATAAATAGTATTAAAAACAACTATGAATATATCCTTATTGACAATATGCCCTCTCTTGGTATTCTGACGCTCAATTCCCTTGTGGCTGCTGATTCGGTTATTATTCCGGTTCAGGCTCAGTATTTACCTACAAAGGGTATGACGCAGCTTCTCTCAACAATAAACAAAGTGAGAAGAAGCCTTAATCCCGACTTAAAGATTGACGGGTTGCTTATGACTCTTGTTGACGGCAGAACAAATTTATCAAGGAATACCATTATGGCGATACACCGTGCATACGGAGGAAGTATTAATGTATTCAGGGCGACCATCCCTGTTGGTGTAAGAGCTGCCGAAACAAGTTCAGTTGGAGAGAGCATTTTCAGTTACGATAAGAACTGTAATGTTGCAAAGGCGTATGCGTATCTCTTTTTCTGCCACCTCTTTTTCAATTTTACTCAAACTTCGCAGGTGCTGAGCACCCGTAAA
>NZ_GL830919.1 GCF_000188175.1 Phascolarctobacterium succinatutens YIT 12067 | reverse complement strand
GCCAGTTTGTTGATGCTGTCATAAGCCCAGTGACCAGCAGGAACATCAGAGAACGGGTTAGCAGCGTATGCGGAAGCAGTTACGCCCAGAGCCATAGCCATAGCTAATACTAAAGATTTTTTCATTTTAATTTCCTCCTTTAGGAAAATACATTTGAAAAATTCTGCTACGCTTCTTAGCCTTGGCTTTGATACTCGGCTCGCCGCATCTTTCAGTAAGAGTTGCCTTGTTTCCTCTACCATACTCCTTGCAGTCTGCGTTTTTCGCTGCCCTCAGCAGTTAGCATAAGCAAATTTTTCATGACTCTATTGTACCACTTTTTTAATAACTCTACAAGTGCTTCACAAATTTTTCTTAATTCATGTAAATAAAGAGATTCTACTTCGCAAACAATCATTGATATGTAAGCTTTTCTTTTCAAGTATTTTTTCACAACACAAAAACCGCCTCTGCAAAATTTACAGAAGCGGCTGGGTGTTTAAACTAAAATTAAGCTAGGAATTATTTAACACGCAGAGCACGGTCTACTTCGATGCGTACTGCACGGCCAAATTCTTCATGAGTCCAATCCCAACGGCTGGTCAGAGCTTCAGGGATTGTTTTGTCGCTGTAAATGCGATGCTCGTAAGCTTTACCGGTGAGCTTGTTGTAAGCAACTGCATAGCCTTGCAGGTCGATTTGCAGTTTGCGCTCTTCGCTGGAATCGATAGCTTTGTCATCCAGCTTGTCCAGCTGAACAGCGATAACGATGTCAACATCGCCATCTTTAGCAATTTTTTCCAAAGTTGCAGCACTGGGAACCTTGTTGCCAACCTTAGCAGCATCAATAACAGCGGTCAGCTTGTCGTTTTCTACTACTACAAAGCCTTTTTTGCTGTTCAGAACAGCCAGAGCGTTTTTGTAGAAAACCTGATTTGCCAGTTCGTCTCCGCCTTCAACGTTGTTGATCAAAGGCAGCAGAGCAACACTTGCAGCTTCAGCTGCACCAAAGCAGGGGATGCTGAAGCAGATAGCCATAACGGTCATCAATAAATAACGTAAAACTTTTTTCATTCTTATTCCTCCAGACGCATTTATGTAATGCAGAATATAGGTATATTCTAGCATAAATTCAGGAAAAAATACAGTATTTGCTTAAAATTTTCTGACTTGGTAGTCATTGTGAGTAAAACTTTTTTCTGAAATATTCTTCAGTTGTTATACTAATTTTTCAGTTGTATTTCACATTTTCCTTGCAAAAATTCAGTTCTTCGCAACAACTAAAATAATAGCTGAAAAATTTCACTTGTTATTTCAGTTTTTATTTCACTTGTTAACTAAAACCCTATTTTCAACAACCTACCCACCCACGCAAAAAACGACCGCCCATGCGGGCGGCCGTCTTCTTATACGCGCGTGTTAAATGTTAAGTTGTTGTATATGGTTGGAATTAGAAAGTGAATACAACTTGAGACCACAGAGTTTGAGCGTCTTTGTTGCCTTCTTTTTGATCCAAATCATACCATTCAACCTGGCCAACGATGTTCTTAGCAAAGGTGTAGTTAGCAGCTACGCTGTAGCCTTTGAAGCCTTCAGTGGTGTTGAACAGATCATTATCAGCAAGACCATTCATGGTGTGGTCGATATAGGTGGAAGCACCTTGGTCATAGTATTTAGCAACTAAGCCCCAAGAACCAGCTTTAGCAGCTTTAGCACCTTTATAGGAAGCAGTTACTACGAAGCCGTCATCATCACCATTATACTTATCTTTATCGCCATTCAGATACATAGCACCCAGTTTGAAGTTCTTGTCGAATGCATAGTTAGCAGCAACAGTCCAAATGGTATCGTCAACGCCTGCTTTTTCTTTTACGTCTTCAAATTTGTAGTAGCCAGCAGCCAAGGACAGATTTTCAACCTTGCCGGACAGCTCAGCATAGTAAGTGTCTTTTGCATTATTGCCAGTAGAAGTAGAAGTAGAAATACCATCTTTATTAGCAGCTTTAGCATAGCCAGCTACCAGTTTAACGTCCTTGCCATAAGCAACTTGAACACCGTCAACACGGTTATCATAAACATTGCCTTCAGACCATTTTGCATGGTAACGACCAGCTTGAACAGCCAAACCACCGAGTTTGCCGTTTACATAAGCACGTTGGAATTTGGTGGTTTCATCGCCAGTATTATTTTTCAAATCTTGGATATTTTCAATCATGCCGGTATATTTCCAGTCATCATTGATTTGACCATTTACCCAAATACGGGAACGCAGTTGAGTTGCGTAGCTAAAATCCTTACCATCTTTGTCAACACCGTCATGTTCTACATAGTGATAACGCATTTCACCGGTGATCTTTACGTTGTCAGCTTTTTTCTCCAGGTTAGCAACGCGAACGCCCAGGTTATCCAGCTCGTCAGCGAATTCAGCAGCCAGTTTGTCAACGTTAGCGCCTTTTGCCATTGCTTTAGCAACGATTTGAGCCATTTCATAACGGGTCATCAGCTTGTCGCCACCGAAGGTGGAGTCGCCGTAGCCTTCGATTACGCCAGCAGCAGCCAGTTTGTTGATGCTGTCATAAGCCCAGTGGCCAGCAGGAACGTCAGAGAACGGGTTAGCAGCGTAAGCGGAAGCGGTTACACCAAGAGCCATTGCCATTGCGAGTACTAAGGATTTTTTCATTGTAATTTCCTCCTCTTATCTTAAGAGATTTTTATTTATTACAAAATCCTTCGCAAGTTCCCGCCTGCAAGTCCGGTAAGAGTTGCCTTGTTTCCTCTACCATGCACGAGCTTCGCCTGTGTCAAGGATTTCATAATCAAGGGGTGAAATTATAGATTGGAGTAACTCTATTTACGATTTACTCTAATCTAAATCATACTTATATTATAATGGCGGATAAGTACCTAGTCAAGAGATTTTTTCAGAAAATTTTTAACAGAATAATATTTATTCCTATTAAGAATGTTTGCGATGTTGAGACAGCGCCTTGCACTGGCCTGCCTGCGCTGGAGTAAAACACTTGCCAAAGTCATTTTTAACGCGTTTTAAAGTATACTTGCGAAAATCCCCGAAAAATTGAAAGTATACTTTCGGAAATTCGCCAAAAATAGTAAGTATACTTTCAATTTTGCTTGTGCTGTGCTTTTGAGTGGTTTATAATAGAATTGTAAGGCGGTGATATTATGGCTATTATTAAGCAAGAAAATATTTTAAAAGTCCTTGCAGGCTTCAACCCTTGGTGGAAAACTGGTGCAGTAGCCCCTGCATTTCTCAAAAGCTACAAACGAATTTCCTATTATGAAACACTGGAAAAAATTTCTCATACCACTATACGTCGCAACGTCATTCTTTCCGGTGCCAGACGTGTCGGTAAAACAACCATTATATATCAGGTTATCGATAATTTGCTGAAGCAGGGTGTTGCGCCTGAGCAAATCGTTTTTATCTCCCTAGATCATCCTATTTTAAAATTAAGCAGCATGGATGCCATATTAGAATGCTATCACGAAAATATTCATCCTGATAAAGATGTTTATTACTTTTTTGATGAAATCCAATATGCTGCTGATTGGCCCGGTTGGTTAAAAATCATCTACGACACACAACCTGAAAGCAAGGTTATCGCAACCGGTTCTGCAAGCCCGGCTCTGGTAAAGGGCAGCACCGAAAGTGGTGCCGGCCGCTGGTCTGTAATTCAGGTACCAACGCTTTCTTTTTATGAATATTGTTCACTTATCGGCATCAGTATCACAAATCTTCCCAAAAATCTGTTGCTTTCGCAGCTGCTGTCGATGACTCAGGCCGAGCGTACCAATATTATGCTCAAATTAGAAAGCCTCCGACTGCACTTTAACCGCTATCTTCTTGTTGGTGGCTTCCCGGAGCTTGCTTTAGCTGAGGATGATTTTTTTGCGCAGCAGATTATGCGTGAAGACATTGTAGACAAGGTTTTAAAGCGAGATTTACCTGCCTTGTATAATATCCGTAATCCCCTGGAATTGGAGCGCATCTTTCTCTACCTGTGCAATGTTTCCTCTGAAATCGTTTCCTACGACAGCATTGCCAAAGAACTGAATGGTGTATCACGCCCTACTGTGGAAAATTATGTCCGCTACCTGGAAAGTGCTAATTTAATCTACATCAGTAATCCTGTCCATATCGAAGGCAAAAAAATTCTTAAAAGCAAGCCGAAAATCTATATTGCTGATGCAGCTATACGTAATGCCGTGCTAATGAATGATGACCTGCTCACAAATGCTGCAGAAATGGGTAAAATTGTAGAAACAACTATTTATAAGCATGTTAAAACCTTCTGTTATCGCAAGGCTACCAGCGTAGGCTATTATCGTGCTGCCGGTTCGGAAAAGGAAATAGATGTCGTTGCTGAATATCCTGCTAATAAAGATATTTTGATTGAAGTAAAATATCGTGAGCAAGCACCCATCAGCAACAATGACGCTATCTGTACCCTTGCAGGCAAAGCCGAGCTTGGCATAATTATTACTAAGCGCCAGGACGATTATGGTGTACATGACACACCTGACGGCAAGCAGCTTTTGCGCATCCCGGCCTACGCCTTCTGCTACCTTTTAAGCTTGGCAGAAAAGAATAACATTGCCTCTTTTTAAAGTATACTTTCGAAAATTCCCGAAAAATTGAAAGTATACTTCCGGAAATTCGCCAAAAATCGTAAGTATACTTTCAATTTTGCTTGTGCTGTGCTTTTCTCCGCATAAATAAAAAAAAGCAGCAGTGCCATGCGTTCGGCACTGCTGCTTTCAGAGGGTTGATGTTGTGAAAGGATGTATAAAAAGAAAAGGGGTATTATGTATCAGTCAGTGGGATTGCTAACTGATGAGCTTATTATAAGGCGAACTGACTGATTAGTCAATGGATAATCTGTGAACTTTGCATCGTTTTGATGAACTCTAAAAAATCATCGTACCGCTGCCATCAGCGCGTAAAAAATCGGCGGTACAATAAGCGCCGGCAGCATATTCAGCGTTTTGCAGTCACGCAGCTGTAAAATTCCCAAGCCGCTGCTCATCAGAAAAATGCCGCCCAAAACAGAAATTTCTCCCATCAGCGCCGGTGTCATATAAGGCGCAATCACGCCGGCGAAAAGATAAATGCTCCCCTGCCACAAAAGCAGCACCAAGGCTGCAGCTGCAATGCCGATGCCATAGGCCGAGCCAAGAATAATCGACGAAACAAAATCAAGCGTCGCGTTGGTATACAGATAAGTATTGTTGCCGTTGAGCCTGCTTTCAATCGGTCCTAAAATAGAAAGTGTGCCGATGCAGAACAGCAAAATAGCGGTTGAAAGTCCTTCCGCCAGCTTGCTGCCACCCTTGGCGCTTGCCAAAAGCCTGTGAAAGCGTCCGTCGATATCCAGCCACGTTCCTATAACAGTACCAATGGCGATGCTGGCGATAAATAATACCGGATAAGTTGTTTTCGGCATATTGCTGACAAAGGCGTTCGCTCCCAGTCCCACGGTTGCCAGACCAAGGCCGTCGAAAAGCGCTGTCTTATAGCGTTCGTTAACACCTCTGCTGAGAAAACTGCCGATTACAGAGCCGGTTAAAATTGCACTTACATTAACGATTGTTCCTAACATTTTCAAAATCCCCTCAAGTTTACAAATACTTCCTGCGCAGGCTACAAAGATTTTACACTTCCCCCGCTCAGGCATCTTTACAGATACCCTTTTATTTTATACTATTATAGTACCAAATACAATTCCTACAAAGGAGGCTAATACGAATGAAAAAAACTCTTCTCACGTTATTTTTAGCGATGGCAGTAGCAGCGGGTGCGTCGGCCGCACAGCAAACAGAAGTCGACAAAGGCGACCGCTTTGACTATAAATATCCTGTTTTCACGCAGGAAAATCCGCAGGCAGCACAGCGCATGAACCGCGATATCCAAAAAATGGTCAGCAAATCGCGCAAGGATTTGCGCCATCCGGATATGCGTGCTGTCGGCAGCAATTATGAGTTGATTTACGAAAACGACCAGTTTGTCTGCCTCACCTTCAACACCTGGTACTATTATGACAAGGCTGCTCATGGTATGTACTATACACACGGCATTGTTTATGACAAGACTACCGGCAAGCGTGTTCCCTACACCCGCTTCATTGAAAAGCTGGACGCCGAGCAGCTGAAGCAGGATATCAAGGCCAAGAAGCTGCCTGTTTACGGTGCAGATTTAAAGACTGTCAGCGAAGCGCCGTTTATTGATAACATCGACAAATTTAAAGTCAGCAAGGATTACATCATCACCGAGGACGGTCATCTTTATCTGATGTACCAGCCCTACGAGCTTGACTGCTATGCCGCAGGCGTTACCTATGTCAAAGTAAAATAACAGCAACAGAATTAAAGCACTGCTCTGCATCTCCCGTAAGGAAATGTGAGCAGTGCTTTTTTAGTCTGCCTTTTGGAACATCAGCGGCAATTCCAGATTACATGCTTCCAAAAGCTCCTGATTACGCAATACATCCTTCACTGTGCCGTCAGCGGCAATTTGGCCGTCGTGCAGCAAAATTACTCTGTCGCAGGCTGCATAGATAAAATCCAGATCGTGCGAAGCAATAAGCTGCGCACAGGGCAGGCTGCGCAAAATATTTATCAGGTGACGGCGGTTTTTGGGATCCAAAGCAGCGGAAGGCTCGTCCATAAGCACCAGCTGCGGTGTAAGCGTTAAAATACCGGCAATCGCCGCCAGCTTTTTCTGACCTCCGCTCAGGCGATAAATCTGACGCTTGGCCAAATTCTCCAAATGCACCTGCGCCAAAGCCTGCGTCACACGTTTCTGCACCTCCTGCTCGCTATAACCGCAATTACGCGCCGCAAAGGCAACATCACTGTAAATATCTGCCATGAAAAGCTGGCTGTCCGAATCCTGAAAGACATAGCCTATACGCCTGCGCAGCTCGCGCAGGTTCTTTTTGTTTAAATCAAGACCGCAAAGCCTTACTTTGCCGATATCTTCTGCCTCCAAAAGACCGACAAAAATTTTAAGCAGTGTTGATTTGCCTACGCCGTTGGCACCGATTAAGCCTATGCGTTCGCCTGCCTTGGCACTGAAGCTGATGTTTTGCAGCACCATAGCGTCCTTATGTTCATGCTTTTTAGCATAAGCAAAGTGCAGATTTTCTATTTCAATAATATTTTCTTCCATCGTCTGTCCAACGCTCCCTTACAGCAAGCTGCCTAAAATCGCAAACACCGGCAACAAGCGGAACACAAGGCAAAAGCCAAGGCTCGGCAGCACAAATGCCAACGCCCCCTTACCGTCCGCCGCACGCTGCAGATAAAACGTACCGTCAAAGCCACGCAGTGCCATGCTTTCGTACACTGTCTGCGCTCTGTCTATGCTGCGCAAAAGCAGCTGTCCCACCAGCGTACCCCAAGCGTTGAAGGCAATCCCCTTACTGTACGGCGCACGCAGAGCGTAGGCAGCACTCATACGGCTGCCCTCCTGCAAAAGTAAAATCAGATAGCGATAGGTCAGCAGCAGCACAACACTCATCACCTTAGGCAGATGCAAAAGCTGCAAAGCGTAACAAATTTGCTCCATCCCGGTTGTCGCAATGAGAAAGTACACTGCCAAAAAGCTCCACAAGCCCTTGAGCAGCAAAACAAACAGCGACACCCAGCCACCGCTGACAGCAATGCCGCCTATATTGAGCAACACTGCCGTATCAAAATAGACATTGGCCAAGCCTAAACCTATGAGCAGAAAGGCAACTGTCCTAAAGCGCTTAATGCCTTCGCATAAGGATAAATCTGCCAGCTGATATAAAAAGACGGGATAAATGCCCATCGCCACAACACCGCTCAAGGCATACTTATCAAACGAAAGCACTGTGAGAATAAAGCACAGCACAGCGCCAAGCTTCGCCAGAGGATGCAATTTGTTAACGAGCGTATTTCTACCTGCCAGCTCATCTAAAACGTGAATAGCTGAGATGGCACGCTCAAGCCTGTTCATGGTTGCCCCGGAAGCTCTTTAATACTTTGCCGCCGGCCAGAATCAGCAGCATAACGATTACCGCACCCACAACACCGGCAAAGGAAGTGCCTGCGGCACTTTCGCTGCCGGCAAAATTGTAATCCGGCAGCAGCGCCGTCACGCTTTGCACCGCTTCGCTCAAAGCGTAAACGCTGCTGTCAGCGCTTTCCAGCTCCGTACTGCCTGTCATGCGCTCCAAGGACCACTCCAGGCCATCCGGCAGCTCGGAAGCAAGCAGGGAAAGACCACCGGCCAGAACAACTGCCGCTGCTCCCATAATCGTCAGCACATTTTTCAAAGATACACTGCTTGCAGACTCACTTTCCTCCGCACACCACAAAAGTGAGGGACGGGCAGCAAACAAAAATACCAAAACCGCTGCGGTAATTGCACCCTCAACCAAGCCGATTGCCAGATGAATAGGCTGCATAAACGGCAGAAAAGCAGCAAAGGGTAATTGCGTAATTCCCGACAGCAGCGTTTCAACCGAAACAGAAAAAGCACCCAGCTGCAAGGAAAGTACACTGCCAAGAACCGATGCGATGATAATTTTGGTGCGTGTCATACCGCTGCGCATCGCCAACGCCCAAATTACGCCACCGCCGACAAAGCAGCCGTAAAACGCCATATTCCAAATGTTAGCGCCCAGCGCCAGCAGACCGCCGTCCGCAAACAGCAGGCATTGAATCAGCAGCACGCCGATCATCGTCAAAAAAGCAGCGTAAGGACCGACAACAGCCGCCAACAGCATACCGCCGCACAAATGGCCCGATGAGCCTGTTCCCGGTATGGTAAAGTTAAGCATCTGTACCGCAAAAACGAATGCTCCCATCACGCCCATCACAGGTAAAATTTTGTCATTGCGCTCCTGTTGCACCTTGCGCAACGCGTAGCCTGCAGCAACTAAGGAGCAGGCGTACATGCCGCCGGCAACAGCGGACGAAAGCAAAGCATCTGCCATATGCATAAATATCACTCCGTTTTCTGAAATTTATCTTGTTGACTAATTATATCATTGGAGCTTGCTCCAAAGTCAAGCAAAAAAAGAGGACTGCCGAGAGACAGTCCTCCAAAGCTTGTAAAAAATTACTTCTTATCCAGCACGCAGATTTCAATTCCCGACGCAGCCATCATATCCTCCGCCAGCTTATCCGGATAAGGATTAGCATAAACAATGCGCTTAATGCCTGCGTTAATCAAAATCTTGGTGCAGACCACACATGGCTGATGCGTACAGTACAGCGTACCGCCGTTGACAGACACACCATGATAGGCAGCCTGAACAACAGCATTCTGCTCCGCATGAATACCGCGGCAAAGCTCGTGCATCTGCCCCGAAGGCACATGCAGCTGCTCGCGCAGGCAGCCCGTAACCTCACAGTGAGGCAAATCCTTAGGCGTACCGTTATAGCCTGTCGCTACAATCTGTTTATTTTTGACGATTACCGCGCCGACACTGCGGCGCATACAGGTTGAACGGCTGCTGACTACTCTGGCAATCTCCATAAAGTAATCATCCCAGCCGGGTCTTGTTTTGCGTTCCATAATTTTTTATACCGTACCAAAAATTCTGTCGCCTGCATCGCCCAAGCCCGGCACGATGTAGCCATGCTCATTAAGATGATCATCAAGCACAACAGTGTAGATAGGCACATCAGGATGTGCTGCATTCAGTTTTTCTACACCTTCGGGAGCAGCAACGAGGCACATGAAGCGCAGGTTTTTCATACCACGCTTTTTGAGCTGGTCAATAGCAGCAATAGCACTGCCGCCGGTTGCCAGCATCGGGTCAACAACAATAGTATAAGCGTCCATATCCGCAGGCAGCTTGCAGTAATACTCCATCGGCAGCAGAGTTTCTTCGTTACGGCTCATGCCGATATGACCAACATTGGCTTCGGGAATAACACTGAGTACGCCCTCCATAAAGCCCAGGCCTGCACGCAGGATAGGCACAACAGTGACACTGCCTTTAATACGACAGCCGGTGGTTTCGCACAGCGGAGTGGTAACCTTTACTTCTTCCACAGGTAAATCTCTGGTAGTTTCAAAGGTCAGCAGCGCTGCAACCTCACTGATGATGTGGCGGAAGGTTACGCTCTTGGTATCCTTGTCACGCAGGATAGTCATTTTTGCTTGCAGCAAAGGATGGTTTACTACATTGATTTGCATTGGATATATCGCTCCTTTTCTTATTAAGACAAAGCGGATAAAGCTTTATCGGTCGTCTTAATTATAAATTAGTATATAACGGATACTTAGCGCACAGTGCAGCAACACGTTTTGCAGCCTCTGCATGCTTATCAGTATCTTCAGGGTTATTGAGCACCAGGCCCATAATATAAGCAACCTCTTTGAAGTCCTCTTCTTTGAAGCCGCGGGTAGTAGCAGCCGGAGTACCCAAACGGATGCCGCTGGTTACAAACGGGCTGGCAGGATCAAACGGAATAGTGTTTTTATTGCAGGTAATGCCAATATTATCCAGCAGCTTTTCTGCTTCCTTACCGGTCAGGTTTTTGTTGCGTACATCAACCAGAATCAGATGGTTGTCGGTACCGCCGGAAACCAGACGGAAGCCTTCAGCCTTCAGACCTTCGGCAAAAGCCTTGGCATTCTTGACAATGTTTTCTGCGTACTCTCTAAATTCAGGCTTCAGAGCTTCGCCGAAAGCAACAGCCTTAGCAGCAATAACGTGCATCAGCGGGCCACCCTGGATGCCGGGGAAAATAGCCTTGTTGATTTTCTTGGCATATTCCTCATTGTTGGTCAGAATCAGACCGCCGCGAGGACCGCGCAGAGTTTTGTGGGTGGTAGTGGTTACGATATCAGCATACGGAACCGGAGACGGATGCAGACCTGCTGCAACCAAGCCGGCGATGTGTGCCATATCAACCAGCAGCAGAGCGCCGTTAGCATGAGCAATATCAGCGATGCGTTTGAAATCGATAATCCGCGGATAAGCGCTGGCACCGGCAACAATCAGTTTCGGATGATGTTCTTTAGCCAGCTTGTCCATAGCATCATAATCAATCAGCTCGGTTTCCGGATTAACGCCATAATGAACAACGTTAAAATAGGTACCGGAAATATTTACCGGGGATCCATGGCTAAGATGACCGCCTTGGGACAGGTCCATACCCATGATGGTATCGCCGGGTTTCAGGAAAGCAAAGTACACGGTCATATTGGTGCTGGCACCGCAGTGAGCCTGTACGTTAGCATATTCGGCATGGAATAATTTTTTGGCACGTTCAATAGCCAAAGTTTCAACCTTATCAACATATTCACAGCCGCCATAATAACGATGACCGGGATAGCCTTCAGCATACTTATTGGTCAGTACGCTGCCCATAGCCTCCATTACTGCGGGAGTAACGATGTTTTCGGATGCAATCAGTTCGATTTTGTCACGTTGGCGGTTCAGCTCCGCATCAATGTAACCTTTCAGCTCAGGATCAACTACGCTAAGTTTTTCCAGATTCATTTTAAGTCCCTCCTAAAAATAAAACATTAAATATCAACCAGTCTTATCCACAGGCTGCGGATAAGCGCTCAGAAAATCTGCTCTACTAAAAGACGCAGATGATGCCTTATACCATAGGAAAAATACAAATCGTTCATAAGATTTCAAATGCTAGGCGTCACTGCCGACGGCGTATTTCTATACGTCGAAGCAGGGATAACGACGCAGATAATGCCTTATGGGCGATTTTCCAGATATTGGGCACGCGGCCCCCCCACCAACGGCGGACGAGTTTTAGCGGCAGTCAGCACTGCTTCGCCAATTTTTTTATATTGCAGGCGTACAGGTACAGCAACTCGTTTGAGATGCATGCCGATGAGCGTCTGGCCAATATCAATGCCAAGATGAGCAGAAATCTTTTCTACTACTACAGGTTCAGCAAAATTTTCGTAGGCAGCAGTTGCCATAGCGCCGCCGGCATGAGCCACCGGACGCACGGTAACCTCCTCAAGATTGTAGCGTTCGGCTGTAGCTGCCTCCACTACTAAGGAACGGTTGAGATGCTCGCAGCATTGTACGGCAAGATAAAGCTCGTGTGCATCGCACACTGCCTTCAGCGCCTTGAACATAGCAACAGCTGTTTCACTGCTGCCGCCGGTGCCGATTTTGTTGCCGAGTACTTCGCTGGTGCTGCAGCCAAGCACGAAAATCTGTCCCTTTTTAGGCTTTGCTATACTAATGAGCTCTTCAGCAGCTGCTGCCAGCTCCTTAGCTATTTGCATATTTGTTTCCATTGTTGCTTTACTTCTTTTCTGTTTATTTTCAGAAACACAAGAATCGTTTAGGCTGCAACGCAAAGACGATTATTTTGCTTCCAAATCCATGATTTTATTTACACGGCGTTCATGACGACCACCGGCAAATTCAGTTTCCAGCCAAGCGTCGGTAATCATTTCTGCCAGACCTACGCCCAGAACACGCTCGCCCATGCAGAGGACGTTGGCATTGTTATGCTCACGGCTCATTTTAGCGGAGAAAACATCACCGCACAAAGCAGCGCGAATACCCTTGCATTTATTAGCAGCGATAGAAATACCGATACCGGTACCGCAAATCAGGATGCCCTTTTGCGCACCGCTGGCACCGCTGGTAATATCCTCGCACAGCTTAGCAGCATAGTCGGGATAATCTACGGAATCTTCGCTGTAGGTACCATGGTCAACAACCTCGATGCCTTTATCCTCTAAATATTTTTTGATATGCTCCTTCAGATGGAAGCCGCCATGATCACAAGCCATTGCAATTTTCATAAATAATCTTCTCCTCTCCTGTTTTTTAATGCCAGGATTATCTTTAACCTTTATTGTAACATAAATGTCGGTAAATTTACATTATTTTTTAAATGCAGGCTGCCGTTTTCCAGCGTTATAATCTGATAGCCCGCAGCCTTACGCAGGCGGTTCATGATTGCCAGTCCCAGGCCGTCCTCCTCCACGCCTTCGGCGAGAATAACGTCCGGACAGGTACGGTCAAAATCACGCAGCAGGTAGAACAAATCAGCAGCCAGCTGTTCACGGCTGTCACCCCAGCAGGAAAGCTGCAGCTGCTGCTTTTCGACAAGCTCTGCCAGCTCGCTTTCCAGCTCATGTCCGCACAGCACGCCGACGGTTTTGCCTTCAGCCAGAGCCTTGGCAATAACCTGCGGCAAACATTTGCAAGCTTCGCCTTCAAACAGGTAAACAGGTGCCTTCGGCGCATAATGACGGTACTTCATTCCCGGAGCCTTGGGCTTAAAGTTTTTATCTCCCTGCAGGGCAGGGTCAATCTCTACCGCACCCATAACCTCCGTCAGCATTTCATAGGTAATGCCGCCCGGTCGCAGGATAGTGGGAACAGCACTCGTTGTATCCACTACGGTGGATTCCAGCCCGATGCCGCAGTTGCCGCCATCAAGCATACCGGCAATTTTTCCCTGCATATCCTCCAGCACGTCCTGAGCATTCGTCGGGCTCGGACGACCGGAAATATTGGCCGACGGCGCCGCAATAGGGCAACCGCAGGCGCGGATAAAATCCTGGGCGAATTTATTGGATGGGAAGCGTACAGCGACAGTTTCCAGTCCTGCGCTTACAGCGTCAGGCACAATAGCAGATTTATTGACAATCAGCGTCAGCGGTCCCGGCCAAAAATGCTCCATAAGCTTTTTTGCATTAGCGTTCAGGCAGGTAGTCAGCTGCGCAATATCTTCCTTTTTAGCGATATGCAGAATCAACGGATTATCGTTAGGTCTGCCCTTGGCAGCAAAAATCTTGGCTACAGCCTCAGGATTCAGTCCATCCGCACCCAGGCCGTAAACTGTTTCCGTCGGGAATGATACAACCTCACCCGCACGGATTAATGCCGCTGCCTCCTGCATAATCTCTTGATTATCAGAGTTCTTTTGTAATTTCCAGTAGGATGTTTTCATATTTATCCTCACCCTCTTTTTCTTTTAAAGCAAAAATCATGCGCGGTATGCCTGCATAGTCCATACGCACAGCAGTTTTGGCAAAGCCATGCTCCAGACACAGCTTTTGCACCGCTTCGCTTTGGTCAATGCCGATTTCAAACGCCAGCAATCCATCCTCAGCCAGATGCTCCGCAGCCTCGGCACAGATGCGGCGGTAAAAATCAAGTCCGTCCGCACCGCCGTCAAGCGCAGTGCGTGGCTCCTGCTGTACATCCTGCGCCAGCGTTGCAATATCGGCAGCAGGAATATACGGCGGATTCGAAACGATGATGTCAAACTTTTTCTCTACAGGCACGTTGCTGAACAAATCGCTTTGGCGGAAGGCCACACGCTTATCCACGCCGATAGCGGCGGCATTTTCCTTCGCCACCGCCAAGGCCTCGTTGCTGATATCCACGCCCACGCCTACGGCAGCAGGCAGATAATCAAGCAGCGAAACGATGATAGCACCGCTGCCGGTACCGATATCCAAAGCCTTTACGGCACCGTCTGCACGCAGCATCGGCGCTGCCTTCACCAGGCTTTCCACCAACAGCTCCGTTTCCGGACGCGGCACCAGGGTAGCAGGCGTAACCTTAAAGTTATTGCGCATAAAGGCACGCTCGCCGATAATGTAGGCCAGCGGCTCATGCTTAGCGCGTCGCTCTACATAAGAGCGCATCTTGTCGCGCTCCTCCTCACTGAGAGGCTTGTCAAACTCGGTATACAGCTTAATGCGTTCACATTTCAAGACAGCACAAAGCAGCACTTCGGCATCAAGGCGTGGATTTTCCACGCCCTTAGCCTCGAAGTGCTGCTTAGTCCAGTTTAAGATTTTCATAATCGTCCAAACCGGCTTATCCATTTTATTTCACCTGCCGTAATTGTTCGCTTTGCTTAGCAGTAATCAGCGCACCTAGCAGCTCGTCCAGATCACCGTTGACAATGCTGTCCAGCTTATGCAAGGTCAGACCGATGCGGTGGTCGGTAACGCGTCCCTGCGGATAGTTGTAGGTACGGATACGCTCGCTGCGGTCGCCTGTTCCTACCTGACTCTTGCGGTCCTCGGCAGTAGCGGCACGCTGCTCCTCCTGCGCCTGCTCCAAAATACGCGCACGCAATACACGCATACATTTTTCACGGTTCTTCAGCTGAGATTTTTCATCCTGACACTGTGCCACAATACCTGTCGGAATGTGGGTAATACGCACTGCAGATTCGGTTTTGTTTACGTACTGGCCGCCGGCACCGCCTGCACGGTAGGTATCGACACGCAGGTCTGCAGGATTGATTTCTACATCAACCTCTTCAGCCTCCGGCAGTACAGCCACG
This sequence comes from Phascolarctobacterium succinatutens YIT 12067, assembly GCF_000188175.1. GTDB lineage: Bacteria > Bacillota > Negativicutes > Acidaminococcales > Acidaminococcaceae > Phascolarctobacterium_A > Phascolarctobacterium_A succinatutens. The sequence goes on along the minus strand of NZ_GL830919.1, from coordinate 80,465 downwards.
GTAACGGTAGAGGTGTGCACACGTCCCTGGGATTCTGTTTCCGGCACGCGCTGTACACGATGTACGCCGCTTTCGAATTTCATACGGCTGTAAACGCTGTCGCCGCTGATCTGGAATACTACTTCCTTAAAGCCGCCCAGCTCAGTCGGGTTGGAATCCATAACCTCAACGCGCCAGCCACGGGTTTCTGCATAGCGCAGATACATACGGAAGAGAACACCGGCAAAAAGTGCAGCCTCATCACCGCCGGCACCGCCGCGGATTTCCACGATAACGTTTTTATCATCGTTCGGGTCGGAAGGCAGCAAAAGAATCGTGAGCTTTTCCTCATATTCTTCAATCTGCGGTTTGAGCTCCTTCAGCTCTTCTTTTGCCATTTCAACCAGCTCTTCGTCATCGCCTGCTGCGAGCAGCTCCTCTGCCTCATCGCGAGCCTTAATCATATCGCGATATTCACGGTAAGCGGTAACAATCGGTTCCAGCTTAGCATGCGCTTTGGTAGCCTTCAGCCAGTTGGTCTGGTCGGCAATAACCTCGGGGTCACTGATTTTTGCCTCTAAGTCTAAATATCTGTCTTCTAGTGCCTGCAATTTGTCGAGCATTAGAAATTCTCCTCTCAAGTGTTATGTTAGTCTTATAAATTTAATTCAAAGTGATTCGTTAAGAAAACATTCTCTCCTACAAGCGAAGTGTTCAATATAACGTTATTTTAAAGGCAGAATAGTGCAGTCCCCTCTCAGTCGCCCTACGGGCGCCAGCTCTCCCCAAGGAGAGCCTCATAGATCAGCCTGCAAATCTATATAATCACTTTTATTCTATAATTTCTTCAGGCGGCAACACTGCCTTCAGCGAAGCAATCGCCACCTCAATCTGGCTGTCATCAGGCTGACGCGTGGTCAGCTTCTGCAGCAAAAGTCCCGGCATAATTGCCATATGCACCAGCTTATTATCGTTATGCGCACCGGCAAAACGAATAATCTCATAGCTGACGCCCGCAATTACCGGCATCAGCACTACGCGGGAAGCAATACGCTCCAGCAGGCTGGGCCAGCCCAGGAAGGTAAAAATAAACATGCTTATCAGCATGACAATCATCAGAAAGTTAGTGCCGCAGCGCGGGTGCAGTGTGCTGAACGGACGCACATTTTCTACACGCAGAGGCAAGCCTGCCTCATAGGTGTAAATAGTTTTATGCTCCGCACCGTGATACTGAAATACGCGCTGAATATCCTCCATCGAGGAAATCGCTGCAATATAGGCCAGGAAAATAACCATACGCAGCACGCCCTCAGCCAGGTTGAGCATCATCGGATCCTCAGTCAGCTCATGCAGAAAACGCATAGACCAGGTCGGGATAACAATAAACAGACCGACAGCCAGCAATACGGAAGTACCAATAGTCATCGCCATCTCCTTGCCTGTCAGCTGCTCGTCCTCTTCGCCGGAAACCTGTGCCGAATAGGCCAAGGCCTTGATACCGTCATATAATGATTCAAATAAAGCAATAACGCCGCGAAGCAGCGGTTTTTTCAAAATAGGATATTTATCACGGATACTGTTGACAGGATTTACATCCACGGCAATTTCTCCGTCAGGTTGGCGTACGGCAACAGCCACCTTATGTGGTCCGCGCATCATAACGCCCTCAATTACGGCTTGTCCGCCTACAGATAATTTTTTCGTGCTCATAGATATACTCCGTAAAACTAAATAAAGCAGAACCCGCATGTGCAAGCTCTGCCTTATTGTATAGATTATTGTTCTTTGTTGTAACGTTTGTTGAACTTCTCGATACGGCCACGAGCAGCTACGTTACGTTGTTGACCAGTGAAGAATGGATGGCATTTAGAGCAAACATCCACGCGTAATTCTTTCTTAGTGCTACCAGTTACGAAGCTTGCACCACATGCGCAGATAGCAGTAACTTCACCGTAATTCGGATGAATCTTTTCTTTCATTCTTTACACCTCTCTTTGCTAAGAACATTATATTCATAATTTAGAAGCTGCCTTGCTTGGCAAAGCGGCTTGCATTAACACTAGATTAGTGTAACATATCCTACAAGTAAACGCAAGCTATTTTTTACTAAAATCGGCAACGCCCTGCAGATAATTAATAAACTGCTGCGCTGTACGCCCGGAAATGCCGCCGTGATGCAGCTCCCACTTACGCGCTTCGGCACAAAGGAAGTCGTCATCAAGCTCCAGTCCCTGCTTTTTAGCCAGCTCGCAGACAATTTTGTAGTACTCCTTCTGCGTAGGCTGTCCATAATAAATCGTGCAGCCGAAGCGATTAACCAGAGAAAGTTTTTCCTGCATCGTATCCGACTTATAGATACCGTCCTCCTGCGTTACATCGTTGCGGTCCTTCCACGTTTCGTTAATCAGATGTCTGCGGTTAGATGTAGCGTAAATCAAAATATTATCCGGACGCACCTCCAGACCACCTTCGATGATAGCCTTCAGATATTTGTATTCGATTTCAAATTCCTCGAATGACAAATCATCCATATAGATAATGAAGCGGTAGTTACGGTTTTTTATTTGGGAAATAACCTGTGATAAGTCACGGAACTGATGCTTGTAGATTTCAATCATCCTCAGTCCCTGATCATAATATTTGTTGATAAGCGCCTTAATACTGCTGGATTTGCCTGTACCACTGTCACCAAAAAGCAGCACGTTATTTGCCGGGCGGCCTGCTACAAAAGCCTCCGTATTTTCCAACAGGCGCTTCTTCTGGTCCTCATAACCGATGAGATCAGCAAAGATAATCTGCTCCGTATTGGATATTGGCACCAGCTCTGGCGCGCCCTGCTGCGCCTGCGCTATGCGGAAGGCCTTGTTCAGACCAAGCTTGCCCACGCCGTAATCATGATAGAATTTGGTAACGCAGGCGAAAAACTCATCAGCATCGGCAGCACCTTCCAAAGCAGTGCTGAGTGCCTGCACCTTATCGCTGATATTTTTGTTATAGCGACGCTCCTGCTTTACCACAGCCTGATAATTGCTGATTAACGAAAAGCAGTTAATCTCCAGCGCACGCTCCAATTCACTGAAATCGTAGGCAAAAAGCTGCTGAAAAATTTTGAAGTCATGCTTGGCAAACTGATTCACGCTGCCATCACAGGCACCAACCTTTTCACAGGTAATAGCAAAGGGATTTTCACAGCTTACCAGTAAAAAAGCCAGATAATTGTGCCAAAGATTTTTGTCAAAGCCATAAACGGTGCCGATATCAAGCAGCTTATGTACCTGCTCATAAATTTCCGCTGTCAGCTCTTCGCGGTTATAATCACCCGCTGCAAATTCAGCGCAGATAGCTGCCAACGGCTCCAGCAAATTATCCGCCGGCAGATTGCGGTAAACAACTAATTGTGATACAAGTTTATGCATATCTTTCCCCTCAAATATCTCTATTTTATAAATTCAAACTTCTCTGTATCGAACATTCCCATATCCGTAATGCGCAGCTTGGGAATAACCGGCAGCGCCATAAAGCTCAGGCTGATGAACGGGTCGATGCCGTCTAAAACTCCCTGCGCATGCGCCTTGGCCGCAATCTCATCAAGACTGCCGATAAGCTCCTCGGCAGGTGCGCTGCTCATCAGACCACAGATATTCAGCGGCAGCGTATCAACAACCTCGGTACCCTTGACCAATGTATAACCACCCTGTACGCGTACCAGCTCCTTAGCGGCAGCATTCATTGCTTCCGGACTTGTGCCGATAACAATTAGGTTATGTGAATCGTGTGCCACAGTTGTCGCTACTGCGCCGTCCTTCAGGCCGTAGCCACGCAAAAGGCCGAGGCCCACATTGCCGGTGCCATGATGTCTTTCCAATACGGCAATCAGGTATACATCGCCGCTTGCCAAGGCAGCGGCAATATCCTTGCCCATAATGGTACTTTTCTCGGTAAAAATTTCACCGGGAAGCATAGTGATAACCGGATATTCCCTGTCATCCGCAAAATGCGACAGGGAGAAGGTTGTGACATCAAACTCTGCAGGCTTCACGCTGCCCTGCAGGCTGGCATTGGGCGTAACAGGCGTAATCTTTTCGCAAGCCTTGAGCGCATCCACACCCTTATGGAAAACAGCCTGCGGAATAAGGCTTTGCAGATTGTCAAAAACTACCAAATCTGCCTCCCAGCCTGGAGCAACGGCACCCATGCGACGCAGGCCGTAAATACGCGCAGCGTTGATAGTTGCCAAGCGCAAAGCACGCACAGGCTCCATGCCTAATGCTATTGCCATTTGTACGCAGTGGCGGATGGTGCCTTCATGGCGGATATCGGCAAGATGCTTATCATCAGTGCAGAAGGCCAGACTGCTTACATCAATGCCCTCATCAATAACGCCACGCAAAATTGCCGTCAGATTACGCGAAGCACTGCCCTCGCGCACCAGCACTGCCAGACCGTTGCGCAGCTTTTCCTTCGCCTCATCCCAGCTGATGCTCTCGTGGTCGGTATCAATGCCGCTGGCAACGTAGGCGGCCAGCTCCTTGCCACGCACGCAGGGTGCGTGGCCGTCGATTACGCGGCCCAAACTTTGGAACAGGTCCAGCTTTTTCTGTACCTCAGCGGAATTATAAATAACTCCCGGCACGTTCATCATCTCGCCCATGCCCAGTACACCCGGCTCATTGACAAGCTTAATCATATTGCGCGCATCCATCACACAGCCGCTGTGCTCAAAGCGTGTGGCAGGCACGCAGCTAGGCAGGTTCACATAATAGTTCAGCGGCATCTGTCCGCCGGCCTCCAGCATATAGTGAATGCCTGTCGCGCCCGCTACGTTGGCAATCTCGTGCGGGTCGGTAATCAGCGTGGTTACGCCCCAACGCAGCTCCTCGGCGCAGTAATGCTCAGGCACAGCCATCGAGCTTTCTACATGGCAATGTGCATTAATCAGACCGGGCGCAACATATGCTCCCTGCAGGTCGATGATTTTTTCTGCCTTGTCATAACTGCCGACACCGGCAATCATGCCCTCGGCGATAGCAACATCAGCTTCATAAATTGTTTCGGTCAGCACGTCAACAACCCTGCCGTTCTTCAAAAGAATATCAGCAGGGCTGTTACCGAGTGCGACCGCTCTTACACGGTCCATCATATTAATTACCTCAATCCTTTTACACGTAAATATATTTCAGGATAAAGATTACTGCCAGCACATAAACAATCCAGCTGGTTTTTTTGTTTTTGTATTCACCGCTGAGCAGGTTAATTGCCACATAGGAGATAACGCCCATGGAAATACCTTCGGAGATAGAATACATAAAAGGCATTGCTACTGCTGCAACAAAAGCAGGAATAGCCTCAGTCATATCATCAAAGTCTACATTCAGCAGGCTGCTTACCATCAAAAAGCCTACAATTACCAGTGCCGGAGCGGTAGCGAAGGCAGGAATTGCCAGGAAAATCGGTGCAAAGAACAAGCTGAGGAAGAACAGAACAGCTGCAGTAACAGCAGTAAGACCGGTACGGCCGCCGACAGCAACGCCGGCGCTGCTTTCTACGAAGGTAGTAACGGTGGAAGTACCCAGCAACGCACCACCGGTAGTAGCGATGGAGTCAGCCAGCAGAGCGCCTTCAATCTTCGGCAGCTTGCCGTCCTTGTCCAGCATTTTAGCCTTGGAAGCAACACCGATCAAGGTGCCGAGAGTATCAAACAAATCTACAAACATAAAGGAAAGCATGATTGTAATAAAGTTAAAGGTGAAGATAGCACTGAAATCCAGCTGCATAAAGGTCGGTGCCAGACTGGGAACAGAAATGCCGTTAGCAAAGCTGGGCATAACGGAGAACATACCAAGTTTCGGATTCGGTACATAAATACCGGTCAGCTCACAAATCATGCCTAAGCCCCAGGTAACCAGAATACCAACGAGGATACCGCCGGGAACCTTTTTCGTCATCATTACCGCAGTCAGCAGAATACCGATAAGTGCCAGCAAAGCACCGATACCGGTGGAACAGAAGGTGCCGTCTGCCAAAGCAGCCTTAAACGGATACAGGCCGACAAGAGTCGGTCCGGCAACAACGAGCTTAGAATTCTGCAAGCCGATAAAGGTGATGAACAGACCGATACCGCTGGTAACGCCAAACTTCAGCGCAGGCGGAATGGAGTTGAACAACGCCTCGCGCACCTTAGTCAACGACAGAACAATGAACAGAACACCTTCAACAAAAACTGCTGCCAACGCAACCTGCCAGCTGTAACCCATCTGTCCTACAACAGTATAAGCAAAAAAGGCGTTCAGGCCCATACCCGGAGCAAGAGCAAAAGGATAGTTAGAGAACAGCGCCATGAGCAGAGTACCAAGACAAGCACCCAAAGCAGTAGCGGTAAATACAGCGCCCGCATCCATACCGGCAGCACTTAAAATGCCGGGGTTAACAGCTAAAATATAAGCCATTGTCATAAAGGTGGTGATACCGGCAAGAATTTCTGTGCGGACATCCGTCTGATGTTCCTTCAGGCGGAATGTTTTTTCCAAAAAGTCTGTCATTATTATAGCCTCCTATGCTATCTATTTGCCCAAGCTGCAGGACCCGGGCACAATAATAAAGATTAAGACTGCCTGCACAGCCGTCAAGCCATTAATATGTTAAAATCTCCGAACCGTTTTCTGTAATCAGAATCTGGTGCTCCCATTGAGCGGAAAGACTGCCGTCACAGGTATAAACAGTCCAGTTGTTGGCTTCGTCAACAAAGATATCTCTGTGTCCCATGTTAATCATCGGCTCAATAGTAAAAATCATTCCCGGTACAAGCACCATCCCGGTTTTGCGTTTGCCTACATGGCAGACAAACGGATCCTCATGGAATTCTACACCAACGCCGTGGCCGCCGAATTCTTCGACAACGGAATAGCCGTGCTTATATGCCAGCTTGGAAACGGCAGCGCCGATATCTCCCAGAAAACCCCAAGGCTGAGCTGCTTCAATACCGCGCAGCAGACATTGCTTGGTGATTGCAACCAAATCTGCAGCCGGCTTAGCAACCTTGCCAATCATAAACATACGGGATGCGTCAGCATAATAACCATTGTAGATAGTAGAAACGTCTACATTAACAATGTCACCGCTGCGCAGCACGTCATGCTCGCTGGGAATGCCATGACAAACCTGGTCATTGATAGAGGTACACACGCTCTTCGGGAAGCCCTCATAACCCAACGGTGCAGGGATAGCGTTATGCGCTACTGTATATTCGTAAACGATTCTGTCGATATCAGCAGTAGTCATACCGGCCTTAATATACTTGGCAACCTCGTCCAATACACCGGTATTGATTTTGCAGGCTGCACGGATACCTGCAATCTGCTCCGGGGTTTTAATCATATCGCGGTCAGGAACCTCGCAGCCCTGGGCCTGCAGCAACGCAATTTTGGCATCATTCATTTTGTGGCAATCTGCATATGCTTTACCGCTGCCACACCAACATAATTCTTGGTCCAAAGAAAACACTCCTTATCTAAATAATTGTTACAACTTGTATATTACAACCTTATAACTTCTATTTTACCACATATTTAAGGGAAAAATCACATTTTCGGCTTAAAATTCTCTTACAACGTTCGGTTTTTTGTGTTAAAATTATTTTATATGACTCAATGTTAAGAAAGGAAATTTTTATGGAAGCATATGCAATGTATTTTATCGATTTAATTCTGCACCTGGACAAGCATCTGCCGGAAATTATGATGGCCTACGGTCATCTGATTTACGCAATCCTGTTCATGGTAGTGTTCTGCGAAACTGGTCTGGTAGTCACCCCGTTTTTACCGGGCGATTCGCTGCTTTTCGCCTGCGGCGCTCTTGCTGCTGCCGCACCAGAAGGCATGGATATCAAAATTATCGTGCCCATCTTTTTAGTTTCGGCTGTGCTGGGCGACGCCTGCAATTATATGATAGGCGAGCATCTCGGTATGCACATGATTAAGAAGAACATCATCAAGAAGGAGCATGTCGACAAGGCCAGCGCATTTTATGACAAGCATGGTCACAAGGCGATATTTCTGGCCCGCTTTGTGCCGATTGTGCGTACCTTTGCACCCTTCGTTGCCGGCATCGGCAAAATGCACTACCTGACCTTTGCTCATTACAATGTCATCGGTGCTGTAGTGTGGGTATTTCTCTTTGTCGGCGGCGGTTACTTCTTCGGTAACATCCCTGCCATCAAGCATAATTTCACGCTGGTAACTTTGGGCATCATCGTCTTTTCCCTGTTACCTGTGTTATATGAATTTGTAGGCAAGAAAATTTTAGGCAAGAAGTAAGAAGGTCTTGGAATTTTTGTAACAGGTTCTCCTCCGATAGAGCCTTTACACAGTTAAACTCCAAAGTACATATATAAATTTTAAAAATTGAAGGTGATTTAAAATGACTTATCGTTTTAACAGTGACTACACCGAAGGCTGCCATCCTGCAGTCCTTGAAAAACTCGTGCAAACCAACATGGAACAGACTGACGGCTACGGCCTTGATCCATACTGCTACGAAGCACGCAAATTGATTAGGGAAGCCTTCGCCTGCCCGAACGCTGACGTGCATTTTCTCGTTGGCGGCACCCAAACCAACCTGACGGTTATCTGCGCTGCATTACGTCCGCATCAGGCTGTTTACGGCGCTGTTCCCAGCCATATCAATACGCATGAGGCCGGTGCTATTGAGCATGTAGGCCACCGCGTACTGCCGCTTCCGAGCGAGGACGGCAAGCTCACTGCAGGGCAAATCCGCCACGAATGGAAAATGTACGATACCGATCCCAGCCGCGAGCATTGGGCACAGCCGAAAATGGTTTATATCTCCCAACCGACTGAAATCGGCAGCATGTACAGCAAAAAGGAGCTGCAGGATTTATACCAGGCCTGCAAGGACTGCGGTCTTTACCTCTTTGTTGACGGCGCACGCTTAGGCTATGTTCTTGGCGCTCCCGACAACGATATGACTGCTGCGGATTTGGCAGCTAACTGCGACGTGTTCTATATCGGCGGCACCAAATGCGGCCTGCTCTTCGGCGAAGCAGTTGTTATTTTGAACGACGCACTCAAGCCTGACTTCCGCACTATTGCTAAGCAATGCGGTTCTATCATGGCCAAAGGCCGTCTGCTCGGCGTACAGTTCGGCGCAATTATGAAAGATCACCTTTACAGCAAAATCTGCGGCAAGGGCACACTGCAGGCGCTGAAAATCCGTGATGCACTGTTAGCCAAAGGCTTTAAGTTCGTTACCGAGTCCCCCACCAACCAACAATTTGTTATCATGACTCCGGCACAGTTTGAGAAGCTGAGCGAGGAATTTGCTCTCAGCCATATTGCTTACCTGGAGGACGGCAATTACAGCGTGCGCATTTGCACCAGCTGGGCAACCAAGGACGAAGAGGTTGATAGACTCATTGCTATGATCAACGAGCTGTAAGCTTGACAGAAAACATAAATTTGCTATAATAAAGACAAAGAGAGACTCTGGCAGTGGTGTGTCAGCCCTCTCTGTTGATTGTTGTTATTTGACAAAAGGCTGACATTGACCTCTAATGTCGGTCTTTTGTTATTTTGTAAGCAAAATTACTTACGTTTAGACATAATGGTCGCAACAAGCAAACCAAATGTTAACATTATCTGTAACGCTTCGGCTACTGTCATGCTCCCACCTCCTTACGGAGGAACCGACCTGTCAGAATCTCTAGTGTTATTATAACAGCTATCCTATTTATCGACAATATGTTTGTGAAAATAAAAAGGCGGTCGTTCGGCCGTCTTTTTATTTTGCTCTTTTTACTTCAGCTTTTCTACAACGCTCTGCAGCTTTTCCTGCCAATCGGCGCAATAATCCGCACCGCCCTGCGCGCAGTCGCTCTTGCCGCCGCCACGGCCGCCGAAGGCTTCGTTAAGCAGCTTAATAACACTGCGGCAATCGCCTTCAGTATCCACGCCCAAAGCAACTGCATAGCTGATGCGCTCAGGCTGCACTGCTAGCAAAAGGCTCAGCGTGTTTTTCAAGGCAGTAACCTTCGGCAGAAAGGCTTTGATATCCTTGGCATCGTGACCTTCCATAGGCAGAGCCAAAACTTTGACTCCGTCAGCATTCACCGGTGCAGCAGCATACGTTTCCTGCAGCTTTTCTTCCTCAATCTTCAGCAGCTTGCTCTTGGCAATGTCAAGCTGTGCAAGCAAATCATTTTTCTGCTTACTTACAGCAGCAGGCACCTGCTCAGGCTTCACGGAAAGACTTGCAGCGACGCTAAGTAATGTGCTGTTCTTGGCGTCCGCATCAAGCAGTGCTCTGTGGCCGCAGACAAACTCTACGCGACAACCGCCCTTGTGCTTTTCATGGCGGATGACCTTAACGCTGCCCAGCATCCCTGTAAATGGTGGATGCGTACCGCAGCAGGTACAGATATCGGCATCCTCAACGGAAACGATACGCAGCGTGCCTGTCAGTTTGCTGTTGAACTTACGCATTTTATCCTTCAGCTTGACAGCCTCTATGCTGTCCATATAGCTGATATGTACCGGGCGATTCTCCCAGATGATTTCATTCGTATATAATTCTGCCTGTAGCAGCTCCTCGTCCGTCAGCTCCTTATCAAGGTCAATGAAAACATCATCCTCATTCATATGAAAGCCGATGTTGTTAGCCTTAAACAGCTTCCAGCAGGCGTAGGACAAAAGATGCTCGCCCAAATGCTGCTGCATTCTGTCCAGACGCACAGACCAGTCCAGCACAGCCTCTACCTCGGCACCAACCTCTAGCGGCTTGTCGCACTCATGGTAGATGTGACCGTCCTTTTCGCTTACATGGCTTACGACCGCATCAGCCAGCTTGCCTCTGTCGCTCAGTTGACCGCCGCCCTCCGGGAAGAAAACAGTCTGGTCCAGCTCAACCAGATACTTGCCATCCTTGGGCGTGCAGGCCGTAACCTTCGCCACGCACTGTTTGAGCAAAGAATTATTTTCAAAAAGCTTAATTGTCATTTTTTATTCCCCCTCATGAAATCTATCTGTCTTTGATAACCATTATTGTATCACTAAATTGCTAAAGTGTGTTATAATCAGTTATACAAGTCCAAAAAAATTCTATTGAAGCGAATAAGGAGCAATAAATGTTTCAAAATTTACTTTTTGATTTAGATGGTACCCTGACAAATTCCGCTGAGGGTATCACCAAATGCGTGCAATACGCCCTGCGCGCTCAAAATATTGAAGAACCCGATTTAAAAAAGCTGGAGGTTTTCATCGGCCCGCCCCTGCGCGACAGCTTTATCAAATATTACGGCATGACCAGAGAGCAGGCTGAAATCGGCGTAGAAAAATATCGTGAACGCTACACCGATATCGGTATCTGGGAGAACAAGGTTTATCCCGGTATCATGGAATTATTGGCTGACCTGCAGCAGGATGGCCGCCGCCTCGGCATGGCTACCGCCAAGCCGGAGGTTTTTGCGCTGAGAATTGCCGAACGCTTTGGCTTCAACCCCTATTTGGAAGATATAACCGGCTGCAGCCTGGATGGTAAAACCGATAAGAAAGCTTTAGTAGTTGCCGCCGCTCTGGAAAAATGGCAGCTCACTACATCCGAAGCTAAAAAGACTGTAGCACTTATCGGTGACCGCCGCGAGGACGTTCTCGCCGCTCACGCCAATGGCATCGCCTGCATCGGCGCAGGCTTCGGCTTCGGCAGCTACGAGGAATTGTCGGAGGCAGGTGCCGATTACTATGTTTCTGATGTTCCGGCCTTAGCACGCTTCCTGCTGAGCAAAGCGTAAGAACAAATTTAACACTTACAGGTGATAGTATTATGCATATTTACGCAATAGGCGACCTGCATTTATCAGGCGAACCGGCAAGCAAGCCCATGGAGGTTTTCGGAGAGCATTGGCGCAACCATAAAGAAAAGGTTGCCGCTAATTGGCAAAACACTGTAACCGCACAGGACACCGTTATTGTCTGCGGTGATATTTCCTGGGCCATGACTTTGGAAGAAGCAGCACAGGATTTAGACTGGTTAGCGCAGCTTCCTGGACGCAAGCTGCTGCTGCGCGGCAACCATGATTACTGGTGGAGCAGCCTGAGCAAAATGCAGCAGCGTTACGGTGCTCATTTTGAATTTCTGCAGAACGACTGCATTATGGCAGAGGATATTGCTGTCTGCGGCACCCGCGGATGGCTGCTGCCATCAGCCGAAAGCTTCAGTGAGGCCGACAGAAAAATCTATAACCGCGAGGGAATCCGCCTGGAGCTTTCCCTGCAGCAGGCACATAAAATGCAGGCGCAGCAGATAATTACGGCTTTTCACTATCCACCGCTCTTTGCGCGCACGGAGCACACCTGCTTTACTAATCTGATGCTGCAGTACGGTGTGCAGCACTGTGTCTACGGCCACATTCACGGTGAAAACCACATTCCCGGTTTTGAAGGATTGCGCGCAGGAATCAACTACAAGCTTGTTTCCTGCGATACGCAAGGCTTTCAGCTTTACAAGGTAATATAACAGCGTTACTTCGCTGAAAAACAGACAGGCTCCCCTGAACGAATCGTTCAGGAGAGCTTTTTGTATACAAAAACAAGCCCTCGAATTTCTTCGAGAGCTTGCCATTTACGTTCATTTAATTATTTAGGATAGTTGCTGTTGGAGTTTTCTTTCAGCATAACGTCATGTGCGCCGCCTTCAACCAAGCTGGTTGCGGAAACCAGAGTCAGCTTAGCCTTCTCCTGTAGCTCGCGGATGTTCAGAGCACCGCAGTTGCACATGGTGGAACGAACCTTAGCCAAGGTCAGGTTTACGTTATCCTTCAGGCTGCCTGCATACGGAACGTAAGAATCAACGCCTTCTTCGAAGGAGAGCTTTGCTGCGCCGCCCATGTCATAACGCTGCCAGTTACGTGCACGGCTGGAGCCTTCGCCCCAGTATTCCTTCATGTAGGTACCGTTAATGTTAACCTTGTTGGTCGGGCTTTCGTCGAAACGAGCGAAGTAACGGCCCAGCATCATGAAGTCAGCACCCATAGCCAAAGCCAGAGTCATGTGGTAGTCATAAACGATACCACCGTCAGAGCATACAGGAATGTATACGCCGGTTTCTTCGAAGTATTCGTCACGAGCCTTGCAAACGTCAATCAAAGCAGTTGCCTGGCCACGGCCGATACCTTTTTGTTCACGGGTAATGCAGATAGAACCACCGCCGATACCAACTTTAATGAAGTCAGCGCCAGCCTCAGCCAGGAAGCGGAAGCCTTCAGCGTCTACTACGTTGCCTGCGCCAACCTTAACGCTGTCACCGTAGTGCTCACGGATCCAATCCAGGGTGATTTTTTGCCATGCGCTGTAGCCTTCGGAGGAGTCAATGCAGAGTACGTCTACGCCTGCATCAATCAATGCGGGAACACGCTCAGCATAGTCGCGGGTGTTGATACCTGCGCCAACGATGTGGCGTTTTTTGCTGTCCAGCAGCTCCAACGGATATTCCTTATGAGTTGCATAGTCTTTACGGAATACCATGTACAGCATACGGCCGTCGTCATCAACGATAGGCAGAGTGTTGAGTTTTTTCTCCCAGATGATATCGTTAGCCTGTTGCAGGGTGGTATCTTTCGGAGCATAAACCATTTTGTCAATCGGAGTCATGAAGTCACGAACCTTAGCATCCATAGACATACGGCTCGGACGATAGTCACGGCTGGTAACAATGCCTTCCAGCTTGCCGTTAGCGGTACCATCGCTGGTAACAGCAACAGTGGAGTGACCGGTGCGTTCCTTCAGTGCCAGGATGTCAGCCAGAGTGCTGTCCGGACGGATATTGGAGTCGCTGCTTACAAAGCCTGCGCGATAGCCTTTAACGCGAGCAACCATAGCAGCTTCGTCCTCTACGGATTGAGAACCATAGATGAAAGAAACGCCGCCCTCTTTGGAAAGAGCTACAGCCAGCTTTTCGCCGGAAACAGCCTGCATGATAGCAGAAACCATCGGGATGTTCATAGTAATTGCCGGCTCTTCACCTTTTTTGTATTTAACCAGCGGCGTACGCAGATCTACATTGGCGGGGATACATTTTTCGGAGGAATAACCGGGAACTAACAGGTACTCACTAAATGTGTGAGCAGGTTCATCATAATAAAAAGCCATTCTTTCATCATCCTTTTCTTAATAATTTTTTGTTTGCCACAGCCAAAGCAATTGTTAATCATGTAACATAATTACTTGAAAAAATTGCTTTTCTGCGGTCCGAGTAGGTATTTTATCTATTTTACCTCTTTAAGGCTCTCCATGCAATATCTTTTCTGCAAAAAGCGCCATTAAAATTAATTTTTTCTACAGCAGTATATGCACGGTCACGTGCAGCCTTGATATTTGCGTCTACGGCAGTTACACCAAGCACACGTCCGCCGTTGGTAAGAACCTTGGCGCCGTCAGCCTTGGTACCTGCGTGGAATACAACAACGTCTTTATCTGCAGCAGCGTCAGCCAGACCGGTAATTTCCATGCCCTTAGCATAACTTTCGGGATAACCGCCGGAAGCCATTACTACGCATACAGCAGCCTTGTCGTACCAGCCGAAGTCTACCTGAGCAAGAGTGCCGGTAGCGCAGGCCAGCATAATTTCAGCCAAATCGCCGTCAAGCAGAGGCAATACTACCTGAGTTTCTGGGTCACCGAAGCGGCAGTTGAATTCTACAACCTTTACGCTGTCGCCCTTGATCATCAGGCCGGCATAGAGGCAACCCTGATACGGCATTCCTTCTGCTGCCATGGCAGCGATAACGGGCTTCAGAATCAGCTCGGTTGCTTTTAAACGCAGCACGTCGGTCATAACCGGAGCGGGAGCATAGGTGCCCATACCGCCGGTATTAGGACCTTCGTCACCGTCAAATACACGCTTGTGGTCTTGGGAAGCAATCATCGGCACAATGGTTTTGCCGTCGGTAAATGCCAGAAGAGAAGCTTCTTCGCCTTCCATGTATTCTTCCAGAACGAGGCGTGCGCCTGCGTTGCCGAATTTATGGTCAGCCATCATTTCGTCGATAGCGTCAAGTGCTTCCTGTTTAGTCATAGCAACAACAACACCCTTGCCTGCTGCAAGACCGTCAGCCTTAACTACGATAGGCGCGCCCTTTTCTTCAACATAAGCCTTGGCAGTTTCGATATCCTCGCAAATTTTGAAGAAAGCGGTAGGAATATTGTATTTTGCCATCAGCTCTTTGGAAAATGCCTTGGAGCCTTCCAGCTGCGCTGCAGCCTTAGAAGGACCGAACACCGGCAGACCGCGGCGTTTGCAAACGTCCGCAAGACCTGCAACAAGCGGTGCTTCCGGACCTACAACAGTCAGGTCAATGCTCTTTTCCTCAGCGTAATCTGCTACCCCCTCCAGATTTTCTACATCCAGAGCAATGCATTCGCATTTAGGCAGCAGTGCCATGCCCGGATTGCCGGGAGCAGCATAAATTTTTTCAACCTTAGGGCTTTGCGCCAGCTTCCACGCTAAAGCGTGTTCGCGGCCGCCGCCACCGATTAATAAAATATTCATGGTTATTTCTCCAGTTGCTTCTTCAGATATTCGCTGATCATTGCATCGTATTCAGCAGTATGAGTGAAGGCTTCCAATGCCAGCTCCTTACGGGTGCGTGCATCAACGTCGCCTTCTTTAGCGAGCATTTCCATTAAGCCGGCATAACGGCTAGGATAGGTTACGATAACAACGTCTTTGAAGTTTTTAGCGCTGGCACGTACCATTGCCGGGCCGCCGATATCAATGTTTTCAATTGCCTCAGCCTCGGTTACGCCGGGTTTGGCAACGGTTTCACGGAAAGGATAGAGGTTAACAACAACCAGGTCAATCGGAGTGATGTCATGCTCAGCCAAAGCCTTCATATGCTCAGGATTGCTGCGTACAGCTAGGATTGCGCCATGAATTTTCGGGTTCAGAGTTTTTACACGGCCGTCCATGATTTCCGGGAAGCCGGTTACATCACTTACATAGGTTACAGGAATGCCTGCTTCCTTAATAGCCTTCATGGTGCCGCCGGTAGAAATAATTTCTACACCGTTGTCACTCAGGAATTTTGCCAGCTCTACAATGCCGGTTTTATCACTAACGCTTAATAATGCTCTTTTAATTTTCATGCTTTAACCTTTACCTTTCTGCCTTCGATTGTCAGCTTTCCTTCTGCCCAGAGCTTTAAAGCCTCCGGCATTGCGATATGCTCCTGCACCAGAATGCGGTCAGCCAGAGTATCCTCGGTGTCGTCATCCATAACAGGAACAACCTTCTGCAGGATAATCGGGCCGCTGTCAGTGCCTGCATCTACAAAATGAACAGTACAGCCGCTGAATTTTACGCCGTAATCCACAGCCTGCTTCTGTCCGTGCAGACCGGGGAAGCTCGGGAGCAGCGCCGGATGAATGTTAATAATCTTGTGCTGCCATTTATTTACGAAATCAGCGCTCAGAATACGCATGAAGCCTGCGAGAACTACCAGCTCGCAGCCCTCTGCTTCTAAAGCAGCGTTGATTTTTGCTTCAAATTCTTCTTTGGAAGCGCAAGCCTTACGCTCTACGGCAACGGTTTTGATATCGGCCTTTTGCGCACGCTCCAAAGCAAAAGCATCAGGCTTATCGCTGATTACAACCGCGATTTCCAGCGGCAGATAGCCATCAGCGATACGGTCCATAATTGCCTGCAGATTGCTGCCGCGACCGCTTACAAGTACGCCGATTTTATGCACCGAAAACGCCGCCTTTCATAATCGTTTCTTTGTGGCCGGGAACAACCTTGCCCAGCTCATAGAAGGTTTCGCCCTCAGCCTTCAGGTAAGCGCGTACAGCGTCAGCCTCAGACGGGTCAACAACCAATACCATGCCTACGCCCATGTTGAAGGTGCGGTACATTTCAGCCCAGGGCACATTGCCCCATTCCTGCAGCTTTTTGAAGACAACAGGAACTTCCCAAGCCTCGGAATTTACCTCAGCATCGCAGTCTTCGGGCAGAATGCGGGGGATATTATCATAGAAGCCGCCGCCGGTGATGTGCACCATACCGTGCAGGTCGAAGTTTTCAATCAGCGGCAGGCAGGTTTTCGGATACAGACGAGTCGGAGTCAGCAGCTTTTCGCCCAAGGTACAGCCAAATTCCGGAACTTCGGTGTCCATGGTGTAGCCCATAGCCTCAAAGCAGATTTTACGTACGAGGGAGAAGCCGTTGGAATGCACACCGCTGGAAGGCAGGCCCAAAAGCACGTCGCCGGCCTTAACCTTGTCACCGGTAATCATTTTGCTCTTATCAACAACGCCAACGCAGAAGCCTGCGATGTCATATTCGCCTTTGGAGTAGAAGCCGGCCATTTCGGCAGTTTCGCCGCCGATAAGAGCACAGCCGCTTTCCTTGCAGGCATTGGCAACACCCTTAACAATGTTGGCAACCTTTTGGGAATCAACCTTATCTACTGCAATGTAATCCAGGAAGAACAAGGGCTCTGCGCCTTGTACCAGGATATCGTTAACGCACATTGCTACAGCATCCTGACCGATAGTATCATGCTTATCAGCCATGAAAGCCAGCTTCAGTTTAGTACCTACGCCGTCAGTACCGCTGACAAGCACAGGCTCCTTGTATTTGCCGCTGTTTAAAGCAAACAGGCCACCGAAACCGCCCAGGTCACCGATAACCTCAGGTCTGTAGGTAGCACGTACGCTGTCCTTCATTAATTCTACTGCTTTATTACCAGCATCAATATCTACACCGGCATCAGCATAAGTAAGTTGTTTCTTTTCCTCGCTCATGAGCCTTCCTCCTGTTATTCAATAATGCTTTCAGGTTCTGCTTTGATTACACTATCTGCGTTATCGGGATATTTAGCGCTGAAGCAAGCACAGCACAAACCTTCGGGGTCAATTTTATCAATAGCACGTTTCATGCCATCCATAGAAATATAATGCAGACTGTCTGCCCCAATATAGCGGCAGATTTCATTTTCTGTGCAACGTGCCGCAATCAGCTCTTTGCGCTCGGAGGTATCAATACCATAGTAGCAGCTGTCTGTTACCGGGGGAGAAGAAATGCATACATGTACCTCACGTGCGCCTGCCTCCTTCAGCAGTTTAACAATCTTGCCGCTGGTAGTGCCGCGAACGATGGAGTCATCGACCATAACAACGGATTTGCCTTCTACAACGCTGCGAACCGGGTTCAGCTTCAGGCGTACTGCATTAGCACGTTGCTTTTGCGTCGGCTGAATAAAAGTACGGCCTACATAACGGTTTTTGGTAAGGCCTTCCAGGAAGGGAACGCCGGCCTCCATAGCATAGCCGATTGCTGCCGGAGTGCCGCTGTCAGGAACGGAAATAACGATGTCCGGATGGATATCGGGAGTTTCCTTAGCCAGCTCGCGACCCATCTGGATACGTGCATCATATACAGACTGGTTGTCGATGATACTGTCATTACGAGCAAAGTAAACATATTCAAAAATGCAATGCGCAGGCTTTGCCGGTTTGTTTTCAGCCCACATCATGCTGCGAGGTTCGGAGTTATCGCTGTCGATAATAATCATTTCGCCGGGCTTAACATCGCGTACCAGCTCTGCACCAACCAAGTCAAAAGCACAGGATTCGGAAGCAACGCACCAGCCGTTTTCCATTTTGCCGAGAACCAGCGGACGGAAGCCGTAGGGGTCGCGTACAGCGATAATTTTGTTATCAGTCATCAGCAGAATAGCGAAAGCACCTTTAATCTGGTTAACAGCCTCTGCTACACGCTCTTCAATAGTAGGACGCGCACTGTAGGCAATCAAGGTCAATACAACCTCACTGTCAACAGTAGTGTTGAACACAGCGCCTTCCTTAGCCAGGTTAGCACGCAGCTGACCGGCATTAGTCAGGTTACCGTTGTGGCTCAGCGCAAGGTTACCGCCGTCAAAATAAACCTTCAGCGGCTGAATGTTATACGGCATGCTGGCACCGGTTGTGGAATAACGTACGTGGCCGATGGCCGCATAGCCCTGCAAATCAGCAACGCCGTCCTTGAAAACATCGGCAACGAGGCCCATGCCCTTTTTAATTTTCATACGCTCGCCATCAGTTACAACAATACCGGTACTTTCCTGGCCACGATGCTGCAGCGCATACAGGCCCCAATAGGTGTTGAGTGCTACATCTTCATTATGGCTGAAGATACCAAAGACACCGCACTCCTCATGCAGCTTGTCCTCGCTAAAATTTTGCTCCTCGAAAATCTGCTCCACAATTTTTCTCCTTAATTTTAGTTTTTAGTTATCAATTGTCAGTTATTAGTGGTTAGTTATAAGTGATCAGTGATCAGTGGTCAGTAATTAGTTATTAATGTTTAGCAGTCAGTTTCTATTCACTATCCACTACTCACTATTCACTATTACAGGTGTAAATCCTTAAACTCCTGCGCAGGAACGCCACGCATGGAAGCCAGCTTTTCACCCTTAGCTCTTACTTCTTCACGCATTGTTGCACGATGCTCTGCCAGCTTTTCTACCAGCTCCGGATATTTTACGGAAAGAATCTGAATTGCGAACAATGCAGCATTCTTAGCACCGTTGATAGCCATCGTTGCAACAGGTACACCGGAAGGCATCTGTACAAAGCTCAGCAGTGCATCCATACCGGCCAACGGTGTTGCATTAATAGGAATACCGATGACAGGAACGGTAGTAAAGGCAGCGATGAAACCACCCAGATGAGCAGCTGCGCCGGCTGCGGCAATAATTACCTCTACGCCACGGTCACGGGCACCCTTAGCAAAGTTCTGTACTACGTCCGGAGTACGGTGAGCGGAAGCAACTACTACTTCAGTTTCAACGCCAAACTCCTTCAGAGTTTTTTCTGCAGCCTCAAGTACAGGCCAGTCAGAATTACTACCCATGATAATTGCAACTTTCATTGAAATCTACCTCCCAAAAATTACTTGTAGAAACAATAAAACCCAAGCAGAAAGCTGTTCAGTTTCGAAATCCTGTGCAAAATCTAACCCGGGTTCTCAATCACTTAAATAATTCACTTTAATTATACCAATCCAACGCGTAAACGTCAAATAAACTGTGAACTTTTTAACAGTTTTTTAGAAAATCGTTCGGAAAACTTCGGGGTAAAGAAAAAAAGCACCTGTCAGACACCAGACAGATGCTAAAAACTCATATACCAAAATGCTTATTCCACTGTTCAATGATTCTCTTTTTGTTCTGAGATACGAAGCGAAGTATTTTCAGCAAATCGGCATCAGGAATTTTGCTTTTATTATGCTCTAAAATAACACGTTCCCCAACCCATATTTTAGTTGCATTTTCAGTAGGCCTGCCTTGACAAACGTGTACGTGAACCGGCTCACCGGCATCACCTGACCAAAAATATATTGTATAACCTAAAAGCTTATACAGCATTGGCAAGATGATCTCCTCCTTCGCGTGCCATCTCCCAAATCAAGGCTGCATTATCAGCAGCAAAATCTTTTAAATCTTCTATTTCAGCCTCGCTGTATCCATAAAAAGAAGCTGTATCTAAGTCAGGCAAGGAAATCTGCAAATAGTCAAAGCCGGTATCTACAGGACGTTCAAAATAAACATCAATATGCTCACCGTTCTTATCCTTGCGTATATCATTAAAAGTAACAAGTGTTCCATCAGCGAATTCTACATATGTATATTTCATTTTGCTCACCTCGTTTTATAAACATCATGCATTGGCAACTCATTAACTGAATATCTCTTTTAATTGTATCATTTCCCAACCTGCTGCGCAATAATAAGCCTAATATATATATTAGAAAAAGCACCCTCCGCCGCCGCTTTCACGGCAGCAGAGGGCGCTTAAACCCAAAGCTGTTTTATTTTACGACAACGTTAATTGCATCGTTTACCAATACAACCTCAACCTTATCGCCATTTTTTATTTCACCTGCAACAATCTTCTTGCCCAGGATGTTTTCAACAGTGTGGACAATCAGACGTTTCAACGGACGAGCACCGAAGGCAGGATCAAAGCCGGCCTTTGCCAGGAAAGCGACAGCCTCGTCGGTATAAGTAAGCGTCAGTTCCAGCTGCTTATTCAGACGGTCACCCAGCTCTCGCAGTACCAGTTTAACGATTTCCTTAATCTGTTCTGCCTGCAGCGGTTTGAACACAACAATGTCATCAACACGGTTCAGGAATTCCGGACGGAAGAAGTTCATCAGCATCTGCTGAATCTTTTCTCTATCCATAGAGCCCTGCGCTTTCATAATCTCGTTGCTGCCAAGGTTACTGGTCATGATAATCAAGGTATTCTTGAAGTCAACGATACGGCCTTTACCATCAGTCAGACGGCCATCGTCCAGAACCTGCAGCAATACGTTAAAGACATCTGCATGTGCCTTTTCGATTTCGTCCAACAGGATTACGCTGTACGGATGACGGCGTACAGCCTCGGTCAGCTGACCGCCTTCATCATAGCCGACGTATCCCGGAGGCGCACCGATCAGACGAGATACGGTATGCTTCTCCATGTATTCGCTCATATCGATACGCACCATGTTGCGTTCATCATCAAAGAGCACCTCGGCCAAGGTCTTAGCCAGCTCGGTTTTGCCGACACCGGTAGGACCAAGGAAGATAAAGGAACCAATCGGACGATTAGGATCCTTGATACCGGCACGCGCACGGATAACAGCCTCGCTGACAGCCTTGACTGCTTCATCCTGACCGATAACATGCTCGTGCAGGATTTCCTCCAGGTGAACCAGTTTAGCACGTTCACCGGTACCTAAGCGGGCAACAGGAATGCCGGTCCAGGTGCTGACAACCTTAGCGATATCCTCTTCATCTACCTCTTCCTTGAGCATAACATTGTCATTGCCGTTTTCATCCTTCTTGGACAAAGCAGCCAATTCCTTCTGCAGCTCAGGCAGACGACCGTATTTCAATTCAGCCATTTTATTCAGGTCATAGTCGCGCTCAGCCTGCTCCATCTGGTTTTTCACAGCATCAATTTCCTTCTTTACCTCACGTACACGGGCAATGGAAGCCTTTTCTGCATCCCAGCGTTTAACAAGCTCGTCATTTTCCTTACGCAGTTTTGCCAGCTCCTCGTTCAGCTTAGCCAAACGGTCTTTGGACTGAGCATCCTCCTCTTTGCCCAAAGCCTGAGCTTCGATTTCCAGCTGCAGGATACGACGTTTGCTTTCATCCAGCTCGGTCGGCAGCGAATCAATTTCGGTACGCAGACGGGCAGCAGCCTCATCTACCAGGTCAATAGCCTTATCAGGTAAGAAACGGTCATTGATATAACGGTTAGAAAGCACAGCAGCAGCAACCAGGGCAGCGTCTTTAATGCGCACGCCATGATGTACCTCATAACGTTCACGCAGGCCACGCAGGATGGAAATTGTATCTTCAACGCTCGGCTCCTTAACCATTACCGGCTGAAAACGACGCTCCAGCGCACTGTCCTTTTCAATATACTTACGATATTCGTTCAGTGTAGTTGCACCTATGCAGCGCAGCTCGCCGCGCGCCAGCATCGGCTTCAGGATGTTGCCTGCATCCATAGCGCCTTCGGCAGCACCGGCACCGACAACGGTATGCAGTTCATCAATAAACATGATAATCTGACCGGCGCTTTCGCTGACAGCCTTCAATACTTTTTTCAGACGCTCTTCGAATTCACCACGGTATTTGGCACCGGCAACCAAAGCCGCCAGGTCCAGAGCATACAGGGTTTTATTCTTCAGGCTTTCCGGTACATCGCCGGCAATAATACGTCTTGCCAGACCTTCGACGATGGCAGTTTTACCAACGCCGGGTTCACCGATAAGCACCGGATTATTTTTCTTACGACGCGAAAGGATTTCAATCGTACGACGGATTTCCTCATCACGGCCGATTACCGGGTCCAGCTTGCCGTCTTTAGCTTTAGCTGTCAGATCCTGGCCGTATTTTTCCAGCGTCTTTTTAGTTTCATCATTTGCTTCGCTATTTTGATACTGCATAAATGCCGCCTCAACTTTTTTCTTATCTATACCATATTTACGGAAGAGTGATACAACATCGCTGTCACCGTCACTGGCCATAGCTGCAACCAGCTGACCGATGCCGATTTCTTCCTTACTTTGTCCCAGAATAGCCATTACTCTGGCAAAGCCGGTACCCATCATCAGCTGACGGTCCTGACCTTTAACTCCGGGGATTTTTTGTACTAAAGCCTTAGCATCCTTGCTGAAAGCATTTTCATCAATGTGCAGGCTCTGCAGCAAATATTTAAAGAAGCCGTCGCTGCCGCACAATGCTGCCAGAACATGTGCCGTTGTCAGCTCCTGGTGATAGTTCATAACTGCCTGCTGCTGAGCAGCCTCTAAGATAGCCTTTACCTCTTCACTGTAGCGTTCATTCATCACGCTGCACCTCCTTCTATCAGGTTCAATAGCGGTCAATAACCGAATGGCGTTGACTCTTTGCCATTTTCGGACCACTATTCACTTTCTAATTGCTATTATATCAGTAAAAGTCAAAAAGTCAAATGATTTTCTGTGTTAATTCAGTGAAAAATCACCGTCATTTTGTTGACAGATTGTTAGCTTTGTGGCAATATTAATAGCATGTCGTTCTGTCGGCCAAGTACTCTTAACCCCAAAGACCATCGGCTCACCCCAGCCGTTTTGACCTTTATGCGTACTTCCACCAACAGGTCTATAATAATAGTATTTGTCATGTTTTTATGAGGAGGAAACAAAATGTCACCCACCAGCTTATTGCGCGGTATCGCCTTTTTACTGCTTTTGCAATGGGTATCCACGCTCATCATCAACGCCCTCGGCGTACCCTTTCCGCCCGCTCTTTTGGGAATGCTGATTTTAACGGCACTTCTCTGCGGCAACGTTATTCCGGCAAGCTCCATCGAGGGAATCTGCGATATCCTGATTTCCAAAATGGGTATGCTGTTTTTACCGGCAGGCGTCAGCGTTATATTATATGTAGATGTTATCAAAGCTGAGCTGTTGCCCATTACTGTTACCATTGTTGTCTGCAGTATTGTCGTTCTGAGCGTTACAGCCTTCTTTATCGAAGCAATGCTTAAAGGAAAGGAGAGTCAATGATGCTTTTTCCTGACGTTTTACTTAACTCACCGCTCTTTGGCATAGGTCTGACGGTCATCCTGTATGTTATCAGCGAAATTATCATCGACCGCTTCAGCCTGAACATCATTCCGCCCTTCGTTATCGCCTGCCCTCTGGTCATCGCTGTCATCGTTCTGGCGCCAGGCGTAGAGTACAAGCAGTACGAAGCAGGTGCGGAATTCATTAACTTTCTTTTAGGACCGGCAACCATCGCTCTGGCCCTGCCCCTGTACAAGAACCGTGAACTTATCATGGCCAAGGCCGGTGCTATCGCCGGCGGCGTTACGTTGGCAACGCTTTCGGCTATCATAGTCGTTTACTTCTGCGGCAAGGCCATGGGTACCAGCGAGCAGGTTCTGCTTTCGCTCATTCCCAAATCCATTACGACGCCAATCGCCATTGATGTTTCCAAAACAATCGGCGGTATTCCGGCGTTGACTACAGCTGCTGTTATCTTCACCGGTATGCTGGGAGCAACCTTCAATCACAAGCTGCTGCGTCTTTTGGGAATCAAAAACCATTTGGCTGCCGGTCTTGCTATCGGCGCCTCCAGCCACGGCCTCGGCACCAGCGTCTGCGCCAATGTCAGCCCCGTTCAGCTGGCCATCGGCGGTGTAGCGATTGCCCTTACCGGCATCAGCACCTCTATCCTGGCACCTATTTTACTGCCGATTTTAAAAAGCATCTGGTAAGCAGATAAAGCAAAAGCCCAAATTCTCACATACATTTCATGTGGGAATTCGGGCTTTTTTGTTTTTAGAGATGCGGAATAATCCCGCGCAGCTCGGAAAAGATTACTGCCGCCTTATCCGCAGGATATACGCTGCACGGCAGCTTCCGCAAATCCTCGGTGCGCCAGCCTTTGTTTTCCTCCGCCAGCTTGGCCAGCGCTTCTTCCAAATCATGTGCCAGCACAACAGCAATCGCATCAAGATAAAATTCGCTGTTGACGCAGGGCTCGTCAATCATACTGTGGCTGTGATATGTTTTGTTGTGTCGCCAAACGTAAATGTTCATGCAGCATCCCTCCGTTCATGGTGATATTTGTTTAATTCTTGGGAGGGAGCAGTTTTTCCTGCTTAATGACCAAAAAGTCGAAACTCTGTAAAAAAGGACTACCACGCTAAGCATGATAGTCCTCAAATCATCTGTATATAAATTATTTGCCTAAGATTTCGTTGACGTAGTTTACCGCACTGACAGCGTTCGGCGCATAATGCTCGGCACCGATGGTGTCAGCGTATTCCTGCGTGAGCACCGCACCGCCGACAACAACCTGACAGTCACATTCATTATGCAACGCAGCAATAGTTTCTTCCATTGCGCCTACTGTAGTAGTCATCAATGCAGACAAGCCGACAACCTTGGCATCTGTTTTCTTGGCTGCCTCTACAACTGCTTCCACAGGCACGTCCTTGCCCAAGTCAAGCACGCGATAGCCGTAATTTTCCAACAGTACCTTAACGATGTTTTTGCCGATATCGTGGATATCGCCATGGACAGTAGCGATAATTACTGTTTCTCCCTGCGTTTCGCCCACGCCGACAGCCTCGCGGATAACCTCAAAGGCTGCCTTCGCCGCATCCGCGCTCATCAGAAGCTGCGGCAGGAAGAGAGTTTTCTTTTCAAAGCCATGACCGACAAAATCAAGCGCAGGAATCATATATTTGTTAATGATATCCAACGGCTTTTCGCTTTCCAGAGCCTTGGCTGCGGCCTGACGCGCAGGTCCCTGCAGTCCTTTGACAATGGCATCGTAAAGACCCATTTCGCTTACTGTTGTTGCTGCAGCCTTCGGTGCATCTGCATAATGCTGTACATATTCCTTGCAGCCCTCGTCATAGCCTGCCAGCGCACGATACCCGTAATAAGCATCCATCATCGGCTTGCTCTGCGGATTGATGATGCCGCAGGAAAGGCCTGCTGCCATTGCCATGCTGAAGAAGGTGCTGTTGACAGCATCACGTCCGGGAAGACCGAACGAAATGTTGGAAACACCCATAACAGTGTTGATGCCGCGTGCCTTCATCGTGCGGATAACCTCACAGGCAATCGCCGCATTTTCGGCACCGGTGGAAATAGTCAGTGCCAGCGGGTCTACAACTATATTGCGGCTTTCAATGCCGTATTCGGCCGCACGGGCGATAATTTTTTCAGCCACGGCAATACGTCCTGCTGCAGTAGCGGGAATACCGCTGTCGTCAAGACACAGTGCAACCAGCACAGCGCCGTATTTTTTAGCCAGCGGCAGCACATGCTGCAGGCTGTCCTCCTTACCATTGACGGAATTAAGCATAGGCTTGCCGTTATAGAGGCGCAGCGCTCTTTCCATTGCTTCGTAATTAGATGTATCAATCTGCAGCGGCGTATCGGTAATCGCCTGCAGCGCCGGCACAGCCTTCGCAGCCATTGCCGCTTCGTCAATACCCGGCGTGCCTACGTTAACGTCCAGAATCTGTGCGCCCACGCCAATCTGCTCCAGACCAAGACGGCACACATAATCAAGGTCACCGTTTACCAGCGCTTCCTTCAAACGTTTTTTGCCGGTAGGATTGATGCGTTCGCCGATAATTACAGGACCTTCACCCAAATGTACTGCTTTGCCGTAGGAGGATACCGCAGTCAGACGGCAATCACGCGTACCACCCGGCTGCAGAGTTTTGCATTTGGCAATCATCTGCGCAATATGCTCCGGCGTTGTACCGCAGCAGCCGCCTACAATGCTTGCGCCCTTGCCTGCGAGCTCGTACATCAGCTCCGCATATTCCTCCGGTCCGACATCAAAGCAGGTTTTGCCGTCACGCTGCACCGGCAGTCCGGCATTAGGATTGATAATCAGCGGCAGGCTGGTTGCTTCCAGCATTTGCGGGAATAGCTTGCCCACCTGCACCGGTCCCAAACCGCAGTTAAAGCCGATGGCATCTACGCCCAGACCTTCGCACATCAAAGCGGCAGCCTCAACCGTAGCACCGGTCAACAGCTTGCCATCCTCGTCAAAGGTCATGGTCACGCAAATCGGCAAATCACAGTTTTCCTTAGATGCCAGAACCGCAGCCTTGATTTCGTAGGTGTCGCTCATTGTTTCGATAAGAATCAGATCCGCACCGGCAGCAGCGCCGTAGCGTACCATTTCGCCGTAGGCTTCTACTGCCTTTTCAAAGGGCAAATCGCCATAAGGAGCCAACAGCTTCCCTGTCGGTCCCAAATTCAGCGCAACAAATTTGTTTTCCCTGCCACCGCAGGCCTTCTTGGCAATCGCCACAGCCGCTTCGATGGTTTCCTTGCAATCCAGTCCGGAGCCTGCCAGCTTCAACGGATTAGCGCCGAAGGTATTGGATTTTACGATATTGGAGCCTACATCAAGATAACTGCGATGCACAGCCTCTACAATATCGGGGTGTGTAAAATTCCAGCTTTCGGGCAGCTCACCCGGCTGCAGACCGCGTGCCTGCAGCTGTGTGCCGGTAGCACCATCAAAGAACAGCATTTGCTTGCCTAACAATTCCTTAAAATTCATAAATTAAATCTTCTCCTCAAACTTTCTTAATATCAGTATCTCTGTAAGGACAGTTTATATTACTGCAGGTCATACATTTATTCTGCACGCAGGCAGCATCTTCCGATAAGCCGATGATTGCCGTCACCGACTTCGACGGAGCCATCATCAGTCCGTCCGTCAGCGTCAGGCCGATGCGTTTGGCACAGTTCAGCACTGCAAACAGCTGACGCTGCTCCTCCAGCGGCCAATCACCATAGCCCGGCGAAAAACGCGGACGCTGCAGCAGACCGCCTGTTTCAGCCTGCGCCTGTACCTCATCGCAATAGCTTTCAATCAGCGCCGCTGCCACGGCCTGAGCCGCCGCGCCTTCAGCAACGCTGATAAGCGCCAGGCGACGAATGGCTGCGTCTACCCTGCTGCCGAGCGTTGCCCCCATAAGCAGCACCGTGTTGCAGCCCTTCAAATGGCGCGCCAGTGCACGCGAATGAAAGCGCACGCCGCAGTCCAGCGTTACGCCTGCTTCATCTGCCGTTATCGCATGCTTTTGCAGGATATAACGCGCCTGCACCTCATTGCGCAGCTTCAGATAAACCGTATCCACTAAAATTTCTGCTGCCTTATCTCCCGGCTTGGCCCGCAGATAGCGCAGCGCTTCCTTTTGCTTAAATTCCATAACAACAACCTTAAATTTTGCGCCGTAGCGCAGGACTATTTATCTACAATCTCTCCGAGATTATTCATAATACCGGCAAAAATTTCCGGCTTGTTCATCGTGTAGATATGTACATTGTCAAAACCATTAGCAATCAAATCAATAATTTGACCGGTAGCATAGGCGATACCTGCCTGCTTCAGTGCCTCCGGCTTATCGGCAAACTTTTCTACCATCGCACGAAACTGCGGCGGCAGCTTAGTACCGCTCAGCTGGCAGATGCGGATAATCTGCTTAGCATTCGTCACCGGCATAATGCCCGGCACCACCGGCACATTGATGCCCGCACGCAGCAGGCGGAACATATAGTTATACAAAATCGTATTATCAAAAAACATCTGTGTCACCAAAAAGTCAACACCTGCATCCACCTTGTACTTGGTGTTTTCTATATCCTTTTCCAGCGAACCCGATTCGGGATGGCCTTCGGGATAAGCAGCACCGCCAACACAGAAATCACCCTGCTGCTTTACAAACCGCATCAGCTCACTGGCATGAGCAAAGCTGCCGATTTCCTCGCCCTGCATATCTGCCGGGATATCGCCGCGCAGCGCCAGAATATTTTTTACGCCAAAGCCCTGCAGCTGTCCAAGTACCTCTGCCAGCTTTGCTTCATCAGCCTTTACACAAGTCAGATGAGCCAGAGCCGGCATGCCGTTATCCTCTACTTTTTTGGCCAGTGCTGCCGAATAGCCTACCGTGCTGCCGCCTGCGCCATAGGTGACGCTCATATAGGACGGCGTGCTGGCTGCAATTTTGTTGACAATCTCCAGACTGTTTTGCAGCTCTGCGCCCTGCTTAGGCGGAAACAGCTCGCACGACAGATGAATTTTACCGTTTTTTAAGATATCAATTATTTTTTCCGATGTCATATTTATCCCCCAAAATCAAAAGCATTCGTATGACATTTTAACAGTTTGCGACATCTTTGGCAAACAAAAAGCAGAAGAATTTAACTAATAAGCGATAAAACCTACTAAAATGATAAATATGTTACACACTAAAAATCCCGCAGCCGGATAAGCTGCGGGATTGAATTTCGTTGGCGGAGACGGTGGGATTCGAACCCACGTGCCGCGCAAACGGCAAACTGATTTCGAGTCAGCCGCGTTATGACCACTTCGCTACGTCTCCATTATTCTGTTATGGCAAAATATTCGCATCAGGTTAACATTAATATTATATAAGAAAAATCCTGTCTTGGCAACCGCCTGACGAAATTATTCCTGCGGCGCACCGGCTTCACTCTTGCGCTTCGCCTTGTTTTCCTGACGGCGACGGCGGAAAAAGTCGCGCATTACCTGCGCGCATTCCTCCTCACAGATGCCGCTGATAACTTCAGCGCAGTGATTGAGATTAGGATTCGTAATAATATTGAAAATTGATTCCGCACCGCCGGCCTTCACATCATGACAGCCGTAAACAACGCGGTCGACACGGCCGTTGACAATGGCACCGCTGCACATCGGGCAGGGCTCAACGGTAACGTAAAGCGCACAACCGCTCAGACGCCAGCGCCCCAGGCGCTCGCAGGCCTCGCGGATGACAATGACCTCAGCGTGCGCCGTTGCGTCATGCCAAGTTTCACGCATATTGTGCGCGGCGGCGATAACCTCACCTGTTGTCATGTCCGCCAGTACCGCGCCGATAGGAATTTCACCAAGCTCTGCGGCCTTGCGTGCCTCAGCCAGTGCCAGCTGCATATACTTTTTATCTTCCATCAGGCATCCTCCGCCGCTTCCATCAGCAGCTCCCATTTTTCCATCAGCTCAGCAATGGTTTGCTCGTATTCCTCATGCTCTGCTGCCATCGCTGCGCTATGCTCTGGACTGGTGTGATTTGCCGGGTCCGCCATCTGCTTTTCCAAAAGGCCCATCATGGCCTCCTGCTCACGAATCTGCAGCTCTACCTTGGGCAACAGTCGTGCAGCCTCGTCCGGACTGTAACGACGTTTTTTATCCTCTTGCTTTTTCTCCTTTACCGGCGCTGCTGCAGTCTGTTGCTGCTTTTTAGCCTGTGCCTCCGCATAGGCTGCAGCCTTTTCCGCTTCCTCCTGTGCCTGCGCCAAAGCAGCAGCCTTTTTCTGTTTTTCTTCGAGGTAGAAATCGTAGTTACCCTTATAGTCCTTAACCTCTAAATCCTCAATTTCCCAGATGCGGTCGGCAACCTCGTTGACAAAGTAACGGTCATGGCTGACTACCAGCACTGTGCCGTCAAAGGATTCCAACGCGGCCTCTACTGCTTCGCGTGCCATAATATCCAGATGGTTTGTCGGTTCGTCAAGCACCAGACAGTTAGCACCGTCCAACACCAGCTTCAGCAGCACCAGGCGTGCCTTCTGACCGCCGCTCAGCTCGCCGATTTTTTTGAACACATCATCACCGTGGAACAGCATGCCGCCAAGCATAGAGCGTGTATACTCTTCCGTAAAGCCGTATTCAACAACAAAGTTTTCCAACAGCGTCTGCTCCGGGTTTAAGCGCTCATAGCTCTGCGAAAAATAACCGATCTGCACTCTGCTGCCAATCTTGGCCTTGCCCTTCAGCGGTGCAATTTCGCCCAAGATAGTACGCAGCAGCGTCGTCTTGCCGGTACCGTTGGCACCCAAAAGCGCTGCCTTTTCACCGCGGCGTAGTGTAAGGTTAATACCTTTGGCCAGTATCTTCTCGCCGTAGCCGATGGTCAGGTCCTCCATAATCAGCACTCTGTCCGCACATTCGGCAGCCGGCGGCAAACGCAGCTCAAACTCCTCATGCTGCACCGGCGCATCAATACGCTCCAGACGGTCGAGCTGTGACTGACGACCACGCGCCATTTTACTCTTGATGCCTGCCTTGAAGCGACGGATATATGCCTCGGTGCGCGCAATATAATCCTGCTGCGCATTATAGGCAGCAGTCAGCGTACTGCTCTGAATCGCCTTCTGCTCCAGATAGCGGGTGTAATTGCCCTTAAAGGATTGCAGCTTGCCGCCCTCCATTTCCATAATGCGCATAGCAACATTATCGAGGAAGGCACGGTCATGGCTGACAACGAGCAGACCGCCCTTAAATTCCTGCAAATACTTTTCCAGCCACTGCGTCATTACAATATCTAAATGGTTCGTCGGTTCGTCCAGAATCATAAAGTCGGGATTACGCACCAGTGCCGCCGCCAGCATCAGACGTGTTTTCTGACCGCCGCTCAGCGTTGCCGCATCATGCTGCCACCAATCCTCGGTATAGCCCAACCCGATAAGCACACGCTTAATGCGGTTTTCGTAATTATAGCCGTCAATAAATTCGTAGCGCTTAAGTACGCGTCCGTACTCCTCCAGGCAGCTGTCCAGCTTTTCGCCCTGCAGCTTGCCGGAATCAGCCTCAAGCTGTGCCAGCTTTTGGCGCAGGCTGCCGATTTCCGGGCAGGCTGTCTGCATAAACTGCCAGATAGTACCTCTGATATCGGTAAAGCCCTGCTGTACATAGCCCACGCTGATACCGGGTTCAAATTTTACCGCACCGCTGTCAACCCATTCAGGCTGCAGCAGGCAACGCAGCAGCGTAGTCTTGCCGCTGCCGTTGACGCCGACAAGGCCAACGTGCTCGCCTTGCTCCACCATGAAGCTGACGTCTTTAAATATTTCATGAATGCCAAATGCTTTGGCGATTTTATCTACTACTAATTGCATAACCATTCTCCTTTTAACAACTATTATAACACCTTCCGGCATTATACTCAAAAGGCTCTGCTATATTCTTATATTTTCGTGCATTACATAAAAAGAGGCTGCCGCATCTGCGGCAACCTCCATATACTTTTAAGATTTATGGGCCATTGCTACCTGAGTTTTAGTCTGGAGTAAACTCTTTTGATGCTTACGCCAACGATAGCACAGCATCGGCACCACCAGCATCGGTACGCCAGCGTACAGCGTCTGGCGTAAATCCGGTGTCAAAGCAATTACTGCCAGGCAGAAAACCTGCGACCAGATACCGAAATGCGTAACATACGGGAAGAACGGTGTTTTATACTTCAGAGTATCCTCCTTGCCTTCGGCAATCAGACGGCGGCGGAATTTATATTGGCTCCAGCAAATGGAAATCCAAGCCATCGCTCCGGTAAAGCCGGATACTGCCAGCAAATAAGTATACAGTGTAGAATCGGGATTAAAGGTGTAGAAAACGATAACTGCCCAGCAGGCACATACAGAAACGATAATGGAATTCTGCGGCATACCGTTTTTATTGAGCTTGCCCAAAAACGCCGGAGCCATATCCATACGAGCCAGTGCATGCAGCGCACGAGCACCGCCATACAGTCCGGAGTTAGCGCAGGAAACACCTGCAACCAGCACTACAAAGGCAATCGCAGAAGCTAAGCCTTCAAAGCCGTATTCCGCCAAAGCAGCGGCAAACACGCTCTCCTTCAGGCTGGCCTTATCCCACGGCATAATGGACAGCAATAATGTAATAGGAATGATATATAAAGCAATGACACGCCAGGAAACATTACGAACCGCAATAGGAATGCTTTTAGCAGGATCCTTGCATTCGCCCGCAGCCAGACCGATGATTTCGGTACCTTGGAAGTTAACCAGAATAATAACCATGGTCAGCACAATCGGCCAATATCCCTGAGGAGCAAAGCCGCCTTGGCCCAGCAGCACCTTAGCACCTAAATAGCCCTGGTCACCAACAAGACCGCAGACTATTAAACCGGCAACGCCGCAGAAACCCACAAGGGCAGCAATTTTGATAATGGAAAGCCAAAATTCGCTTTCACCGAAATTATCAACATGAAAAAGGTTAATTACAGTCACTAGCAGGCCAAAAAGAATTGCCCACCACAGTTGACTGACGGCAGGTACAAAATTATTCATAATGATACCCGCAGCAATCATTTCAGACGGCACGTAAGCCATCCAGTTCAGCCAATAGGCCCAGCCAACGCCACAAGCCCAGGTTGAAGATATATTCTCACGTGCGTAGGTAACAAAGGAACCGGAAATAGGCTTAGCTACAGCCAGCTCCGCCAGGCACAGCATAACGCATAAGACGATTGCACCGCCAAAAAGATAAGAAAGAATAATAGCAGGTCCGGCCTGCTCAATCGCATATCCGGCACCTAAAAAATAACAGCTGCCGATAATGCCACCTAAAGAAATCATCTGTAAGTGTCTGTTCTTTAAACTTCTATTCATGGATTGCTCGTTCATTACCTTAATAACACAACCTTTCTTGAGCATATGTGTGGAACCTTCCGTTCCGCCAAAATTCTTGTGATATGATTTTACTACAAAAAACCGTGTTTGTATAGCAAAAAATGCACTAAAATCAGCGATTTTACAAAAAAAATCTATTTTCCTCTTTTTTCCGCTGTTTTGCATCATTTTCAAGCGTACTTCTTCACAATTCTCTACAAAAATACTCCACCGCCATCCCAACAATGACAAGGGAGTAAACAAAGAAGGCTACTCTAAAGATGATTGAAAAGACTCCAGCAATGCATGCAGATACAGCCAAGCGCACTTACGAGCAGCATGCAGATTATTGAAAGCTTGAGGCCGTTTTTCAGTAAATCATCAGGGTTCAAACCGTAGGTTACACCTACGGCACGTGTGCTGACCGGCAGAATAAAAGCACAGTTAACGGCAACAATCGAGGTCAGGATATAAGGAATGGGGTTCAACCCCAGCTGCTGCGAAATGCTTTGTACTACCGGAATTGAGATAGAAGCCGCCGCAGTATTACTGCTTATTTCCGTCAGGAATGTGGCAAACAGCGTCAGGCTGAACATCGTTTCCCAACCTCCGCTTAACGGCAGCAGCGTAATTACCTTAGCAATCTGCGTTGCCGCACCGGTTTTCGTAATCAGCTGTCCCAACGCCAGACCGCCGGAAAAAAGGAAAATCATCCCCCACATGATGCCCTTTTCAGCCTCACGCCAGGTCAGAAGCAGCTGACCTGTTTCGTTGCGCAACATAAAGGTGAGCATACCGAAGGTGAAGAAAACATACGCAGGCTTCATCAGCGGCAAATACTGCACGTAAAGCGGACGGACGAAGGCCAAACCTGTTGCGAGAATAAAAAGCCACAATCCTAACTTTTCACCGCGGCTCATCGGCCCGAGCTTATCATAGGCAGCACGGAAATATTCCTTGCCGCCGTCAAGACGTTTAACAGGCAGCGGCAGATGCAGCAGATAAGCCATAATCAGCAACATGATGATGAACAGCAGCGGCAGAAAGCGGATAAGCCAATCCACATACATGAATTCATGTCCCGTAAGCTTTTCCAGATAGCTGATTGCTACCAGGTTGGAGCTGCTGCCTAAGGGTGAGCCGAAGCCGCCGAAGCCTGCGCCCCAGACGATAGCCAACAGAATCGGTGTTGCTACGGGATTATCGGTAATCTGCTGCTGTCCCAAAAAGCGCAACATGCTTACAGCTACCGGCAAAAGAATCATAACAACGACGACGTTTGGCAGAAAGATAGACAGCAACGTTGAAGCCACCAGCCAGACGCAAATCTGCTCGCGCATCGATGTTCCCAATCCGCAAAGGCTTTTAATCGCCAGACGCTTATCAAGATGTGTTTTTTCCCACACCAGGCTGATAAGATCACTGCCGACCAGCAGCACGACGATTTCCGAAAAGTATTTGCTGATAATCCCCTCCATCGGCACCATGCCGAAGATAGCGTTCAGCGGAATCGGCAGCAGCGAGGTTACGGCGATATTTACCGGACGCAGCACCCACCAAAGGCCCATCCAGAAAATCGTGGCAATAGCGGCCGCCTGCTTAAATTCAATTATAGGCGCCAATACAAGCAGGACGACAAGAAAAAGTAAGGGACCTGAGATAACATTCAACGAACGGTGTTTTTTCATAAATAACAGCTTCCTCTCCGAGTTCAATAGAAGTTTTCCTTCTATTTTTGCGTTTACTTAATTCTACTCCCGTTCTATAATTAAGTAAAAGACTTTATTTTGATTATTATAATCATATTCTTTGATATTTTAAGGAGATACTGCTATGGATTTTGCTTTTTACAGAAACTTTATCACTGTTGCCGAAACAGGTAATCTCAGCGCCGCAGCGAAACGTCTGGGCATCGTACAGCCGGCGCTCAGCGCGCAGATGAAGGCTATCGAAAGAAACTACGGCGTGCAGCTTTTCAAAATGCAGCGCGGTAAGCGCCACATTGAACTGACGGAAGCAGGCGAAACCTTTTTGCAGCAGGCGCGTCAGCTGTGCAATACGGAAGATGATATCAGTCTGCGTATGCAGGCCTTCGGCAGGCGTGCCGCAGGTACGCTGCGCTTCAGCGTGTCACATGTGCGCACCGACTACTTCCTGCGCAGCTATCTTATTCCCTTTGCCAAGGAAAATCCCGGTATCAGTTATCAGTTTCACGATGCTACGGTAGAGCAGCAGCAGCAGCAGCTGGAGGCAGGCAGCATTGATTTTGCCTTTGCCAATGCGCCGCTGCCTGCAGCGCATAATTTTGCTACTATCAAGGTGCAGCGGGAGAATTTTTATGCTTTCTATAATGCCGGATTTGCGGTTCCGTGGGCAAATAAAAGTATGCTTTCGCCGGAGGATTTAGCAGGTGTGCCCTTGTGCTGTAATTATGGCAGCTATGCGCTTTTGCGCAATGTGTTTAAGGATTATGCTGTTAAGCCTAATGTTGCCTTTATTGCCACTACGGCGGAGAGTGCGCTTACCTTTGCGACAAGCGGACTGGGAGTTGCGGTTGTTGCGGCGTTGGAGGGTGATGCTGTGCCGCAGGAGATGGTGCGACAGCAGCTTGTTGATGAGAAGCTGCATTTTGATCAGACGTTGTATTGGAGTAAGGAGCATAAATTATCGCCTGCGTCTGAGGGGTTTTTGGAGTTTTTCCGCAAGCATATATAGTTATGTTACTTTTCCACGGAAGAAAAAGTAACCAAAAGTTCCTTTAGACGTGCACAAGACATGTTGTGTGCATCCGTTAGGATGATATAAGCGATATGCTAATTATGTTACTTTTCCACGGAAGGAAAAGTAACCAAAAGTTCCTTTGGCCGCGCGCAGGATTCCGGTGCTTTTCGCCATGCGTTTGCCGCGAACCGAAGTTACGTTGGTGTGCTATAAAAGAAAGCAATGTCGGTTGAGCGTCAAACGAAGGAGAAGTTTCCAAAACAGCGCAGGCTGTGCGAACAAAGACGCTCGACTGTAGCCAGCATCCGTTCCTGTCCGGCGCGGCTTGGAGTGTGTGGTGCTTGCGGAGGGAATGTTCCATAATTCATGGTGACGATTTAAGTTGCCTTGGATGACACACGGACAGGGACACGATCCTCTTGATTCGTACAAACTGAATACAGGTGGTCGTTATGAAGGAGTTGAAGGAACGTATGCCACGATCACGGAGCTGGACGAGACAGTGATGCACCAGCTCATCAGTAAGATTCTAATTGGCGAGGTCAGGAAGATGGACGGGCAGAAGGTGCAGGAAGTCAAGATTGTTTACAACTTTGTCGGGGAAATCCCGTAAATAACAGAATAAAGTGCTGTGATACCCCATCCCTTTACAGGGATGGGGTATTATTTTGTGTGTCAAATACGTCCGCTTGAAAAGCAGCTTGTTCAGCTTTCCGTTTTTCGAAAAAATCATATTGACATTTTTGAATTTATGAATATAATGAGAGTGTAAGTTCAAAACAGCGAATGTGAGGTGAGATTCGTGGCGTCTGCATACACAGAGACCATAAAGGTGTTCAAAGCATTTTGTGACGAAAACCGTTTACAGATTTTAGCATTGCTCCGCACAGGGGAAAAATGCGCCTGCAAATTGCTTGATGATTTGCATATTACACAATCAACACTTTCCCATCACATGAAAATATTGTGTGATGCCGAGATCGTACAAGGGCGTAAATATGGGAAATGGGTTCATTACTCCATCAATCCCGAAGGCGCAGAGCGTGCTAAAAAATTGCTTGAGCAACAATTTTCTTTAGTTCCTCATGATGAGCAAAACGGAAGTTGCTGTAGGTAAAATAAGCCATCTGTAAAAGATGGCTTATCTTTTAGGCAACACTTCGATAGTTTTGAATTTATCAATTTGAAAGGAGACATACCTTATGGAGATTTTACGATCAACGTGGCTTTTCATTCAAGATCAGGTGCTTGGAATGAAGTGGCTGAATACGGTAATTGGAAATGGTTTATCCGCTTTGGGGTTAGACACAACATCACGTTTGGGTGGAAGCATCCAGTTTTTTCTTTACGATGTGGTTAAAATTACCGTCCTGCTCTGTGTCTTGATTTTTGTAATCTCATATATTCAGAGCTATTTCCCGCCTGAACGGAGCAAACGGATACTGGGACGTTTTCATGGTATCTTGGCAAATATCATCGCTGCTCTGCTGGGGACGGTAACGCCGTTCTGTTCCTGCTCCTCTATTCCGCTGTTTATCGGTTTTACCAGCGCTGGAATTCCTTTAGGCGTAACTTTTTCTTTCCTGATTTCATCTCCAATGGTTGATCTGGGAAGTTTGTTACTGTTGATGAGCATTTTCGGGGCAAATATCGCAATCGTCTATGTGGTAGTTGGCTTGGTGATTGCAGTAATCGGCGGTACAATCATTGAAAAAATGCACATGGAGAACTATGTGGACGATTTCATCCGTAATGCAAACAGCGTAGATGTTGAATCAGATGCCCTGACAGTTAGAGAACGGCTGATCTTTGCAAAGGAACAGGTAATTGAGACTTTCAAGAAAGTGTTCCCGTATATTTTGGTTGGCGTTGGTATCGGCGCAATCATTCATAACTGGATTCCGGAAAGCTGGATTCAGACGGTATTGGGAAGTAACAATCCATTTGGTGTTGTGTTAGCCGTGTTGGTGGGTGTTCCAATGTATGCGGATATTTTCGGCACGATTCCCGTTGCGGAAGCCCTGCTTGCAAAAGGTGCGCAGCTTGGTACGATCCTCAGCTTTATGATGGCCGTCACTACGCTTAGCCTGCCATCCATTATTATGCTGAAAAAAGCGGTAAAACCAAAACTGTTAGTACTGTTCATCGTAATCTGCACGCTTGGAATAGTCATTGTGGGTTATCTGTTTAACGTATTTCAGTATCTGTTGATTTAACAAAGTGGAAATCGCCAATAAGGTGTAACCATACAAAATTTAAAAGGAGATTTTATTATGAGACTGTTCGGATTCGGCAAAAGAAAAGAAGAAAGAGGAAAGGCTGTTGCTTGTGCTTGCAATGGAGGTTGTGAAACATATGAGGCTGAGAATGTAAACATTAGCTGCTGCAATGAGGCAAGCAACGGTATCTGCTGTATTAAAGTTTTAGGCAGCGGATGTAAGAACTGCCATGCCTTGCTTGAGAACACAAAAACAGCACTGAACAATATGGGGTTGTCTATTCAACCGGAGTATGTCACTGATATGAAGAAAATTATGGCCTACGGTGTAATGTCTATGCCTGCGCTAGTGGTCAATGAAAAAGTGGTGTCTATGGGAAAGGTGCTGAAAGCTGCTGATATGGAAAAACTGCTCCATAAATTGGGGTACTAAAAGTGGATAAAAAGAGAGTTGCTTTTATATGCGTCCACAATTCCTGCCGGAGCCAGATAGCAGAGGCATTAGGGAAGCATTTTGCTTCCGATGTGTTTGAAAGCTATTCTGTCGGAAGCGAAACCAAGCCCCAGATCAATCAAGATGCTGTCCGCTTGATGAAAGAGCTATATGGGATTGATATGGAATAGTCCCAATACAGTAAAACCTTTGACGGCATCCCGGAACCTGATATTGCGATTTCAATGGGCTGTGATGTTGGTTGTCCCTATATTGGCAGAGCCTTTGACAATAACTGGGGACTAAATGACCCGACAGGCTTCCAGGATGAAGTATTCCGGGAAATAATCAGTCAAATTGGTGGACGCATTATACGGTTAAAAATGCAAATCGAAGGAGGTGTTTATGGTTGAGAAAAGAAGCTGATTCAGAGATCAATTTCTTTCAACGGTATCTGACAATATGGGTATTCCTGTGTATGATAGTAGGCGTATTGCTTGGGCAAAATGCCCCAGCAGTCCATGCATTACTGGCTCGCCTGGAATATGCCCGTGTATCTATCCCGATGGCTATTCTGATTTGGGTAATGATATACCCCATGATGCTGAAAGTGAACTTCAACAGTGTACGAAATGTAGGAAAAAATCCGAAGGGGCTGTTTGTGACATGGATTGTCAACTGGCTTATAAAACCTTTTACGATGTATGGTATTGCCAGCTTGTTTTTCTTCGTTATTTTCAATGCATTTATTACGCCTGACCTTGCGTTAGAATACCTCGCCGGTGCAGTGCTTTTGGGGGCTGCGCCTTGTACGGCGATGGTGTTTGTATGGAGTACGTTGACAAAAGGAAATCCAGCTTATACGGTAGTGCAGGTGGCGACCAATGACCTCATCATTCTGATTGCTTTTGTGCCTATCGTAAAATTTTTGTTGGGCATTTCCAATGTTAGTGTTCCCTTTGATACGCTGATTTTAAGCGTAATACTGTTTGTGGTTATTCCACTGGCAGGCGGTATTTTGACCCGTGTATTTGTAACCCGCAGTAAGGGAACAGAGTATTTTGAAAATGTGTTTATTCACAAATTTGATTCCATTACTACGATTGGTCTGCTGCTTACGCTGGTGCTAATTTTTATGGGGCAAAGCGAAGTCATTTTAGAAAACCCGCTGCACATCATACTGATCGCAGTGCCGTTGATTTTACAGACATTTTTGATTTTCTTTATTACCTATGGAGCCTGCAAGTTGTTAAAGTTACCGCACGATATTTCCGCCCCTGCGGGTATGATTGGTGCATCTAATTTCTTTGAGTTATCAGTTGCGGTTGCTGTCGCTCTGTTCGGTACTAGCAGCCCGGCGGCACTTGCAACAACGGTCGGCGTACTGACGGAGGTGCCAGTTATGCTGACGCTGGTGAAAATGGCAAACAAAACAACGCAGTCTTTTAGATAACTCAATGCTACCAAATTTCGATGACTTTTCGTATTTCGCTCGAATGGTTTTTGACCGTTCGAGCGATTTTTTATTTTTGGAATTCATCACTTGACATTGTGGCAAAGAATGGATAGGATTCTGGGTTTGGGAGTGGCGTGCTTGCGTTCCTGTCCGGCGCGGCTTGAAGTGTGCGGAGGGAAAATTATATATGCGAAGCACAAAAAACGCCCACGTTCTTTCGAACGCGAGCGTTATTTTTTTGCTTTTATTCTTTTGGTGCTTCTTCGTCTGCATTCGCAGCGGATTTCGGTACATCTGCTTCGGCAGCAGGCGCTTCAGCCTTTACGTCAGCGTCGGCAACGGGAGCAGCAGCTATTTCCTCATCCACAACAGATTGTTGTACTAATTGCAGCTTTTCTTCTGCGGTAAGGATATGACCGTATTTTACCAGCTGGTTGATTTCTTCCTCTTCCAGAGTTTCCTTCTCCATCAGAGCTTTAGCAATCACATGCAGCTTGTCAATATTGTCAGACAGCAGCTTTTCAGTAGCAGCATAGGCATCTTCCATAAAGGATCGTACCTCTTTATCAATTTCGGCTGCCACTTCTTCACTGTAATCCTTGTCGCGGGCAATGTCGCGGCCCAGGAATACCTGATCCTGACGATGACCAAAGGTTACAGGTCCGATGTTTTCGCTCATACCGTATTCGCAAATCATCTGGCGTGCCAGTTGAGTTGCACGCTGCAGATCATTGCTGGCACCGCTGGAGATTTCCTTCAGTACCAGAGCTTCAGCAACACGGCCACCCAACAGCACCTTCAGCTCATCGAGCATTTCGCTGCGGGTTGCATAATACTTATCTTCCTTAGGCAGGCTCAGGGTATAACCACCAGCACGGCCACGCGGAATGATAGTAACCTTATGTACAGGATCAGTATGCTCAAGCAGCATACCAACGATGGTATGACCACCTTCATGGTAAGCAGTCAGGCGTTTTTCCTTATCGCTGATGACACGGCTCTTGCGCTCCGGTCCCATGATAACACGCTCGGCAGCCTCTTCCATTTCCGGCATATTGATAGCCTTCTTGTCCTTACGGGCAGTCAGCAGCGCTGCTTCATTAACCAGGTTGGATAAATCGGCACCGGTAAAGCCGGGTGTACGCTGAGCGATTACGTCCAGATTTACATCCGGTCCCATCGGCTTGCCCTTAACATGTACCTTCAGTATTTCGGTACGTCCCTTGATATCAGGACGGTCTACTACAATTTGGCGGTCGAAACGGCCGGGACGCAGCAGCGCCGGGTCCAGAATATCTGGACGGTTGGTTGCGGCAATCATAATAATGCCTTCGTTAGCACTGAAACC
Organism: Phascolarctobacterium succinatutens YIT 12067; assembly: GCF_000188175.1. Classification (GTDB taxonomy): domain Bacteria; phylum Bacillota; class Negativicutes; order Acidaminococcales; family Acidaminococcaceae; genus Phascolarctobacterium_A; species Phascolarctobacterium_A succinatutens. The sequence continues at coordinate 38,782 of NZ_GL830919.1, read as the reverse complement.
GTCCATCTCAACCAATAATTGGTTCAGAGTCTGCTCACGCTCGTCATGCCCACCGCCAAGACCTGCGCCGCGCTGACGGCCTACGGCATCAATCTCATCGATAAATACGATGCAGGGTGCACTTTTCTTTGCCTGGTCGAACAGGTCGCGTACACGCGAAGCGCCGACACCGACAAACATTTCTACAAAGTCAGAACCGGAAATACTGAAGAACGGAACTCCTGCTTCACCGGCAACTGCCTTCGCCAACAAGGTTTTGCCTGTACCCGGAGGGCCATAGAGCAAAACACCTTTAGGAATCTTAGCTCCCAAGTCATTATACTTCTGCGGATGCTTCAGGAATTCAACAACCTCTTCCAGCTCCTGCTTGGCTTCTTCAGCACCGGCAACATCCTTAAAGGTTATCTTCAGTTTTTCCTCATCGTAGCGACGCGCACGGCTCTTGCCAAAGTTCATCACCTTGCCGCCACCGGCACCGCCCTGATTCATCAGCATGAACCACAGGCCTACGATAATCAGCATCGGCAAAATAGAGCTGAGAATGCTCATCCACCAAGGTGGCTGCGGCGGCAGCTCTGCCTTAATGTCTACTTTCTTTGCTTCCAGCTTTTCTACCAGCTTGCTGTCATTAGGCGCAACGGTAGAAAATTCCTTGCCATCCTTTAATTTACCGCTGATAACATTATCAACAATAGTTACCTGTTTAATTTCGTCCTGCTGTACATGCTGCATAAAGCTGGTATAGCTTATATCGGCAGGCTTAGAATTCTTTTCACCGTAAAGGTCAAACATCCAGATAATTACCATGATAATCAGCAGATAAAAAAGTACGTTCTTAAAAAATTTATTCAAGCACGTAGCCTCCTTCCACTTAGCTCATAATATTTTATTATATTATAGATAGGAAAAACTAGCAACTGTTTTATGCAATTTACAGGCTTTTATTTGCGTGCGTATACAGCAGGCTTCAGGATACCGATAAACGGCAGATTGCGGTAATCGCCTGCATAGTCCAGACCGTAACCGACAACGAATTCGTCAGGAATTTTAAAACCTACATAATCAGCCTCCAGACCGTTTACACGACGCTCGGCCTTGTCGCACAGAGCAGCGGTTTTCAGAGTTGCGGGCTTGTAGTGACGCAGCATATCGGTGATAGAGGCAAAGGTAACGCCGCTGTCAATGATATCATCGATTACCAGCACGTCCTTACCCTTGATATCTTCGCTGACATCCAGCTTAACCTTAACACTACCGCTGGTGCTGGTTCCGTTGCCATAGGAAGAAGCAACCATGAAGTCTACGCGCAGCGGCATATCAATAGCGCGAGTCAGGTCGGTAGCGAACCAGGCAGCACCCTTCAGCAGCACAATGACAACAAGCTCCTTGCCTGCATAATCGGCAGCAATCTGCTTGCCCATTTCCTGTACGCGGGCATCAATTTCTTCTTTAGTCAGCAAAACTGTCTTAATATCGTCATGCATTTTTTCATTCTCCTTATACTTTATATTATTTTAACAAAAATAAGCTGTTTATTTTTGTAGACTACGTTTATTCCCTGCGGCAACTGGATAAACTTGCCGCCGCTGCGCCTAATCAGCAAGGAATCAATAGCCTGACTACGCTCGAAGGACAGCTCCTCACCGCCCAGCTCGAAATACGCGCGTCGCAATACTCTCAGCCTTACGGCACTGTGCAGCGCCGTAAGCTGCGTCACCGGCAAACTGACAGCATTCTCCTGCCTGCGCACCAGCTGCCTGTAAGCATCGTCAGCCATTTGCTCCAGACATTCCGCATCCTGCGCCAACAAGGCGGCAGTACGCGCCAAAGTCGGCACCACATTGTGGTTGAAGCTGCGCTCCAGATACGGCACAAGCTCCAGACGTACACGATTGCGCGTATACGCCGTATCAGCGTTGGTGCTGTCATAGCAGACTGCAATGCCTTCGGCGCTGCAGTATTCCTCCAGCAGGCTTTTCGGCAACGTAAGCAGCGGTCTGATGATATCGTCCTGCTGCGCCCGCATTCCGGCAAGTCCTTGAAGCCCTGCGCCGCGCAACAGCCTTAAGAGCAGCGTTTCAGCCTGATCACCCTCGTGATGCGCCGTAACAATCGCCGCAGCGCCCTGCTGCTCCGCTATGCGCCTAAGCGCCGCATAACGCAGGCGGCGCGCAGCATCTTCGGTAGAAAGCCGGTTCTGTGCCGCATAGGATGCAGCCTGCACATGCTCTGTAAAGCAGGGCAGTCCCCAATCCTTGCAGGCACGCTGCACAGCCTGCATGTCGCGCAGAGCCTCTTCGCCACGAAGTCCGTGCTCAACGTGACAGACGCTGTAGCTTCCCCAGCCTTGCGCTGCCAAGGCAGCACAGGCATGTGCCAAAGCCAGAGAATCGGCACCACCGCTAACAGCCAACAGATAATGAGCCTCGGGCTGCAGCAAATTTTTAATTGTTTTGCGCAGCTTATAGACTGCAGGTGCAATCTGCCTCATAGCATATCTCCTTCAGCAGCGGTTTAAACGTGTCATATCGCATTTTTCTATGCTATAAAAGAAAAGGCACTCTCAGGAGTGCCATTTCATTAATTACCAGCTTGCTTATTTATCACGTCTGGCACCACGACCACCGCGTTTGGACTCAGTATTACGTTTTAAATCCAGCATACGGTCATCGCTGTCTTTCAGGAATTTAGATAATTTATCCTCAAAGGAAACGGGAGCCATAGGTCTTGCGCTTTGCGGGCGCATACCGCCACGGCGTTCACGATTGTCGCCTTGCGGACGCATACCATTATTGTTGCGGCGCTCGCAGTTATCATTTTGCGGACGCTGCGGTCTCGGTTGCGGAGCCGGCGGCGGTGTGAGCTGTTTAATAGACAGACCAATTTTGCCGCGATCATCTACAGATAATACCTTAACCTTAACCTTGTCGTGCTCCTTTAAAAAGTCATGCACGTCTTTTACATAAACATTAGAAACCTCAGAAATGTGAATCAGGCCAACCTTGCCCTCAGGCAGTTGGACAAATGCGCCAAAATTGGTGATACCTGTAACTTCACCCTCTACAATTGCACCTACTTCAAGTGACATCGAGAAAAAAATCCCCCTTAAAATTTCTTAATACTCTTGTATTATACTCTTTAATTTTTCATGGTGTCAATAAAAAAAGCAGAACAAAAGCTATCATTTCTTGTTCTGCCTTATTTTTTCTCATCAACTATAAACAGCGGCACCTCGTCTTTACCCACCATGTTGTAATCCTCACGGGCGAGCTTTTCAATATAACGCGGGTCATCCAGACGTTTACGCTCTGCCTCCAGCTCAGTCTTCTGTTTTTTTAAAGCAGCAATACGTTGCTGTGTAGCAGCCTGCTCCTGTTTAATCTGATAAATAGAATACTCCTGCTTGCCGATAACGAACAGGCAGGCAACAAACAGCAGCATCATAAAGACATTAAAAGCTTTAGATTTATGTCTTACACGACGTCTAACCATATCATAGCCCCCCAGCATTGAGTATTCCGCAGTATATCTTTAGAAAAGCCCGGCAGCAGCTGCCGGGCCTAAAGCACTAAAACAGCTTATTATTTTACGTTAACAGCATCCTTGAAAGCTTTACCGGCTTTGAAAGCAGGGATGGTTGCAGCAGGAATAACTACCTTCTCACCATTTTGCGGATTTTTACCTTCACGTTCTTTACGAGCACGTGCTTCAAAAGTACCAAAGCCTACTACTTGTACTTTGTCACCCTTAGCAACTACCTCTTTAACGGTTTCCAAGGTAGCGGTGATAGTTTTCTCAACGTCTTTTTTGGTTAAGCCGGCTTTTTCAGCAACAGCAGCGATTAACTCAGTCTTGTTCATCAAAAATTCCTCCTTAATTATGACTTTAGTTATTATTGCAAATGCTTGCGGAGCACGTAACTTCGTAACGTAACTCATATTTAACTAGCAATAGTATTCTACACTCTAAACCGTTTTCCTGCAAGCCTTTTCCGAAAATATTTATAAATTACGGGGAAAATAGCATTATTTTAGTAACTTTATTGCAAATTAACCTTATAAATCGCTCTTGCGCTCCAATTCCTTAGCCTGATTCCAAAATTCATCCAGCTGGTTCAAAGTGAAATCCTGCCATGTTTTACCGCTGGCTTCAACCTGTTCTTCCACGTAATTGAAGCGGGAAGCGAAACGGTTATTCGTGCCATCCAAAGCTACCTCCGGCTCAATGCCGTTATGACGCGCATAATTTACCACGGCAAACAGTACATCGCCAAGCTCACTCTCGGCAGCAGCCTTATCGCCTGCCTGCAAAGCCTCCTGCAGCTCGCCCAGCTCCTCCTGTACCTTAGCCCATACGGATGCGCTGTCCTGCCAGTCAAAGCCGACCTTGGCAGCCTTGCTCTGCAGCTTATAGGCACGCAGCAGCGCCGGCAGTCCCTGAGATACGCCGTCCAATACATGCTTGCGCTCCTGTTTTTCCTGCTTTTTGATAGCCTCCCAATTTACCAGCACATCATCGCTGTTGTCGACATGTGTGTCACCGAAAACATGCGGATGCCGGCGGATAAGCTTATCTACAACCTCGTCGATAACGTCCTGCAGATCAAAGCGGCCTGCCTCCTGTGCCATGCGGGCATGGAAAACAACCTGCATGAGCAAGTCGCCAAGTTCCTCACGCATGCCGTCAACATCGTCAGCATCCACAGCCTCCAGATATTCGTAAACCTCTTCAATCATATTGCTGCGGATAGATTTGTGTGTCTGCTCTCTGTCCCATGGGCAGCCGTCAGGCTCACGCAGGGTGCGCATAACATCAGCCAAGGGCTGGATGTCGAAATCATCAAAGCCTGCTTCCGGCAAAAAGTCTTCCGCATAGCCTTCTTCTTCGCCTTCCTCGGCAAATTCGTCCTCATCCTCGCCAAAGGTAATAATACCGGGAACAGCTTCCGCATCGTCAACATTTTCAAATACAGTATCCTCTGCTCCCTCAGGCATCGGCGGAACGTAAGCGCTCGTAAGATGGTCGATATTCGGCTGTCTGTCCAGCTCGAACAGCTTAATCGGACGGCATTCCTCGTCAGGCAGGCCCAGATTGCGCAGGAAATAAATTTCGTATTCGTCAGGCAGTACATCCATCAGCGCAATTTTCAAATCGCCGGCCACCATCTGGCTGTAAACCTGAGTAATCATCAGCGGATGCTGACCAGCACTTGCAATCTCCGCAAAATCCTGCGCGTCAATAATCTGCAGGCCGGCAATCGGGTCGATGCCCAGCTCAACGTAAGCCAAGTCCAAGAAGCTCATAGACGGCTTAATCACCAGCTTAACGCCCTGCGCCTTAGCAGCTGTGCGCATTAAAACAACGGTTTTTTCCGCAACCAGCGGGCTGCCTGGTACTGCGTAAACAACATCGCCGTTCTGCGCTGCTGCCAGCACACGCTCGACAACGCTATCATATACTTCTTCAAAGGAAGCAGCCTTTTCGTATAAATCGTCACATGAGGTAAATTTTACGTTTTGCTTTTCCAACTCGGCAACGGTGGGATGCACCGCCGTGCGCAGGATAACCTGAGCGCAGTTTTGCAGAAGTCCCATAGTTTCCAACGAAAGATGTCCCACAGCACCGGGGCCTAAGCCGACAATTGTAATTGTTCCCATGATAGTACGCCTTCTTTCTTAATTATTTAAAAAATCGTTTCACTACCGGCAGCTGACGCAGTTCCTGTCTGTTCAGCACGCCTAAAAGCGGCAGCAATATGATATAGCTTATCCCGGCAGCCAGCATAGCGGCGATTGTTGCCAAAGCAGGCGATGCACCGCCAAGCAGCGTATGCGCTTCTACGGCAACAGCGCCCATCACCGCTGCTGCGGCGATGATTTTCGCAATACTGAGCCAGGAAAATCTTATACTTAATTTATACAACGCTATAATATTCAACAGCGCCGTCACGCCAAAGTTTATGTTCGTTGCCCACGCTGCGCCGGCAATACCGTATTCCGCATTCGTCAGCTGACAGACGGCAACCAGCTTGGCTGCAATACCGATAAGCATATTCAGCATCGGCAGATTGGTGTGCCCCATTCCCTGCAGCATACCTGTTGTAACCTGCTGCAGGCCTAAAAGGCAGATGGCAGGCGCCGAATGCATAATAGCAACGCCAGCCTTCGCCGTACCGTACAGCAGACGGCTGATAGGCTCCGCCAATACCCACATGCCTACGGAAGCAGGCACAGTTATCAGGCAGCACAGCTTCATCGCGGTTGCTGCCTTTTGCTCGATAATCTGCCATTTATTCAAAGCAAAGGCTTCGGAAACAGCAGGCACAAGGCTTGTTGCCAGCGACATCGTCGGTATCGTGGCCATTAAGAGCAAGGGCTGTGCCATGCCTGCCAGATAACCGAACTGCGCCGTCGCCTGCTCCACACTAAGACCGCTGTCAATCAATCGGCCTGGAACCAGCAATACGTCAATGCTGCTGGTAACAGGCACCAGGATATTAGCGCAGGACACAGGCAGCGCCAGCAGCAGCAGGCGTTTAATCAGCGCGCTGCTGCGCACAAGCTCGGCAGCAGGTGCCTGCTCCGTGCTTGCTGCAGCCTGCCACTGCTTCCGGTAATAGCGATAAAAGCAGCCCATAACCACAAGACCGGTCAGACTTCCCGGCACAGCTCCGAAGGCAGCGCCGGCAGCAGCGTATTCCAGACCGTAGGGCAGCAGCACATACGCCAGCACTACCATCGTCACTACGCGGATAAACTGTTCCACAATCTGCGACACCGCAGGCGGCGTCATCAGCTGATGTCCCTGAAAATACCCGCGGAAGCTGGCCAGAATCGTAGCAAAGAAAATTGCCGGTGTCAGCGCTATAAGCGAATAATAGGCACGCGCATCGGTAATCACGCCGGCATCAACCAACCAGCCCGCCGCCAACACCAGACAAACCGCCAACACCGCACCCACGCAGGCCATCAGGCGCAGCGAAACGCGAAACACCTGACGCACATTAGCATAGTCCTTCTGCGCCAAAAAGCCTGCGACAATAATCGATATTGCCACCGGAATGCCGGCCGCAGAAATCGCAAGCAGCAAAAGGTATACGGGATAAGCCATCTGGTAAAGACCGATACCCTCGCCGCCCAGCAGACGTGAAAGCAGGATGCGGTTCACAGAACCGATAACCTTTACCATCAGTCCTGCCAATGTCAGAATCATCGCGCCGCGCAAAAATTTATCACTGCTCATTTCCTGCTTTCACCTCCTTTAAATCAATCTTCTAATATCAGAGCAGGCAAAGTCTGCTCCAGCCACGCCAGGGGCTCCTGCTTTGACGTACCCATTCTGTACGTCAGCTGCTGCTCCTGACCGTTTTTCAATGTCATCGTCTTAGGATGCTGCATCAGCAGCTTCAGAACTGCCTCCGGGTTTACCTGTGCCTTCTCGCCGAAGGTCAGGCGGATAATTCCCTGATGCACATTTACGCCACGGATTTTCAGAACTCGGCACAAGCCCTTAAACGCTGCCAAACGCCAGAGCATTTCCACCTCCGGCGGCGGATTGCCGAAGCGGTCGATAATTTCGTCCAGAAAATCCTCCCGCTGTGAATATTCCAGCTCGCTGAAGCGACGATACAGCTCCATTTTATAACGCGGATCCGGAATATAGCTGTCCGGAATATAGGCCTCTGCCTGAATTTCCAGAACCGGCTCCGGCTCAGGCTCGGCCTCCTTGCCGTTTTTCAGGCGTTCAATGGTTTTTTCCAGCATCTCGCAATAAGCGGCAAAGCCTATGCCGGTAATATGTCCGTGCTGCTGCGGTCCCAGCAGATTGCCGGCACCGCGGATTTCCAGATCGCGCATAGCAATCTTAAAGCCTGCGCCCAGCTCCGTAAAATCACGGATGGCCTGCAGACGCTTTTCGGCAATTTCACTCAGCGCCTTATTAGGCTGATAAACAAAGTAAGCATAAGCAAGACGCGAGCTGCGTCCTACACGGCCACGCATCTGGTAAAGCTGCGAAAGGCCGAAGTTGTCGGCACCGTCGATAATAATCGTATTCGCCAGCGGTACATCCAGCCCGTTTTCCACAATCGTCGTACACAAAAGCACGTCGCAGCCGCCCTCATAGAAGGTAATCATGGCATCCTCTAATGCGTCCTCATTCATCTGCCCGTGGGCAATTTTGATGCTGATGCCCGGTACCAGACGGCGCAGCTTGGCAGCCAACGGCTCCAAAGCGCTGACGCGGTTGCTGATATAGTAAATTCTGCCGCCGCGGCGCAGCTCACGCTCGAGTGCTTCCTTAATCATGCCGTCGTTATATTCGCTGACATAGGTTTCAACAGGCAAGCGGTCCTCCGGCGGCGATTCGATAACGCTCATATCACGGCCGTTGACCAGCGCCATATGCAGAGTACGCGGAATAGGTGTTGCCGAAAGCGACAAGACATCTATACCGAGATGCCATTTCTTAATTTTTTCCTTTTGGGCAACACCGAAGCGCTGCTCCTCATCGATAATCAGCAGGCCGAGGCTGGTAAAATTCACATCCGGCTGCAGCAGACGGTGCGTACCGATAAGAATATCAACCTTACCGTCGGCAACCTCCTGCAGAACAGTGCGCTGCTCCTTCGGCGTACAAAAGCGGTTCAGCAGACGAACCTCTACACCGAAATTGCGCACGCGCTCCTTGAAGGTAATATAATGTTGCTGTGCCAGCACTGTTGTAGGTGCCAATACAGCCACCTGCTTACCGTCAAGCACAGCCTTAAAGGCAGCACGCAAGGCCACCTCGGTTTTTCCGTAACCGACATCACCGCAGAGCAGACGCTCCATAGGCTGCGGCTTTTCCATATCAGCTTTGATTTCGGCAATCGCCTTCAGCTGGTCCGGTGTTTCCTCATAGGGAAAGGCTGCTTCAAAGTCCTTTTGCAGCTGACAGTCCGGTGAAAAGGCATGCCCCGGCATAATCTGCCGCTGTGCATATAAACGCAGCAGCTCCTCCGCCAGCTCCGTAATCGCCTTAGCAGCCTTGGCCGTAGTGCGTTTCCAGTCATTGCCGCCCATTTTCGACAGACGCGGCACACTTCCCTCGCTGCCGACATATTTATGCAGCATGCCGACCTGCTCTACCGGAACATACAGCTTATCATCTCCGGCATAGGCCAAAAGCAGATAATCACGGTGGATGCCGTCAACCTCGACGTTTTCTACGCCTATATAACGGCCGATACCATGAACCTTATGAACAACGTAATCTCCGGCCTTGATATCCGAAAAATACTGCAGCTGTTGGCCCTGGTTTTTGGTATGCAAGCGTTTGCGCTTCTGCATGCCGAAAATATCATTTTCTGTCAGCAGCAGCCATTCTTCATCCCAAAAGCGAAAGCCGTGATCCAAATCGCCGTAGGTTACATTGACGACTCCCGGCTCAAAGCTCTTTTGGGAAAAATGTCCCTTTAATCCGTAGTTGCGCAGATTATCCGCAAAACCACGGGCCTTAATGCTGCCGGAAAGCATAATCAGCGGCGTAATCCCCTCCGCCAGCCAGTTCTGCAAATCCTCCACCAGCAAATTGGTATTCTTATTATACGGCGCAACCGCGCGCACCGGTATATTCAACGAAGGCAGCTGCTGCAGATAGCTGTGTCCCAACGCCGATACCAGCACAGCACCGTTGGCTGCAAGCTGCTCTATAAGCTCCTGTTTCCCGAAAAGCTCGGAGGCATGCTCCTTGTTTTCCTTGTCCAGCTTTTCCAGCATACTGAAAACATGCACCGGCTCATCAACAACTACCATAGTATCCGCAGCGCAATATTCAAAGATATCGGCATCATAGCTGAAGCTTTCATCTACCTTCAGCGGAGCAATTTTGATACTGGTGAGAGTCTGCAGACTGCGCTGAGTGTCAACATCAAAGCTGCGCATAGCATCAAGCTCATTGTCGAACCATTCGATACGCACCGCAGTACTGCTGTTGATTGGGTACACGTCCAGAATATCACCGCGCAGGCAGAACTGTCCCAAAGCATCAACCTGCTCCGTACGCTCATAGCCCAAATCAAGCAACGCGGCAGCTATATTACGCTGTTCGTGCTCTTCGCCGACAGCGAGCTGCAGCGCCTTGCCGGACATACCGCTCGGACGCAGTTGCTTTTGCTGCAGCGCCTCTGCCGTAATGAAAACAATGCCCCGCTCCTCACCGCTCAAAAAGCGTAGTGCGGCCGCACGTCCTGCCTGCAGCTCCAGGCTCTGCGTATCTGCCTGCACATGCGGCAGGCTTACAGGATAAAGCTCCTGCATCGGCAAATCCGGGTACAGATAATTAAGCTCGCGGCGATAAGTACGGATTTCCTCACGCGAAGCAGTAATAAAGGCCATGCTGCCCTTGCCGCCAAGCAGCTTATCTGCGGCAGCAAAAAAGACCGGCTTGCTGCTTCCAGCCAACCCGGTTAAAATACAGGCCTGTTTTTTCTTTTGATATTCGGCCGCCTGCCGTACTTCCTTGACAGCGGCAACCTTATTGACTAATAAATTTTCCATAGGCAATACAAATTGATAAATAGGGCTGTTACAGACGTAACAGCCCTATAATCTGTTTTAAAATCAGAGCTTAACAGCAAGTACTTTGCGGTCCAGGCTGTGAATAGCATCAACAAAACGTACGGTGCCGGTTTTGTAACGGGCAGAAATAGTATGGGTACGTACGCCGTCGCCGAAGTAACGCAGGCCGTTCAGCATGTTGCAGTTGGTAATAGCGGTAGCAGTAAACATGCAGTCATCGCCTTTTACCAGGTCATCCAGAGTCAGCACCTTGTTAACATCGGCAATACCCATCTTCAGGCAGCGTTGAACCTGAGCTTCGTCTTCTGGAACCAGACGAGCTTGCATATCGCCGCCCAGGCATTTAACAGCAGCAGCACCCAGAACGCCTTCCGGAGCGCCACCCTTACCAACGTACATATGCACGCCGCTGCCTTCGATGCAGCATTCAACAATCGGGTTAACGTCGCCGTCGGTAATCAGGGAGATACGAGCGCCGGCTTTACGGATTTCGTCCATCAGGCCGTAATGACGTTCGCGGTCCAGCAGAACTACGTTCAGGTCGCTTACTTTACGGTCCATTGCTTTAGCAACGCGTGCCAAGTTTTCGCTCATCGGAGCATTGATATCGATGCAGCCTTTAGCACGGGGGCCGACAGCGATTTTATCCATATACATATCAGGAGCATGCAGCAGGCAGCCACGTGGAGCGATAGCAATAACTGCGATAGCACCGTTTTGTCCTTTAGCAACCAGGTTGGTACCCTCGATCGGGTCAACAGCGATATCAACCTCAGGGCCACCGGCACCTACTTCTTCGCCGATATACAGCATCGGTGCTTCATCCATTTCGCCTTCGCCGATAACAACGGTACCTTTAATATTTACGGTATCAAAAGCTGCGCGCATAGCATCAACAGCCAGACCGTCAGCACCGTTCTTGTCGCCTCTGCCTACAAGATGACCGCAGGCAATAGCTGCCGCCTCGGTTACACGTACAAATTCCAAAGAAAGCTCTCTGTTCATTCTTCACAACACTCCTTAATATAATTTCATATGGTAATAGCACTGCTTGCGCAGCGCAAGAGAATTAACTCTATGTCCAACCTTTATTATGACACGTTTATTCTGATTAATCAATCTAAATTTTATTTACAGCAAAAGCATCAGGCAAACCTGCCACGGCAAAACAAAGACAATATACAGCAAAAACAGGCTGAATACTACGGTTACACCTGCACGGAAGGCATCTACAAGATACACCGCCTCCAGCGACCGCACCAGAAGATACAGCATCCACAGGCAGCCGATGAGAAACAGCACACCTAAGAGCGGCAAGCCGTTAAAACCCATCCTGCCCGCCAGCAAAGCTCCCGGCGTGAGCAGCAGAAAAGGCAACGTCGTATAGCCCAAAAGGCAGATAAGCCCGACCGGGTCGCCCGCCAGCGCACCGAAGGTTTCCATAATGCCGTGCAGCAAAAAACCGTAAAGCGTTAAAGCTGTTCCCGCAATCAGCACCGTAGCAATAATAATGCCGAAGCGCACATCCAACGGCGAATCCAACAGCCAGCAGTTTGTTGCTACGCCAAAAAAGCTGAAGCTGAGAGTGAAATAAAAAGCACTGCGCCAAAGAGAAGGCTGCTTGGCAATCGCAGCCATGCCTGCACCGGGCTCAAAAAGTACCTCAAAGGTTTTGCGCCTCATAGCTCATCACCTCGTCATACCGCCTGCCGGCGCACCGCTCTGCTGCAGGCTGCCTGTCAGCTGATTTACAAGCTCAGTTTTAATCAGCTCCGCAATATGAGCGCTGAGCAAAAACTCCCACGGCTGCTGTTTTTCCTTAGCCTTCACCGGCGGCAGTCCGTCGGCACCCGGCTTAATCTTGCCTAATTCACCCGCTGCGGCAAGCGCATCGTAATAATCGCCGATTTCATCTACCAGGCCCAGATTCTTAGCCTGCAGACCGGTATAAACACGACCGTCAGCCAAGGATTTTACCTTGCTTTCTTCCATCTTGCGTCCTACGGCAACAGTTGTCACGAACTGCTCGTAGATTTCGTTGACGATGTTCTGCAAAATAGCCTGTTCTTCAGGTGTCATCGGTCTGTCGCTGCTCATAATATCCTTATAGGGACCGCTTTTAATCTTATTGCTGGTGATGCCTATTTTCTTGAACAGCTCCTCCGTATTCATGTACGGCATATACACACCGATACTGCCGGTAAGCGTTGTGGCATTGGCATAAACCTTGTCACTGGCGCAGACTGCAATCCAATAGGCAGCGCTGGCACCGGTATTGCCGATAGTTGCAACTATCGGCTTTTTGGTTTTCTCCTTAAAGCGCTTCAGTTCACGTCCGACCTCTTCCGCAGCCGTAGCACTGCCGCCGCCGCTGTCAATACGCAGGACTAATGCTTTGACGCTGTCATCAGCCGCAGCCTCACGAATCTGCTTCATAATGCTGCCGCTTGTTACACCATTGGTCTGGCTGAAAATATTGTCCTTGCTGTCCGCACCGCTGATAATCGTACCGTAAATATTGATTACGGCCACACGGTCAGGTACAGTAACAGTTTTCTCGGCATTGTTATTCCCCTTGAGCAATGAAACAACAAAGCTCAACACAGCCAGAATCAATACCGCACTGATAAAAATTTTCTTAAGCATTCAATCACTCTCCTCCCTAATCATAGTATAACACAAGCAAAAACTCCCCTCAGGCGTATGCCTTACGGCAATTGCGCCTAAGGTGCCTAAGAGGAGTATTCTTATTTTCCGAAAGCAACGTCGGCTTAAGCTCAGCGCTTTCAGGATAACCTTATTGGTGATGTTTTACCGCCGCACCCACAAACTCTCTGAATAACGGATGCGGATTTGTCGGACGGGATTTAAATTCAGGATGGAATTGCGCACCGAGGAACCACGGATGCTCACTCTCAGGCAATTCAACAATCTCTACCAGACGGCCATTAGGCAGTGTGCCGCCAAGAACTAATCCCTTGCCCACAATTTTCTCACGGAAAGCATTGTTGAACTCATAACGATGACGATGACGTTCGTAAATCAGCTCTGCATTGTAAGCCTTGCTTGTCAGCGTATCGGGATAAACCTTACACGGATACAGTCCCAGACGCATCGTACCGCCCAAATCCTCAACATCAATCTGTTCCGGCATCAGGTCGATAACAGGATGTGTGCTGTTCGGATTGAACTCCGAGCTGTTGGCATCAGCCATACCGCAGACGTGACGGGCAAATTCAATTACTGCGCACTGCATGCCCAGGCAGATACCGAAGAACGGAATCTTGTGCTCACGTGCATATTGAATAGCCTTAATCTTGCCTTCAATACCGCGGTTACCGAAGCCTCCCGGCACCAGAATGCCGTCAACACCGGCCATAACCTTAGCCATATCAGTATCATCTGCTTCGATTTCTTCGGCATTTACCCAATGGATATCCAGCTCTGCTTCATTGGCAACTGCCGCATGACGCAAGGATTCCGTAATAGAAATATAAGCATCCTGCAAAGCAACATATTTGCCGACTACAGCAATAGTTACCTTCTTATCATATTTTTTCAGGATGCGGGCCACCATATCATGCCAGCCCTGCATATCCTTCGGCTTATCTTCCATCTCCAGCTTGCGCAGAACAATGGTATCAAGTCCCTGCTCCTCCATGAGCATCGGTACCTCATAAATGCTTCTTGCGGTAAGGTTTTGGATAACTGCGTCCGGATCTACGTCGCAGAACATAGCCATTTTTTCGCGCATTTCCTTGGAAATAGGCTTTTCGCTGCGGCAAACGATAATATCAGGAGAAATACCGATGCTGCGCAGCTCTTTGACGCTATGCTGAGTCGGTTTGGTTTTCAGCTCACCGGCTGCGGAAATATACGGTACCAGTGTAACGTGAATATAAAGCACATCGTTTTTGCCGACATCCTTTTTTACCTGACGGATGGCTTCCAAAAACGGCAGGCTTTCAATATCACCTACAGTGCCGCCGATTTCTGTAATAACAAAATCGGCATTATCCTGTTGGCCTACGCGGAAAACGCGCTCTTTGATTTCATTTGTGATATGAGGAATAACCTGTACGGTACCGCCAAGATAATCGCCACGGCGTTCTTTATTAATTACACTCTGGTAAATCTTACCTGTGGTCGTATTGGAGTTTTTTGACAGGTTGATATCAATAAAGCGTTCGTAATGTCCCAAATCAAGGTCAGTTTCCGCACCATCGTCCGTTACAAAAACCTCGCCATGCTGATACGGGCTCATTGTGCCCGGGTCAATATTGATATACGGGTCGAACTTCTGGATAGTAACCCTGTAGCCGCGGCTTTTCAGCAAACGGCCTAAAGACGCAGCAGTGATGCCCTTGCCCAAAGAAGACACAACGCCGCCTGTCACAAAAATGTACTTGGTATTAGTAGTCATGATTTTTAACCCCCTCAGATTTCATAAAATGCTACAACACAATAAAAATATTAAATTGTATCTAAACTCACTGCAGGCGGCAAAGCCCAAGGACTCTGCCACCTGCAAAAGAATTTCTTAAATTACATTCTTTCCGGAGCAGAAACGCCCAGAATACCCAATGCATGACGAATGGTGTGACCAACTGCCTTAACCAAAGCAATGCGGGCTTGCTGTAAGTCTGTATCTACGCCCAGAATACGGCATTGGTTATAGAAGGAGTGGAACAGAGTTGCCAGCTCATAGGTATAGGTTGCCACATGATGTACAGCGCGTTCGCGAGCTGCACGGGCAAGCAGTTCTGGATATTCGCCAAGCTTTTTAACCAGCGCCAGCTCTTCGGGAGCCTGCAGAGTATCCAGCTTCAGCTCGTCTAAAGCTACAGCCTCAATGCCTGCTTCGGCAAGCTGACGGGCAATGCTGCAGATACGCGCATGCGCATATTGGATATAATAAACCGGGTTCTCATTGGATTTTTCGGTAGCCAGAGTCATATCAAAATCCAGCTGGCTGTCTAAGGAGCGCATGCAGAAGAAGTAACGCGCCGCATCAACGCCAACCTCATCCATCAGCTCGCGCAGAGTGATGGTTTCGCCGGTACGCTTAGACAGCTTAACAATATCGCCGTTGCGATACAGACGTACCATTTGCAGCAGCAGCACCTCCAGCTTATCAGCATCAAAGCCCAAAGCATTTACAGCAGCCTTCACGCGGGCAATATAACCGTGGTGGTCAGCGCCCCACAGGTTGATGATGCGGTCGAAGCCACGCTCGAATTTGTTGCGGTGATATGCAATATCGGCAGCAAAGTAGGTGGAAACGCCGTTGTCACGGATAACAACGCGGTCCTTGTCATCGCCGTAAGCGGTGGAATTAAACCATTTTGCGCCGTCCTTTTCATAAACACAGCCTTTTTCCTCAAGGAATTTGCAAGCCTCACGGATTTTATCGGCATCATGCAGGGATTGCTCGCTGAACCATACATCGAAGGTTACGCCGAATGCTTCCAGGTCCTCTTTCAGGCCTGCCAGCTTTTCTTTATAAGCAATTTCCAGGAATTTAGCCAGACGCTCTTTTTCCTCTAAAGCAACAAATTCCTTGCCATAGATACGGATAATGCGCTGAGCGGTTTCAATGATGTCATAGCCATGGTAGCCGTTTTCCGGGAAAGGAATGCCGGTCGGCATTTCATCCAGCTGCTTAACGGTCAGGTCAGCAGGAACGCCGCCCATTTCCTCCAGCTTCAGCAGCTGCAGGTAACGTGCATTGACGGAGTTTGCCAGATTGTTCATCTGGTTGCCGGCATCATTGATATAATATTCGCTTTCAACATCATAGCCTGCAGCACGCAGCAGGTTAACCATAGCACTGCCTACAGCAGCACCGCGGGCATGGCCTACATGCAGCGGGCCGGTGGGGTTAGCACTTACATATTCAACCTGCACGCGGCCTAAGCCGTTAGCAGGCAGATTGCCGTAGTTTTCACCGGCAGCCAGAATACCTGCCAGCAAATCAGCGGTCCAGTTTTGTTTCAGATAGAAATTGATGAAGCCGGGGCCGGCAATTTCCATTTTATCTACGGAAGCACAGTCCAGATTATCAACAACAGCCTGTGCAATCTGACGCGGTGCACAATGCAGGCTGCGGGCAGACTGCATAGCAAAGTTGGTTGCAAAATCGCCGAATTCCTTTTGCGGCGGAACCTCCAGCATAACCTCGGGCAAAGTACCCGGTTTCAAAGTACCGTTATCGATAGCTTTTTGCGCTGCATCTTTAATGGCAGCGGCTAATAAATCCTTTATATCCAAAGCAAAATCTCTCCTTCTCTTTATTTATTGCTTATTTTGTTTCGTAAATAGGGTCATTAGTCAGTTCAACGCCCAGCTTTTTGAATACCTTAAAATCGCCCTCTGTCAGCATAACGGTAGAGTGAGCCTGACAGCCCTTCAGCTCCGGCAGCTTTTCCAGCGCCAGCTTAGCCAGACTGTCCGTTGCGGCACACATGGAAAGCGCTATCAGCACCTCATCCATATGCAGACGCGGATTGCTGCTGCCAAGGTAGCGTGTTTTCAAATTCTGAATCGGGTTAATGTAGGTCGGCGAAATCAGGTGCATTTCATCCGCAATACCGCCCAGTTCCTTAATAGCGTTCAACAGCACGGCACTGGCAGGTCCCAGCAAATCCGTAGTTTTGCCGGTAACAATTCTGCCATCGGCAAGCTCCAGCGCAATAACAGCGCACTTGCGCTCTTCCGCAACCTGCTTGGCTACGGTAACAACGCGGCGGTCATTTACGCTGACCTTAGCCTGCTTCATCAGCAGCTCCAGCGTATAAACCTCCTGCTTGCTGGCCTCATCCAGTGCCAAACGGTTCAGGGACTGATAATAGCGGCGGATAATTTCCTGACGCGATGCCTCGCAGCAGACCTCATCATCACAGATGCAGTTGCCTGCCATATTAACGCCCATATCGGTAGGCGATTTATACGGGCAATAGCCGTAAATACCTTCAAAGATTGCTGCCAGTACAGGATAAATCTCAACATCACGATTGTAATTTACCGTAGTTACGCCATAGGCCTCCAAATGGAAGGGGTCAATCATATTAACGTCCTGCAAATCAGCCGTAGCAGCCTCGTAAGCCATATTTACAGGATGCTTCAAAGGCAGATTCCAGATGGGGAAGGTTTCGAATTTAGCATAACCGGCCTTAATGCCGCGCTTATTTTCATGATACAGCTGCGACAGGCAGGTAGCCATCTTGCCGCTGCCAGGACCGGGAGCAGTAACAACTACCAGCGGACGTGTAGTTTCTACATAGTCGTTCTGGCCATAGCCCGCATCACTGACAATATGCTCCACATTATGCGGATAGCCTTCAATCGGATAATGGTAATAAACCTTGATATCCAAAGCCTCCAGCTTATTCTTGAAGCTTTCGATGGATTTCTGGCCCTTATATTGCGTAATAACAACGCTGCTGACATAAAGTCCCTTGGAACGGTAAACCTTTACCAGACGCAGTACATCCAGATCGTAGGTCAGGCCTAAATCGTGGCGCACCTTATTATTTTCAATATCATCGGCATTGATGGAAATAATCATCTCTGCCTGGTCCACCAGCTGCAGAAGCATCTGCAGCTTACTGTCCGGAGCAAAGCCCGGCAGTACGCGGGAAGCATGGTAATCATCGAACAGCTTGCCGCCGAATTCCAGATAAAGCTTATCGCCGAATTTACTGATGCGCTCTCTGATATGCTCAGATTGCATGGTCAAATATTTTTGATTATCAAAGCCTATTTTCATATTAAATTTCCTCAACCTCAATTAAAATCTTCATCTCGCCGTAAGGCTTATCATCATGATACAAGGTATATTCCATTTCCAGCTGCCACATGCCGTTACGGAAATGGGTATATACATAACTGGTTTCCGTCGTCAGAGGAATTTTCATATAAGGTGTCTGATAAAGGCTTTTATCTACATATCCACGGCGGAATTCCTGTCTGTGATCTACGCTGCCGCTACGCATGACTATAACGTGCTCATCGTCCCATTTCAGCGTTGTCTTGGTATTATCCAGACCGGACTGTTCATCCTCCTTATAGATTACGTAGTATTTGCCGCCTTTTTCCGTCATCATACCCGTATACTTTTGTTCAGAAGCCTGAGCCTCACTACCCTCATCCTTCGTTGTACTCAAAATACGAATTTTTACCGGCTGCATAGTACGTGCCTCCATAAACAAGATAGAGCCTGCACCGTTTCGCCACACCATTATGATCGAAAGGTCGCAAGCCCTACAAGATTTTTGTCAATCTAATGCCATTAAACTTTTCTGCACTAAAAGACCTCTTATATTCTTCAATATTATATAACAGCTATAAAGTACAGTCAAGAAATTGCATAAGCAAGTGCAGGATTTACCATAACAGCAAGCTAAAAAAATCAACCAAAAACGACAGAGTATACTGCCATAGTATAGCTCTGTCGTCAGCTTTTTAATATAAAATTTATTTTTTAGCTTCTTCCTTAGCTGCTTCTTTCTGCTGCGGCAGCATTACACTGAAATCATTCAGCAAAGGCTTCTCGCCGTTCAGCTTGAAAAGATATACGAAGCGGGCAGCAGGTTTTTTCTCTGCAACAACCTGATACAGCAGCACGTCTGCGCCATTATGCTTTTCAACAACAATCAGTTGATTGGTGGTCAGCTTACCGAAATCCTTAGCAAGCTGTGCGTGCATATTAGTGTATGCCTTTTCATCCCAGTTCTTTTGCATATCCTCGGTCATCATGGAGGTAACTGCCTTAT
This sequence comes from Phascolarctobacterium succinatutens YIT 12067, assembly GCF_000188175.1. Lineage (GTDB taxonomy): Bacteria > Bacillota > Negativicutes > Acidaminococcales > Acidaminococcaceae > Phascolarctobacterium_A > Phascolarctobacterium_A succinatutens. Next base: position 19,449 of record NZ_GL830919.1, on the reverse strand, counting down.
AGTTGCCACCGTTGATAAATTTGTCAACAATAGCTTCCTCTGCATCCAAAACCTTGCCGTTGGATGCGCTGCAAACTGCGCTGACAGCCAGCATCATAATCATTGTAACCAGCATTAATATTTTTTTCACGGAAATTCTCCTCCCTATATGCTTAATATGTGTTTAATTATAGTCTTTCGTGCCAACAAGTGCAAGCGTTACCATAAAAACTTTACAAATCTTTTCCGCTAACGATAAAATTAAGCACAGCATTAAAGATTTTTGTTTTTCCATTCCGTCAGCTGGCTGCTAAAGGCTTCCCACTGCTGCGGCAATGCTTCCAGCGCCGCATCGGCCTTGGCCTGCTCCCAGCCGCTGAACAAGGCTGCTTCATAGCGCAGCTCTTTGATTTTGGGATGTGCCGCCACCAGCTTCTCTACCATCATGGTGTTGATATAATCATCGTGCAGCAGCCCCAGCATATCCTGCAGATACTTCAGGCTACGCAAAAGGCGTGCTTCCGGAGCCAGCTCCGGCACGCTCTGCAGTGCATAACGGAAGCGCTTGAGCTTGATGCGGATGCGGTGCAGCTGCTCCATATTATGCAAATCGGGATATTTTTCCGGCAGCTCCATCAGCTTGTCATACCAGTTACCGAAACGACGCGACAAAAACTCTGCCACTGTCAGCTCCCTTTCAGGCGCAGGCACTCTGTACAGCCACAAAAGCAAACGGGCCAGCTCCAGCGTCAAGCGGTTCAGCCTCAGTCCGCGCAGCGCCTTAGCTGCAGCCGTACCGCGCAGCTGCGTCAGCAAAGCCGTAAGCTGCGGCAGCGAAGCTTCCGCCTGCTCCCGGCTGCGCTGCAGACGCGAGCAAATTTGCAGCGCCACATCGTACTCCCGCACATCACCCAAACGATTGGTGCTCGCCTTCAGCACTCCCTGCCAATGCACCGCCTCCTGCTCAGGCAGCAGCGGCTTGCATAGAGTCAGCAGCGAGCGCAGACGTCTGAGCTTTACACGAAGCTGACGCAGCAGACTGCGTTCCGGGCCACGGCTCAAAACCTCCTGCCACAGCTTGCTTACATAATAAACCTGCCAGGGAAGATGACAATACAGCAGGCTCATAGCGCTGTCGGCATCGTAGGCCGCCAGCTGCTTTTGGTCAAAACAGCCGCGCAACTGGTCCAGTCGCTGCGAAAAATCCGGCTCCTCCAGCACAAATTTTGTTTTGGAGGCCAGCAGCTTCTGCAGCAGGCTGTCGACAGCCTCTGCAGCTTCCGCATTGTGATATTCGAATTCGATAATGATATCCGCTATCGCCAGCAGCTTATCGCTCACAAGCAAAGTGCCCCAGGCACAATACAAGCGCACACCGTCAATATTTTCCGGCGTAAAACGTGTCAGGCGATATTTGTACATATCATTATCGTTAAAATATTTTTCTTTGATTTTTACCTTTACGGTACTGCCAGGCAACAGCCTTTTCGCAAGATTAAGCAGCTGCGCCTGGTTTTTTACTTCCAGTCCATGCAGACACAGCTTGTGTTTCATGTCATCTACCTCCCGGACTTTGACGCTTATTTGTTCTTCGGCACAATTTCCAGCCAATAATTATCGGGGTCGGTAATAAAGTAAATTCCCATAGCAGGATTTTCGTAGCAGATGCAGCCCATTTCCTTATGCTTAGCATGCGCTGCTTCGTAATCATCTACCAAAAATGCCAGATGGAATTCATTTTCGCCTAGATTATAAGCTTCCTTGCGGTCACGCAGCCAGGTAAGCTCCAACAGATGCGGAGTTTTGCCGTCCGTCAGATATACCAGAATAAAGCTGCCGTCCTCGGCCACCTTACGGTGATCATCCTTCAGGCCCAAGGCCTCCTCGTAAAACTTCAGGCTTTTTTCCAAATCCAATACGTTAAAGTTGTTATGTGCGAAAGTAAATTCCATATTGTACACCTCTCATTAAATTATATTACATATTTAAAAAAATACTACCTGCTTCAAGAGCAGAGCAGCTAAAGCAATACCTGCTGCCAGCTTGCCGAGCATTGCAAAAAAGCGCATCTTCGCTGCCGTCCACGCCAACTGCATAGCAGCCGCCGAAACACCCGTATGCGCCAGCTCATAGGCAAACGCAGCCGCAAAGGCACCGGCCATACCGCCGAGCAATGAGCCTAATATCGGAAAAATCAATGTACCGAGCAGAGTGCCGGCAAAGCTTCCCAAGGCAATGAAAATAACAGCGAACCAAGAAACTTTACTGCGTTTGATGCCGAAAAGGCCGACGCAGAACTCCCAAAATTCACCCAAAGCATAAATGAGTACCATAGCAGACAGCAATCTGCCGTTAAAATAAAGTACCTCATCAAAAAAAGCAAACATCAACGATGTCAGTAAAAGCAAAGTATTCCCCGGAAGGTCAAATATTGTCAGTATCGGTCCCGATACAGCTATGAAGATTGCAAATATACGCTCAACCAGCAGTTCCATAACATGCCTCCGTCTATTTATATTGTATTAATTATACCACATCCATAAACATACAAGTTTACTAAAGTGTCACGAGAATTAGAAATAAATGTAAAATCGTTGTGCGGTATTGCAGAAAATGCTAAAATTAGTTAAGCTAAAAATTTCTTAACCAAGGAGGTTCCCTCGTGAACGATATATTGCTTACTCTTAAACCATGGTACCCTTCCATAAGTGCCTTTCTTTTCTTTACCGTTGTCCGCTACATTTATAAAAACTTTTTCATCCGCCTTTTACGCCGTCTGAATAACAAGGTATCCTTCGGCTACGGCGAGTATTTTCTTAACGCCTTTGAGACACCTATCAACATTGCACTCTTTATTATCGCGTTCTATGCGGCAATCAACCTGTCGCCGTTGGCATCAGTACACGATTTCAGCTTTACCGACCGCATTCTGCGAACGATCATTGTCACCAACTTTTTCTGGGGCCTGTATAACCTGATTGATACAACGCACGGCGTTTTCTTCGATTTGCTGGAAAGATTCGGTATCCAGACCGATGAAGCCATCGCTAACATTCTAGCGACTGTTTTCCGTATAATTATCATCATGCTGGGCTTTGTAACCGTAGCCCGCGAATGGAATTATGACATCAGCGCCTTCATCGCCTCCCTAAGTATCGGCTCTTTGGCTGTTGCATTTGCAGCCAAGGATGCGTTGGCCAACGTTTTCGGCAGTATGATAATCCTGCTCGATAAGCCCTTTAAAATCGGCGACTGGATTAAAGCCAACGGCATCGAAGGTATCGTAGAAAGCGTTTCCTTCCGCAGCACCTGTATCCGCACCTTTCCGCAGGAGCTTGTTTATATTCCGAACTCCCTCCTCAGCAACACGCCGATTACCAACTATACGCTGCGCGAACGTCGCCGCATCGACTTTACGCTTGGCCTGACCTACGGTACAACGGCTGCCCAAATCGAGGAATTTATCTTCAAGCTGAAAAATTATCTGGAGGATCTCACGCTTATTGATGAAAATGATGTACGCGTTCATTTTGTCACCTATAACAGCAGCAGCCTTGATATACGTGTTGTCTGCTACGCCAAAACAGGCAAGCACCTCGAATACCTCAACATTATGCAGGAAATCAACCTGCATACATTGGAGCTGCTTGAAGAGGTGGGCGTAAGCTGTGCCTTCCCCAGCACCAGTCTTTATTTTGAAACTCCGCTGCAGGAAAATGTTACCGAACAGCCTGCCAAAGCACAATCCGAAGCTGATAAACCAAAAGATAACAGCACCTCTGCCAACTGCTAATTCACTATTATTTTGCAGAAAAATTTTGCAAACTGAGTTATAATAAAATAAAGAATAATTTTCCGTTTTATCTCAGTTTATATTTACAGGAGGCTGCCTATGACTAACAACATTAAGCAAGCTATTATTATCGGCGGCGGTCCCGCCGGAGTAAGTGCTGCTCTTTATCTGGCGCGCGCCGGTCAAAAGGTATGCATCATTGAAAACGGCCCCGGCGCACTGGCCAAGGCACATAAAATCGACAACTATTACGGCATTGCCGCTTCCGGCGCCAAGCTTTATGCAGCAGGACTGGAGCAGGCACGTTCTCTGGGCGTAGAAATTTTGCAGGATGAGGTTCTCGGCGTTGAATACACCGACTGCTTCACGCTCAGTTTAAAAAACACAGCCGTGCAGCTGCAGACAGAAGCTCTTATTTTAGCTACCGGCAGCAAGAATATTACGCTCAATCTTCCCGGACTTATCGAGCTGGAGGGCAAGGGCATAAGCTATTGCGCCGTCTGCGACGGCTTCTTCTTCCGCAAAAAGCGGGTGGCGGTTTTAGGCAACGGTGCCTACGCTCTGCATGAGGCAGCTTATCTTAAACAGCTGGCAGGCAGCGTCACCATCCTGACCAATGGGCAAAGCGGCGACGCAGCCAAGGCTGCAGGCTTTGAGGTAAACACCTCTGTGCTGCAGGCAGTAGAAGGCAACGGCAAGCTCAGCAGCATCCGCTTTACCGACGGCAGCACGCTTGCCGTCGACGGCTTGTTCATCGCTCTTGGCACAGCAGACAGCACCGATATGGCGCGCAAGCTCGGCGCAGAGCTGAACGGACGCTTCATCCGTATCGACGGCGACGGAGCGACTAACATCCCCGGACTTTTCGCTGCCGGCGACTGCACGGGAGGCTTGATGCAGGTGGCTAAGGCAGTACACGAGGGCGCACGCGCAGGCCTGACAGCGTTAAAGTTTTTGCGCCAACATAAGACAGAAGAAAAATAACTAAAATTTTTACCAAAACACTTAAGGAGTGATAATTATGGCATTAGAAATTACTACAGCAAACTTTGAGCAGGAGGTTACCAATTCTACCCAAACAGTTCTCGTTGATTTTTGGGCATCCTGGTGCGGCCCCTGCCGTATGCAAGCTCCGATTCTGGAAGCATTTGCTCAGGAGCACAGCGATATCAAGATTACCAAATGCAACGTTGATGATAATCCGGAGCTGGCAGAAAAATTTGCTATTATGAGCATCCCCAGCCTGCTGGTTTTCAAAAGCGGCAAGCTGGTAAAATCCGCAGTCGGCCTGCACGATAAGGAAGCGTTGGCAGCACTGGTAAAATAAGCCGCTGCTTAATTTCTTGACGAAAAAATCCCGGTTATGGTTTTTGAAGGAACCATGCCGGGATTTTCTTTGTTTTGAAGCATAAAAAGAACTCCCTACGAAGCACTGCATGAGCAGAGCACGTAGAGAGTTCTTTATTTTTTCTTTTTGCCGTGCCGCTTACGCAGCACGGCTTATTTTTTATTAAGCAAGAATTTTATTCCTTGCCTGCCAGCTTTTTGTAGCCGTCCAGACGAGTCATAGCGTCTTTCTCGGTCTTTTCGAACAATGCTTCCGCAGTATCCGGGAACATCTTCTGCAGAGAGCTGAAACGAACTTCGCCCATAAGGAAGTCACGGAAGTTTGCGGTAGGCTCTTTGCTGTCCAGAATGAACGGATTCTTGCCTTGCTCCTTCAGTTCCGGATTGAAGCGGTAGGTTGCCCAGTAACCGCAGTCAACAGCACGTTTTTCTTCGAGCTGGCTGCAGCCCATGCCAACCTTCAGGCCATGGTTGATGCAAGGTGCGTAAGCAATAATCAGGGACGGGCCGTCATAAGCCTCTGCTTCGGCAATAGCCTTCAGAGTCTGGTTCTTGTCGGCGCCCATAGCAACCTGTGCAACATATACATAGCCATAGCTCATAGCCATCATGCCAAGGTCTTTCTTCTTGGTCTTTTTGCCGCTGGCAGCAAATTTAGCGATTGCCGCAGTCGGAGTAGATTTGGAGGATTGACCGCCGGTATTGGAATATACCTCGGTATCGAATACCATAACATTGACATTCTCGCCGGATGCCAGTACATGGTCCAGACCGCCGTAGCCGATATCATAAGCCCAGCCGTCACCGCCGAAGATCCAGTGGCTGCGTTTAACAAAGAATTGCTTCTCATCATACAGAGCAGCGCATTTATCGCAGTTGTCTTTGTATTTTTCCAGTACAGCAGTCAGCGCTTCGGCACGCTCACGGGTGCCTTCGCTGTCGTCGACATGCTCCAGCCAATCGGTCAGCGCAGCCTTGAGATCCTCAGGCAGCTCGCCTTCCAGCATAGCTTTTACCATGTCTTCTACACGCTCACGGGATTGTTTAACGCCCAGGAACATACCTAAGCCATATTCAGCGTTATCCTCGAACAGGGAGTTTGCCCAGCTCGGACCATGACCTTTGCAGTTTTTGGTGTACGGCATGGACGGAGCGGATGCACCCCAGATAGAGGTACAGCCGGTTGCATTGGCAATCATCATACGGTCGCCAACCAGCTGGGTTACGAGCTTAGCATACGGAGTTTCGCCGCAGCCTGCGCACGCACCGCTGAACTCAAGCAGCGGCTGCTCGAACTGAATACCCTTCATGGTCTTCTTGTTGAGCGGATTTGCCTTTGGAGCAACCTCCTTCTGGCTGTATTCCCATGCAGCAGCTTTATCAAGCTGAGTATCGAGCGGCTTCATAACGAGAGCTTTGGCTTTCGGAGCCGGGCATACCTGAGCGCAGTTGCCGCAGCCGGTGCAATCCAGCGGGGAGATGCTCATGCTGAACATCAGGCCTTTAGCGCCGATAGCCGGCTTGCTCGGCAGAGTTGCCGGAGCCTTGGCAGCTTCTTCCTCGGTCATGAGAACCGGACGGATAGCAGCATGCGGGCAAACGAAGGCGCACTGGTTACATTGGATACAGGTGTCTATCTGCCATTCCGGTACGTCAATAGCGATGCCGCGTTTTTCGTAAGCAGCAGTACCGCTCGGGAAGGTGCCGTCTGCATAATCAGCAAAAGCACTTACCGGCAGCTTATCGCCTTCCAGCTTGTTCATCGGAACGAGCAGCTTGTCAATGAACTCGTTGCCGGTTGCAGCTTGGGCAGCAGTATCGCCGGCCTCAGCCCAGCTTGCGGGAACGTCAACGGCAACAATAGCATCAATGCCTTTGTCGATAGCAGCATTGTTCATGTCGACAATGTTCTGGCCTTTCTTGCCGTAGGAATGCTCAACAGCATCCTTCAGGTATTTAACAGCGTCAGCCAGAGGAATAATATCAGCCAGCTTGAAGAAAGCGGACTGCATAATCATGTTGATGCGGCCGCCCAGACCGATTTCCTGAGCAATCTTAACAGCATCAATGATGTAGAATTTGATATCGTTCTTCGCGATGTAGCGTTTGAGCTGACCGGGCAGCTGTGCGTCGAGCTCCTCAGCGCTCCAGTTGCAGTTCAGCAGGAAGGTGCCGCCTTTTTTCAGGCCTGCGGTTACATCATATTTATGAACATAGGACTGATTGTGTACTGCAACAAAATCGGCAGCATCAATCAGGTACGGTGCCATAATCGGGGTATGACCGAAGCGCAGATGGGAAACGGTTACGCCGCCGGATTTTTTACTGTCGTAGGAGAAGTAGCCTTGAGCGTACATATCGGTGTGGTCACCGATGATTTTGATAGCGCTCTTGTTGGCGCCTACGGTACCATCACTGCCCAAGCCCCAGAATTTGCAGCCCTTAGTGCCTGCAGGAGTTACGTCTACGCCTGCTACGCACGGCAGAGAGGTATTGGTTACATCATCAGTGATGCTGATGGTGAAGTTGTTTTTCGGTTCTGCACTTGCCAGATTATCGAATACAGCTACGATATCGCCGGGCAGCAGATCTTTGGAGCCCAAGCCGTAACGGCCGCCGATAATCATAGGCTTGCGGTCGCTTGCATAGAAGGCAGCACGTACATCAAGATACAGCGGTTCGCCGAAAGCGCCCGGTTCTTTGGTGCGGTCCAATACAGCGATGCGTTTTACGCTTTGCGGAATTGCGCCCATGAAGTGCTCGATGCTGAACGGACGATACAGGTGAACTACGAGTACGCCAACCTTTTTGCCTTCTGCGTTGAGCTTTTCAACAACAGTGCGGACGGTTTCGGAAGCAGAGCCCATGATGATGATGATATCTTCTGCATCCTCAGCGCCGTAATAGTTGAACAGATGATATTCACGGCCGGTCAGCTTACTGATTTCGCCCATGTAATTCTCTACGATTTCCGGCAGAGCATTGTAATAGGTGTTAACAGCCTCGCGAGTCTGGAAGTAAATATCCGGGTTTTGTGCGGTGCCGCGGATAACAGGATTATCCGGGTTCAGGCCGCGTTTACGGAATGCATCTACCGCATCCTTATCCAGCAGCTTTTCAAGATTAGCATAATCCATAACCTCAATCTTCTGGATTTCGTGGGAGGTACGGAAGCCGTCGAAGAAGTTCAGGAACGGTACGCGACCTTTGATAGCACTCAAATGTGCTACGCCTGCCAGATCCATAACCTCTTGTACGCTGCCTTCAGCCAGCAATGCAAAGCCGGTCTGACGGGTAGCCATAACGTCCTGATGGTCACCGAAGATAGACAGAGAGCTTGTTGCCAGTGCACGTGCGGAAACGTGGAAAACTGCGGGCAGCAGCTCGCCGGCCATTTTATACATATTAGGAATCATCAAAAGCAAGCCTTGAGATGCGGTGTAGGTAGTAGTCAGCGCACCTGCCTGCAGGGAGCCGTGAACTGCGCCGGAGGCACCTGCCTCGGACTGCATTTCCATCAGCTTAACGGTTTGCCCGAAAATGTTCTTTTTGCCTTGGGCAGCCCATTCATCGACAACCTCAGCCATCGGTGAGGACGGAGTAATAGGATAAATTGCAGCAACATCGGTAAATGCGTAGGAAATATACGCAGCAGCTGTGTTGCCGTCCATTGTTTTCATTTTTACCATTGGATTCCCTTCTTTCTTGAAATCACAAAATTACTTGACCTTAATTTTTACAGGAAAAACTTTCCGGTTCATATAATTAGTATACACTATTCAGCCTTGTTTGTAAAATATCTGCATAAATGTATACAGCATTTTTGCGTAAATAAAATGTGAAAAAAGATGCCGCCGGTTAAGCAGCATCTTGAAAATATTTATGCTTCCAGATAAATCGCACTGTCAAGTTTTTCGGTCACATAGCCGATAATCTGTGTGCTCGGAGCAACAGCCCGCAGCTCTGCCAGACAGCCTTCTGCCTCCGCCGCGGGAACAGCACACAGCAGGCCTCCGCTCGTCTGCGGGTCGTAAAAAATATCCTGCAGCGCACGCGCGACAGCTCCCACAACACGCACACCTGCTTCGGCAAAATCACGGTTACGATAGGCGCCGGCAGGAATAAAGCCCATATCCGCCATCTCGTATGCTTCCTCGTGATAAGGCACAGCCTGTGCCTTCAGGTGCACGGTAACGCCGCTGCCCTGCGCCATCTCCAGACTGTGGCCCAAAAGCGCAAAGCCTGTCACGTCGGTGCAGGCATGCACACTGTATTTCACAAGCACATCATGCGCATATTTATTGAGCGTACTCATCTGCACATACAGCTTATCGAGCAGCTCCTGCTCTACTAAGCCGGCCTTTGCCGCCGTCGTCAGAATGCCTACGCCCAAGGGCTTTGTCAGCAGCAGTACGTCACCGGGTTGTGCGCCGCTGTTCGTCCACACATTTTCAGGCTTCACAAAGCCTGTCACCGCCAAGCCGTAAATCGGCTCCGCGCCGTGAATGGTGTGGCCGCCGGTGATAATTGCACCTGCTTCATAGGCCTTGGCATAACCGCCGCGCAAAATCTCCTGCACGGGTGCCTTGTCCATTTTCTCGGGAATGCACATGATATTCAGCGCCAGCTTCGGTTCACCGCCCATAGCATAAACATCACTCAGAGCGTTCGTCGCCGCAATCTGTCCGTACATAAACGGATTATCGACAATCGGCGGAAAGAAATCTGTTGTCTGCACAATCGCCAGATCGTCACTCACCCGATAAACACTGGCATCATCGCTTTTATCGTAGCCCACTAAAAGATTAGGATCATAATGCGTCTGAAAGCCTGCCAGCAGATTGCACAGCGTACCGGCACCGACCTTGGCCCCGCAGCCGGCACAGCTCGCCAGCTTCGTCAGCTTTACTTCGTTTTCCATAGCTCAAACCTCCGCTTATTCGGCAGCAGTATACAAAACCTCGTAGCCATTCTCCCGCTCACGCACTATCTGCTCCAGCTCCGGTGTCTGCAAAGACGTTGCTTCTTCCAGCACCTCTGTTTTAAAAAATACGCAGGTACCGCAGCTGCTGCTCAGGCTGCGCGGCACAGGACGCACCTGCGCCTGCCAGCCGCGCTCCGTGCACAGATGCTGAAAGCGCACCGCACCGAAGTGCGAAAAGAACGTTGCAATATACTGCATCATTTGCTCAGGGACAGAGTAAATTCGCCGTCCTGCTCCGTTACCGCAACCTTATAGCCCTGATGCTGTGCGTAGCGTGTTACATTTTCCTTGGAGGTATTATTATCCACGATTACCTCATAAGCAGCCTCACCGCTCATCATCGCCTGACGCGTCAGGATAACAGGTTCGGGACAGGAAAGTCCTCTTGCATCAATAGTTTTCATAGCGTTTCCTCACTTTTTATATGTATTCAGATAAGCAATCACAGTAACAACAACAATACCGATAACAACAGCAATCTGACCGTTGGCAGTAGGACCGTTGCCGCTGGATGCCAAACCGAAGTTATGCGCAAAGGCCGCGCCCACGATAAAGCCCAGCAAAGTTACTGCGCTGTCGGAGTTACCTTCGCCGGACAGCACCAGCTGACGCATCGGACAACCGCCCAAGAGTACGCAGGCAAAACCCGCCAAGAAAAGTCCCAGCACGTTCCACAGCGCATCGGTGTGCGCAATAGGCTGCGCCGCAAAGCCCACCTTGAAAAAGGCACCGCCTGTTACAGAGGTCAGCACAACATTGCAAGCAGCAGCTGCCGCAACAACAGCCACAAAGCCCCACAGCATTTTAGTTTCTCTAAAGAGAATAAAATCGCGGATACCGGCAATCATGCAGAAGCGTGTGCGCTGCGTAAGATAACCGACTGCTACTGCAGCAATCAGGCTCACAGCAACAGCCGCATGCTTGGCACCGGGGCCGCCGCCTGCCTTAGTAAAGTGTATGAAGGCCGGTGCGGCAACGAGCAGCACCAACAGTACAACGGCAATCACCGACATAATGCTGCCTTCCGCCGCAGTCATCTTATAAGTACGCTTCAGGCTGTAGCCACGGTTCAGGAAGAAAATTCCGGCATAAATTCCTGCCGCAAAGCCAACCAAGCCGACAACAGCGTTCAAGTCACCGCCGGCAATACGCAACAGCATTCTGAACGGGCAGCCCAAAAACATCAGACAGCCGATCATCGCAAAAAAGCCCAGCACAAAACGTGTCAGCGGAGAACTGCCACCCTTCGGCGAAAACTCGCCGTGCATATAAGCTGCAGCCAAGGCGCCCAGCACCAGACCGCTGATTTCCGGACGGATGTACTGCACAGCCTTTGCGGCATGCAAGCCCAAGGCACCAGCAGTATCACGCAAAAAACAGGCAATACACAGGCCCATGTTGGCCGGATTGCCGAAAAACACCAGCATTGCTGCCACCAGGCCGATAACCGCACCTGTTGCAACAATCGTTACTTGTTCATTTTTCATAAAAAGCCTCCCCAAAATATTTCTTCGACAAAAGTATATCATAGCCCGCATGCTTATACCAATATCATTTATAGATAAAGCTGATTGATTTATTAGCTTTTCAGATAATTATATGATAGAATAGGCGTAACATGAGGAGGTACGGAAAATGCAGCAAATTTATCTCGACAACGCCAGCACCACCTTTCCCAAGCCACAGGCAGTTGCTGACGCAGTTTATCAATATATTACACATGCAGGTACCAACATCAGCCGCGGTACCTGCGCGACCACTACCGAGGACCTTGTTTTTGCCACTCGCGAGCAGCTTTGCCGCTTTTTCGGCGGCGAGGACAGCAAAAATGTTGTCTTTACGAAGAACATTACCGAAAGCCTGAATATCATCATCAAGGGACTGCTGCACAGCGGCGACCATGTGCTTGTTACCGCTATGGAGCACAACGCCGTCATGCGTCCGCTCCAGCAAATCGGCACAGAGCTTACTACTGACAACGCTCCCACCGATGCCATCACCTTCAGCCGCATCCCCTGCGACGCAGATGGTGCACTGCGTTTAGACGCTTTGCCGCAGCTTGTGCGCCCCAACACCAAAGCAATCATCATGACGCACGCCAGCAATGTCTGCGGCACGCTGCAGCCCTTGGCGGCAATCGGCAGCTTCTGCCAAAAGCATAACCTGAAATTCATCGTCGACAGTGCGCAAAGTGCCGGCGTCGTTCCCATCAACATGCAGGAAATGCACATCGACGCTCTCGCCTTTACGGGGCACAAGGGACTTTTGGCACCGCAAGGCATCGGCGGCTTTGTGCTGCTTGAAAGCATGATTGACGAAATAACACCGCTCATCGTCGGCGGCACCGGCAGCCTCAGCCATACGGAGCACCCCCCCCGCTTCATGCCAGATAAATTCGAAGCAGGCACGCTCAACCTTCCGGGCATCGCCGGTCTGCACGCTTCCCTCAGCTGGCTGCAGCAGCAGGGCATTGATAAAATCCGCACGCACGAGCTTACGCTTACGCAGCAGTTTTTAGACGGACTGCAACAATCAGAAGCGCAAAACTTATTGCGCATTGTCGGCAAAAGGAACTGCAGAGAGCGCATAGGTGTTGTTTCTATCAGTACAGATATAACAGATATCGCAGAGCTGGCCTTCATCTTAGCGGACAGATACGCCATCGCCACACGCGTAGGCCTGCACTGCGCCCCCAACGCTCACAAAACGCTCGAAACCTATCCCACGGGTACGCTGCGCTTTTCCTTCGGTTGGCACAATACTGCCGAGGAAGTCAATATTGCTCTGCAAGCATTGAAAGAGGTGCTCGCCCATGGACTTTAAACAGCTGCAAAGCTTTGTCACCGTAGTGCAGGAGGAAAGCTTCACGCAGGCTGCAGGCAGGCTTTTCGTGTCGCAGTCCACAGTCAGCACGCACATCCACCAGCTGGAAAGCGAGCTTAACACCAAGCTGATTCTGCGTACTACCAAAAGCCTGCAGATAACACCCAAGGGACGCGAGCTTTACGAATACGCACTGAATATTCTGGAGTTAAAGGAGCGCATGATTCAGGCCTGCTCCATCGAAAGCCGGCGTATCATCCACCTCGGTGCCTCCACCATCCCCTCAGCTTATATCCTGCCGCAGCTTTTAGCCGACTTCGGCAAGCTGCATCAGGATATTTACTTCATCATTCACCAGAGTGACAGTCAAGGCATCATCAACGGCCTGAAGGACGGACTTTTCAACCTTGGCTTTATCGGCATGAGCTGCGAGGACAGCGACTTCTGCTGCCAGCCTTTCTGCAAGGACCGCATGGTAGTCATAACTCCGGTCAACGAGCATTTTCTGCAGTATAAGCAACAAAAGGAAAATGTGCTGCCGGAGCTTTTACGCGAGCCGCTGATTCTGCGCGAAAAGGGCAGCGGCAGCAAAAAAATGGCAGATAACTTTCTGGCGCACAGCGGTATTTCCGAGGACGAGCTGCAGATTATTGCCCGCGTCAACGATCAGGAAACCATCAAAAACCTTGTCGCCGGCGGTATGGGAATTTCCATTATCTCGGAAAAGGCAGCGCACAACTTTCTGCAGGAAAAACGTTTGCTGGTCTTCGAGCTGCCACAGGCCTTTTCCGAACGCAGCCTCTACCTCATCTACCGCAAAAATTATCTGCTGCCAAGCTACGTCAAGGAATTTCTCGGCTTCATCAGCCAAAGCAAATTATAAGCATAACAAAACGAGTACGCACAGGACGAATCCCGGCGTACTCGTTAATTTTTACATATTTACTTGACGATTGTCACAGGCACATCAGCGTTTTCCACTATGACGCTGCTGACACTATTGCGGAACAAGCCTTCCAAAACTCCCATGCCTCTGCTACCCAGCACGATACCGTCACATTCCTGCTCACCTACAGCACGCAGGATACTTTCGGCAATATCGTTGTCGTTTTCCAGCAAATAGGTACAGTCAATGTTCTTGCCGCTGAGAATCGCATGTGCGGCATCAAGCACTTCATCACCCATCTGAACATACAGGCAATCGCTTCCAAATTCCACAATATGCTGTTTCATTCTGCCGGAAAGCACCGTCATAACCACCAGCGAGCCGCGCGTATAGCTTACAAGCTCACAGGCATATTCCAATGCTCTCCAGGAATGCTCCGTACCGTCAATAGGTACAAGAATGCGTTTCAGCATTTTATTTTACAATCAGCACAGGTACATTTGCATATTGAGCAACCTTAGAGCTTACGCTGCCAAGGAAGAATTCAGCAATACCGGAAAGGCCACGGCTGCCGATTACAATTGCATCTGCGCCGGTCTTTTTAGCCATAGCAATGATGCGTTCGGACGGATGGCCAACCTCCAGGCTGAATTTGGTTTCGCCTTCGTAGGTGCTCAGACGCTCCTGCGCCATTTCGAGAACCTTGTCACCGATTTTCTCCAGCTCACTGTTGCCCTGGCTTACAGTTGCGTGATCCAGAGGCACTGCCAGCAAAGCAGCATTGTTATATGGTTGGATTACATTGATTACATGCAGTTCGCCGCCAAACTTTTTGCCAAGCTCTACAGCAGTATCCAGTGCTCTCCAGGAGCCTTCACTGCCATCTACAGGAACAAGAATCTTTTTAAACATAACAACGCACCTCCATAATAATGCACATGTTGTAATTTATTTATTATATTTTTTACAAGAAGAGGCTTTTTTTCTTCTTACGTTATATATTCTGCTTTAGCGCAAAAAATCCTGCCTGAATTACTCGCGGCCGCGATTTTTTCTTTTTTCGTGGATGCGGGCAGATTTCTTGCTGAACTTTTTCGGTTCGTCAGCCAGCTTTGCCAACTCGGAAGGAGATTGCTCCTTAGCCTCGGCAAAGTTTTCGCCCTTCACAAAGCGGAAATAAATCGCAATGCCGGCAATCAGCACCAGAGGAATGCTGCCGATAATATAACGGTAGCTCTGCGGTGCAGCCATTGTGATAAAGTCATAGATAACGATACATGCAGGCACCAGAATAATCTGTCCCACGCGGGCGAGGAAGCCGTCCTTACCCATAAAGCGCACTACCATGCCATAAGCCAAAAAGGCTACCGCAAAGGAAACGAAAGACATAAATACCAAAAACGCAAAAAACTCAAAATTCATCTAAAAAAGCACCTTCCTTAATTCTTCTGTCCGCAGGCACGGGCACCAATGACGCGCGCAGCCCAGACACCGCTGGCACTCGCCTGCGATAATCCGCGTGTAATACCGGCACCGTCGCCTACCGCAAACATATTCGCAACCTTGGTTTCCAGATTACTGTCCAGTTCGAGGCGTGCGCTGTAGAATTTCACCTCTACGCCGTAAAGCAGCGTATCCGCATTTGCCATACCTGGAGCAATCTTATCCAACGCATAAATCATTTCAATAATATCATCAAGATGGCGTTTAGGCAAGACCAAACTTAAATCTCCCGGCGTTGCACTGAGCGTCGGTTTGGTAAAGCTCTTAAGCATACGCTTTTCATTCGTGCGTCTGCCCTTGACCAGATCGCCGAAGCGCTGCACCAGCACTCCGCCTCCCAGCATGTTGGAGAACGAAGCGATGCGCTTGCCGTACTGCAGCGGCTCGTGGAAGGGTTCGGTGAACTTGCTGCTCACCAAAAGCGCAAAGTTGGTGTTCTTGCTGTGCATTTTGGGGTCGCGGTAGCTGTGGCCGTTAACCGTAATAATGCCGTCCGTGTTTTCCGCTACCACATAGCCGTAGGGATTCATACAGAAGGTGCGCACAACGTCATTATAAAGCGAGGTACGGTACAAAATTTTTGCCTCATACACCTCGTCGGTGATATGCTTGAACACCTCTGCCGGCACCTCCACGCGCACGCCGATATCCACCTGATTGTTGATAAAATCAAGGCCCATCTTGGCGCACTGCTCAGTGTACCATTCCGCACCGGCGCGACCGGGAGCGGCAATCAGATACTTGCAGGCAACCTTCTCGCCCTTGTTCAGCTCCAGCACGAAGGTTCCGTCCTCCTGACGGCAAATTTCTTCAACCGCGGTATTGCAGCGGATTTCAATCTTATCCTCCAAAAACTTATGGATGTTTTCCATAATCACGAGGTTGTTTTCCGTACCCAGATGGCGTACCTTGGCGTTCAGCAGATGCAAGTCGTATTTCAACGCCTGCACGCCTATTTTGCTGTTCTTGGTAGAAAAATATTCACCGGGAGCACCATGACGGCAGTTCAGCTCATCAACATAATCAATCAGCTCTATAACCTTGTCCTCCGGCAGATATTCGTTCAGCCAGCCGCCGAATTCCGTCGTAAAATTATATTTGCCGTCCGAAAAAGCACCGGCACCGCCAAAACCGCGCATAATGCTGCAGGGGTTGCAGTTAATGCAGTGGTCAACCTTCTTGGCTGCCAGCGGGCAGAAGCGCTTTTCGATCGTATTGCCGGCCTCCAGCATAATAACCTTCAGTTGCGGATACTTCAGCACAAACTCATAGGCGGCAAAAATTGCGGCAGGACCGCCACCGATAATGGCTACATCATACATAAATTCTCCTCCTCGTCATATCCCATAAAAAAACCGCAGCCTCATTTTTTAACTGCGGTTTATCAGCTTATTGCTGTTGTTCCTGCTGCTTGCGCAGGTAGCTTGGCTGCGGCGAGCCGTTTCTGATATCCTTGTATCCCTCTGCCGCCTTACGCATAAAATCTGTTACCAGATAATCAACCTCACCCATCACCACTAAGGCATGGGGTGCATTCTTTTCCAAGAAAGGCAGAATCTTTTCGAGGTTCTCCTTTTTATCTACCAGCTCCACAACAACCGGGAAATTGGCATTGCCGCTGATAAATGTGCTGACAGCACGGCCGACCCCGCGCACCTTGCTGGCATAGCCTTCAATACCCTTGATAACAGTACCGCCGGCAAGGCCCAAAGAGCGTGCTTCACGCAAAATTGCTTTATAAAGCGGAATATCCTCAAAGAGAACATCCTCGCCTGTATAAATCTTTAAATACGAGGTTTTGTTAAATTCTAAAGCCATGGTTCTACACCTCCAGCCATCATTTCATTTTTGCTTATATTATTATAATTCGGCGCTAAGTAAACAATTCCTGCAATATACAGGCAAAAAATTCTTATCATTGCATTTAGGACTTGTCAGCAGAACGATAATACTTTATGATATAAGCGTATGATTTGATTATTGAAAGAGGGTATAAAGCATGACAAAATTACATACCGGACTTACCGGCACCGCTAACGTAACCGTAACCGAGGCTAATATTGCCGCTACTATGAAAAGCGGCTCCCTGGCTGTTTTTGCAACTCCCGCTATGTGCGCACTTATGGAGGAAGCTGCCTGCGCCGCAGTCAACGCTCATCTGGAGGAAGGCAGCGGCACTGTAGGCATCAGCTTGAATATTACGCATGACCGCGCTACCGCTATGGGCGACAGTGTTACCGCTACCGCTAAGCTGACTGCGGTTGACGGACGCAAGCTGACCTTTGAGGTTAGTGCTGCGGACAGCAAGGGGGTTATCGGTAAGGGTACGCATGAGCGTTTTATTATTGATAATGAAAAGTTTATGGCAAAGGTGAATAGATAATTCGGGGATTTTTAAAGGCGTTCTACCGCAGTTCGGTAGGACGCCTTTTGGTGTTTAATGTGGTGTTACGCGCTCAGCTTGGAGGCCAGCTCACGCACCTCTGCTTCCGAAAGCTTGGAGTGACGGACGGTAAATTCGATGCTCATACCGTCAGCCAAGAGTCCTTTTGCAAATTCAATATTTTTCTCTTTGGCAGCTTTTTCTACTGCTTCCTTCTCTCTCTTTGCAAGTAATTTTTCAAATACATCGCCCATGTTCGTCAACCCCTTTTCTGTTTCCTTAAAATATCTTGCCTTTTCTGCTAATTCCGGATAATACATATCATTCGGATTACTACAGTTGAAATCGTGCATCAGGCGTCCGAGTGGTGTGTTGTCCTTAATTTTATTATTTACATAGATGATATGCGAACCATCCGCAAAATCTACATTGTTTTCTTCGATTCTTCTGTTGATGTGGTATATTGGCAATCCGCCCTTCAGCACATCATACTGCGTGATAAAGATAACGTAATTATCCGGTAATTTTTGGTATACTTCACCCTTTGGCAAACTGTGAGCGTCCAGCAGGCTCAAATGATAGCGCGCTCTGCGTGCTGCAGCGCCACTGCTGTGGTTCTGTACTTCTACATTGAAGAGCTTACCGTTTTCTTCCTGCGCCAAAATGTCCAGCTGCAAGTCATGTCCTGACAGGTTTTTCAGCTTCTGTTGCGTTACGGCTTTTACCACTTTTATCTTATCATTATTCAGGATAATTCGCAATAACAGCGCTGTACGCTCCGTATCATTTTCAAAGACCTTATTCATAAAAATATCATCCATTAAAGTTAATTTGGCAATGGATTCTCTGGTATCCGCTCTCAGGTTTACCATTCGTTCAACTCCCTCCTTCAAAAAACGCCTTATGTACTACTCAATAATACATAAGGCGTTCTCAATGACGCTGAGACGACTATACTTCGGGCAGGCGTGCAAAATCTTATGGGTTTATATTATCAGAAAATTGCATAAATATCAAGAATGATTTGAAAATTCGGTAATTGTGTTTGAGAAGTAAGGCGTTCTACCGCAGTTTGGTAGAACGCCTTTGGTGTTGGTAGGTGTGACTCTTATACGCTCGATAAACTCATGCTAATACAGACTAAAAGACGATTTAAAACTGCATTAGTCCATTACTTGTGGTTGGGTCGACCTAGTCCAATTTTTGTGCTCGATTAAGACCTGGTACATTTTGTGGTTTCGCTAGTACATTCTTGTGCTCAAGCTAGTCCAAATCTGTGGGTCAACCTAGTACAGCTTTTGTGGTCGTAGGCAAAAATTCCCTGTTCAACAATAAGCTAGAGTGCCTTGTACAGACTAAAATTTCTGCACAAGCCACATCTAAACAAATAAATCCTCCTTCGTTAAAATAGTAATGCCTATATTACTAAGACGAAGGAGGATTTTTTATCTATGCGTCAGTTTATCACAAATATGCTTAACATTCAAGAGGATAAGATTGAGGAACTACAAACCATTGCGCAGTCCGACGGCTCAATCATTATTAATCTTAAGCTAAATGTCACCTCTAAGATTTGTCCATTCTGTTCCAGACCTGTAAAATTCATGGTTACTACCCAAGAACTCTTACACACTCTACACTGGTCAACCGTAAATGCAGCATTGTTTATCGCCAAAGAAGATTCATCTGCCCAAAATGTTCTTATTCTTTTAACGAACATAATCCCTTTACTAAAGCCAATGACGGACTAA
>NZ_GL830918.1 GCF_000188175.1 Phascolarctobacterium succinatutens YIT 12067 | reverse complement strand
GAGCACTATTTCCCTGAATCTGATATGGATTCTCTTTACTGCTGCCTGCTCATGAATTTTATCACGGGTGAAGTAATAGATGTACTTCCTACTCGCAGAAAGCATTACCTTATTGACTATTTTGCCTCTATCCGTGGAGATATACAGAATTACACTCTCAAACGCAGCGAACTCAATAACGTAAAGTATATATCTATGGATCTGTATGACAATTTTAGGGATGTTGCACAGATATGTTTCCCGGATGCCATTGTTTGTGCAGACAGCTTTCATGTAACCAAACATCTTACAGATGACTTTAATAAGATTAGGCTAAGATGGGCACGAAATACTGAAAACCATACCTATGAGTATCTTCTAAGAAAATTTAATTTTGTATTTAACCATACTACGGACTTAGATAATGAACCAAAATACAACAAAGCCTTAGGCCGTTATGTCAATTTAAGAGATATCCGAGACTTACTGTTTGCTCAATTTCCAGAGTTGGAAATTGCTTATAACTTAAAAGAATTGTATCTGAAATTTAATCAGAGTGGAGAATATTACAAAGCTTCCGGCAGTCTCGAAGAAAACTATGATATACTTAAGAACCGATTTGGTGACTTCGGAATACCTGAATACAATGAATTTTATGGCCTTCTAGTTAATTGGAAACAAGAAATACTAAACTCATTTACAACGATTAATGGCAGGCGCATAAATAACAGTTACATTGAATCGAAGAACAGAATTTTGAAGAAACTTATTATAAATGCCAACGGCTTTAGAAATTTTAAACGAACCCGTAACCGAATCCTTTATTGTCTCAACAAATACGATAAATTCACTCTTTAAAGACGAAAATGGCTGGAGCAATACGCTCCAGCCATTGAAACCCAATAACATGGACTAGGTCGACCACAAAATTTGTACTAGCACGACCCACATATTGTAATAGGTCTACCCACAACTACGGACTAGGTCGACCCACACTCATGTAACAGCCCAACCCCAAAATTTGGACCAATGCC
>NZ_GL830917.1 GCF_000188175.1 Phascolarctobacterium succinatutens YIT 12067 | reverse complement strand
TTATGTCAACACCTTTTTTGTTACTTTTTTAAGATTTTTTGTGAAACACTAGGATTCGTGGAAAAAGAAACATGCTTGATTATAGCCTTTATCGGCATTAAAATTTCTTCAAAAAATCTCAAAAAAAGTAGGATTTTCAGCTGTTTTTTCCATAAAAAACGCTGAAAATCAGCAAATTTTTTCTTTGTTCCGCAGATTTTTTCTTAAATTATTGCTTGTTTTTCTTTCCGGCTTCATTATCCGCACGCTGCCGATTCATCACATATTCTTCCGGAGCATGCTTTTACATACTTTCCTTTAAAATAAATACGCTGAGTTTTCAATAATTCTATGACAAAGTTGTCTGAAAATGCTATAATAAGATGACTTCTATTTGCAGCCTTTGGTATTGGCTGCGCAGTCAATATAATGAAGAAGAGGTAGAAAATGTTTAAAGTACTAAAATTCATTGTCATCAGTGTTGTTTGCCTCATTATAATGGGAGCATCAGTGCTTTATGGCTTCTCCAGCCTTTTTGCACCTCCTAATATGGATGAAACACTGATTCCGGACGCTGCTTCACAGTTCTATGATATCAATGGTAACGCAATCTATACTACGCTTTCGGAAGAACGCAGAATACCTGTTACTATTGATAAGATTCCTAAGCATGTGCAGCGTGCCTTTATTGCTATTGAAGATAATCGCTTCTATGAACACGGCGGTATTGACTACCGCGGTACTGCACGTGCTCTGCTTTCTACATTAAGTGGTCACGAAGTACAGGGTGGCAGTACCATTACCCAGCAGCTGGCAAAGAATGCTTTCCTTACCCAGGAACGTTCCATCATCCGTAAAATTAAGGAAGCTTTTATCGCTAAGGAGCTTGAGCACAAATATACTAAGGATGAAATCCTCACTATGTATCTGAACCAGATTTACTTCGGTCAGGGTGCATACGGTATTGAAAGTGCTTCTATGTATTACTTCAATAAGCATGTTCAGAATCTGGATATCGCTGAAGCTGCTACTCTGGCAGCTATCCCCAAAAGCCCTAACTATTTTAATCCTTTCGAAAATCCGCAGGAAAGTAAAAAACGTCAGGAGCTTGTTATCGACCAGATGGTTAAATACGGTTTTATCTCTGCTGCCGACGGTAATGCTGCCAAAGCAGAAAAGCTTGTCTTCAGCACAACACATAAAACCAATTCCGATCCTCGCTCCTATTTCTTCGATATGATTACCCAAAAGGTTATCGAAGAGGTTGGTGCAGATGCTCTCTATAAGGGCGGTCTTAAGATTTACACCACTTTAGACCCGGATATGCAGAAAGCTGCAGAAAATGCCATGAAGCATCTGCCGGGCTATTATACAGACGGCAAGAAGCTGACTCAGCCGCAAATGGCTCTGGTTGCAGTTGACCCGCATAACGGTTACGTTAAAGCTATGATCGGCGGCCGCGGCCAGGATAAATTCAACCGTGCTACTCTTGCAGTACGTCAGCCCGGTTCTGCCTTCAAGCCTTTTGTCTACCTGACTGCAATGCAGAACGGTTATTCTCCGGCCAGCGTTATTGAAGATAAGGAAGAAGAATTCTCTCCCGGCTGGAAGCCGCAGAACTCCGACAGAGCATGGCATGGTAAGGTAAGCCTGCGTACTGCTCTGGTACGTTCTATAAACGTGCCTACCGTTAAGCTGGCCCAAGAGGTTGGCGTAAGCAAAATTATCAGCAATGCCGAGAAAATGGGTATTACTACTCTGGTTGATTCCGGTGCTTACAGCGATGCAAACCTTGCTATGGCACTCGGCGGTCTCAGCAAGGGCGTTAATCCCCTGGAAATGGCTGCAGCCTACGGCGTTCTGGCAAGCAACGGTATGTATTGCAAGCCTATTGCTCTGCTAAAAATTGTTGACCGCGAGGGCAAGGTTCTGTACGAAGCTAAGCCTGAAGCCAAACGTGTTATTGATGCCGAAGCCGCTTACCTGACTACTAATATGCTGCAGGATGTTCTTATCAGCGGCACTGCAGGCGGCATGGGAATCGGCCGTCCGGCAGCAGGTAAAACCGGTACTACCGATACCTACATCGATGCCTGGTTTGTTGGTTACACTCCCGACCTCAGTACTGCTGTATGGGTTGGCGATGACAACAATAAATCCATGAACCGCATGTACGGCAGCGGCGCTCCGCTTTCTATCTGGCATGATTTCATGGTCAACGCTCTGGCCTCCACTCCGCGCACCGGCTTCAGCAATCCTGGCGTAGCAGTTCCGCCGGAACCTGAAATCAAGCAGGATGACAAGGACAAAGATAAAGACAAGGATAAAGATAAGGACAAAGACAAACAGGCTCCCGCTACGGTAACAACCGAAGGCAATGCCAACCAGGCACCTGTAGTAAGCAGCCAGCCAACTAAAAAGAAACGCAGCATGAAGGACCGCGTTAACGAAATCATGGGCAAGCCTGTTGTCAGCAACCAGCCTACTCCTCGTAACTAATTCACTTTTATGGTGGTCACCAAGTGTGGCCACCATTTTTTATTTTCAAACTTTCCGTATATTGTATACATGAATACAGATTTATGCTATAATAATTACAGCTATAAATCAGCTTTAATTAACTAACTATACTAATAAAAGGAGTACTGCCATGGAGAAGAAACCCGTAAAAATAGTTGAAACCGTCCTGCGTGACGGCCACCAGTCTCTTGCTGCCACCAGAATGCGCATCAGCGACATGCTGCCGGCACTGGAACAGCTGGATAATGCCGGCTACTATGCTTTAGAGGCTTGGGGCGGCGCCACCTTTGACTCCTGCCTGCGCTTCCTTAACGAGGATCCCTGGCAACGTCTGCGCACGCTTAAAAAGCATCTGCGCAAAACCCCGATTCAAATGCTGCTGCGCGGTCAGAACATTTTGGGCTATAACCATTATGCCGATGATGTTGTACGCGAATTTGTAAACCGCTCTGTTGACAACGGCGTATCTATTATCCGTATTTTCGATGCTCTTAACGATACCCGCAACCTGGAATGCGCAATGCGTGCCGCTAAAGAAGCAGGCGCACACGTTCAGGGCTGTATTGTATATACCATCAGTCCCTACCATCAGGACAAGGACTTTGTTCAATTAGGTAAGGAACTGGCGCAGATGGGCGCAGATTCCATCTGCATTAAGGATATGGCAGGCCTGCTGCGTCCCTACGCTGCCGAAAGCCTTATCCGCAGCCTGAAGGCGGAGCTTGACCTGCCTATCGACCTGCACACACACTTCACCAGCGGTATGGGCGATATGACCTACCTGAAGGCTGTTGAAGCCGGTGCGGACATGATTGATACCGCACTTTCTCCGTTCTCCGAATCTACTAGCCAGCCCTGCACCGAATCTCTGGTAGCAACGTTGGAGGGCACTCCCTACGATACAGGCCTCAAGCTTGCAGAGCTCAACAGCTTGGCAGATTATTTCAAGGATGTACGCAAGAACCTTATCCATGATTTCAACCTGAACGCCAATATCCCCATCGATCCCAAGGTGCTCACCTTCCAGATTCCGGGCGGTATGCTTTCCAACCTGCTGAACCAGATGAAGGAAATGGGCGTTGCCGACAAATATCCGCAGCTGCTTGAGGAAATGCCGCGCGTGCGTGCCGAGCTCGGTTATCCGCCGCTGGTTACTCCTACAAGCCAGATTGTAGGCTCTATGTCCGTATTGAACGTTGCACTTGGACGCTATAAGATGATTCCCCGCGAGGTTAAAGATTTAATCCTTGGCAAATACGGCCGTACTCCGGGACCGATTGACCCTGAGGTTAAACGCCTGGCCATCGGTGACGCACCGCAAATCGACCACCGTCCTGCCGACGATATTCCGCCGCAAATGAAAAAGCTGCGCGAAAAGCTGGCTGAGGAAGGCTTCCCCAACGCACCGATTGAAGACGTTTTAAGCTATGCCTCCTTCCCTGAGGTAACTCTTAACTTCCTGCGTCACAGCAACATCGGTATGAAATTCCACGATTTATAAGCACAACGCTAAAGAGCACGCTGAGAAATCAATCTCAGCGTGCTCTCTTTTTATGCAGATATTATTTTACATCCTCCAGGTGTTCTTCCTGAAGCTCCTCGTGAATCTTTTCCGGCTCATGCAAAAGCTGGATACCGACACGCACAATACGCATCTTGTCAATCTCCTCTACCGTAAAGGCAGCGGCAGGTGTCTGCACCTTCTGCCCCACCTTAGGCGGATAATCAAGCTGAGAGTAAACCCAGCCGCCGATAGTATCACAGTTTTCGGTATCTAAGGCCAGCTCAAAGGTATCGTTAACATCCTCCAGCAGCATTTTGCCATCGACAGAATAGGTTTTACTGCCCTTTTCTTCTACCTCCGGACGTTCCTCGTCAAACTCGTCCTGGATTTCGCCTACGATTTCCTCCAGAATATCCTCAACGGTAACCATACCTGCAGTACCGCCGTACTCGTCAACCAGAATTGCCAGCTGGCTGCGATGCTTCTGCAAAATGCGCAGCAGCTTGCTGATAGGCAGAGATTCCGGCACCAGCAGCACCTTACGCGCCAGACTGCGCAAATCAGGACGCTCGCCGGCATTTAAGCTGCGCAGCAAATCCTTAATATGCAAAAAGCCGATAATGTGGTCCTTGTCCTCATCACATATAGGATAACGTGTCATGCGCTCCTCCAGCGCCGTCTTGATGTTATCCTCCCAGGAATCCTCCAGATACAGGCAGATCATATCGGTACGCGGCACCATGATATCGCTGGCACGACGGTCGGAAAAGTCAAAGACATTGTCCAGATAAGTAAGCTCTGTTTTATCAATATAGCCATGCTTATGGCTTTCTTCCATCAGTATGCGGATTTCGTCCTCATTGTGTGCCTCTTCTGCTTCGCTTGCAGCCTCAACGCCCAATTTGTGCAGTACCCAGTTGGCAACGTGATTGAGGAACCATACTGCCGGATACATCAGCTTATCAAACAGAATCAGCGGAGCTGCCACAAACAGAACAATCTGCTCTGTCTTTTGAATAGACAATGATTTAGGCACCAGCTCGCCTAAAACAATATGCAAAGCAGTGATAACACCAAAGCCGACAACAAAGGCTATTGTATGCTCAACTTGCGGCGGCAGCTGCAGCAGATTAAATACAGGATGCATCAGCTTAGCCACTGTCGGTTCACCGATCCAGCCTAAGCCCAGCGAAGCAATAGTTATACCAAGCTGCGTAACCGAAAGATAGGCATCAAGATGCTCCGTTACCTGCTTAGCGCTTTCTGCCCTAGTATTGCCTTCTTTAATCAGCGCATCAAGACGCGAAGGACGCACCTTGACAATAGAAAACTCCGAAGCAACGAAAAAGCCGTTCAGCGCCACCAAAAATAAAATCGCTATAACATTAAACAAACATATGAGATAGTCCAAAAATCTCTGTAATCCTGCAGATTGCAGAAAAACAGTTTCACCTCCGTAAAATATATAATATTAACAGTATTGTACCATACATAGGCGATAAAGCAAAATATTTTTTTGTAAAATTTGTAGCAAAAAAGCCGCCGTATCAGCAAACTTGGTTCTATAATAAGTGTTGGGGTATTGACTTG
>NZ_GL830916.1:4159-36127 GCF_000188175.1 Phascolarctobacterium succinatutens YIT 12067 | reverse complement strand
GCCGTGAAATACTTGCGTTTACGGCTAATAAACGATATAATGGAGAAAAGTGGTGCAATGTGGGTAAAAAGGGGGCGACAAAATGCTTTTAGGTGAATACGAACACACTCTGGATGCAAAAGGTCGTCTTGCTATGCCTGCTAAGCTGCGTGAAAGTTTGGGCAGTAAGTTTATAATTACCAAAGGTCTGGACGGCTGTCTTTTTGTTTACGATATGGAGCAATGGCATCAGTTGGAACAGAAGCTGGCAGCCTTGCCGATGAGCCGCAAAACAGCGCGTGATTTTACACGTTTTCTCTTTGGCGGTGCCTGCGAGGGCGAATGTGACAAGCAGGGCAGAGTGCTTTTGCCGGCAAACCTGCGTCGTCATGCCGGTCTGGAAAAGGATGCTGTGATTGTGGGCGTAGGCAGCAGAGCCGAAATTTGGGATGCAGGCCGTTGGAACGAATATAACGAAGAAAATGCCGAGGATGTGAGCGAGCTTGCAGAGCAGCTTGCTGACTTAGGAATATAAGATTGGTGTTGGCTATGGAATTTAAGCATACAAGTATTCTGCTCGCTGAGAGCGTGGACTTTCTGATAACAGATAAAAATGGTATTTACGTGGACTGCACTATGGGCGGTGCAGGTCATAGCAGTGCGTTTGCCGCACAGCTGGAGGCAGGCGGTCTTTTGATTGGCATTGATCAGGATGATGATGCTATTGCTGCCGGTTCCGAACGCTTGCTGAACAAATTTACCTGCAAAACCGCAGTTGCCAAGTCCAATTTTGAAATTTTTTCCCAGGTATTGGATTCTATGGGAATCGATGAAATTGACGGTATCTTTTTTGATCTTGGTGTTTCGAGCTATCAGCTGGATACACCGGAGCGTGGTTTTTCGTATATGCATGACGGACCTTTGGATATGCGCATGAATAAAGAAGCAAGTCTGGATGCAGAGTACATTGTAAACCACTATAAGGAAGAAGAGCTGGCGGATATCATTCACCGTTACGGTGAGGAACGTTGGGCGAAGCGTATCGCACAGTTTATTGTGGCGGCACGCAAAGAAAAGCCGTTGACTACTACCTTTGAGCTGGTGGATGTCATCAAAAAGGCTATTCCCAAGGGAGCAAGACTTGACGGTCCGCATCCGGCGAAGCGTACCTTTCAGGCTATCCGCATAGAGGTAAACAACGAGCTGGGAATTTTGGCAGATACTATGGAAAGAGCCGTGAACCGCTTAAAGAGCGGCGGCCGTATCGGTGTCATTACCTTCCATTCGCTGGAGGACAGAATTATTAAGCAGACCTTTGCCAAGCTTGCCAAGGGCTGCACTTGCCCGCCGCAGCTGCCGGTGTGCGTATGCGGTAAAAAGCCTTTGCTGCGCAAAACAGGCAATATTGTTCCATCCAAGGCAGAGGTGGAAGAAAATCCGCGCAGCCGCAGTGCGCGCCTGCGTTATGCAATTAAGATTTGACAAATGCACATAGATAAATTTTGATGTTTTGATGAAGGGTGATTTTGATGCTTGCCAGAAAATACGATAATTATGCTTGGCAGGAGCAGCCTGCCGAGCAATATGAGGTTCAGCAGCCTGCCCGCAGAAAAGTACATAGACCTGATCCGAGAAGAGTGCTGCGCAACAGAATTCTTAAAGCATTTTTACTTATTATGGCAGCTTATTTTATTGTTGTTTTACGCAGTAACGCTATGGTGCAATATGGCAATGAGCTGGTGAGCCTGCAACAGCAGGAGGCTCAGCTTATCACCAAAAACAACGAGCTGAAAATCGAGGTTGAGCAGCTGAAGGGTCCTGACCGTATTATCGGTTTGGCCGAACAGTATTTGGGTATGAGTGTTGCCCGCAGCAATATTTATGTTAAGGCTGGCGGAAGCAGCAATTCTTTGGCTGTGCATAACAAATAAACATAGCCATTCAGTTTATATTGTGATATAATTTGAATGGGTTTTTGGGAGGCAGCCTTTTGGCTGCCGTTTCAATTTAAATTCTATACTATAATTAAACTAGAAGTAATTTACGGCTTTGCTCCTTGAAGGGCAGAACGTAAAACAGGGGGGTTAATAAATGGAAAAGCAATTAGCTTCACTCCTTGCCTTATTGCCGCAGGCTGAGGTAATTGGCAGTGCCGATAAAGTTATTACTGATGTAACTGCCGATTCCCGTGCGGTGGTAGCCGGCAGTCTTTTTATCTGCCTGAAGGGTGCAACTGTAGACGGACATAAATTTTTGACGATGGCTGCCGAGAAGGGCGCTGTTGCTGCGCTGGTGGAGGACGTTCCCGCTGAAGTACCGCAGGGTGTTACTCTTATTAAGGTTGCTGATACGCGTGAGGCTATGGAGCTGGTAACGCCGTATTTTTATGATTATCCGGGACGCAAGCTGAGAATGATCGGCGTGACCGGTACTAACGGCAAAACAACCTCGACGAATATTATTCGCCTGATTCTGCGTAAGGCAGGCTATAAGGTTGGTCTGATCGGCACTATCAATATTATGATTAACGATGAGATTACCGAATCTCATAACACTACTCCGGACGTAGTTGACCTGCAGAAAACACTGTACGCTATGTGCTGCGCCGGCTGTGACTACTGCGTAATGGAAGTTTCCAGCCATGCTTTGGCGCTGAAGCGTGTGGCAGGCATTGAATATGACTGCGCTGTGCTGACGAATATTACCCAGGATCACCTGGACTTCCATAAAACAATGGAAAACTATCGCGATGCCAAGAGCCTGCTCTTTGAGCATCTGACCGACGGCAGTAAGCCGAATAAAAACGCTGTCTTCAATATGGATGATCCAAGCTCCGCAATTATCCGCGAGCGTACCAAGGCCAACGTGCTGACCTACGGCGAAGGCCATGATAATGACATCTATCCGCTGAGCTTTACGGTAGAACCTAAGCATATGCAGCTGCTGTTGCATACTCCGGTGGGCGAAATGGACCTGGAGCTGAAGATTACCGGCGAGTTCAACGTGTATAATGTTATGGGTGTTATCGGTGCAATGCTGGCTGAAAATATTGACAAGGATATCATTGGCTCCGTACTCGACGGTTTTGACGGCGTCCCTGGACGTTTCCAGCTTGTTGAGGCAGGACAGCCTTATACTGTTATTGTAGACTACGCACATACTCCCGACGGTTTGGAGAACGTGCTGAAAACAGCGCGCTCCATTACCCGCGGTAAGCTGTGGGTTGTGTTCGGCTGCGGCGGTGACCGTGACAACAAAAAGCGTCCGCTGATGGGTGCGCTGGCGCTGGAGCTGGCTGACAATATCGTTGTTACCTCCGATAATCCGCGTACCGAGGATCCGGAGCTGATTATCGACGAAATCTTTACGGCACTGCAAAATGTGCCTGCAGGCAAGCACGTTACCCGTCTGAGCGACAGACGTGAGGCAATCTGCTATGCTTTGGCAGAGGCTGCTGACAATGATGTTATTCTGATTGCCGGCAAGGGCCACGAAAATTACCAGATTTTGAAGGACAGAACTATTCACTTTGATGATAAAGAAGTTGTAATGGAATACTGGAGTGATAAAAAATGCTGAAGGCCAGTGAAGTTTTAGCAGCTACTAAGGCTGTTTGTGCAGATTTTGAGTTTACCGGCGTAACCACCGATTCCCGTGCGGTAAAGCCGGGAGAATTATTCGTAGCGCTGAAGGGCGATAATTTTGACGGCCATGACTATTGCGCCAAGGCTGTGGAGCTGGGTGCTGCGGGCGTTGTCGTATCCCATGAGGTGAGCGGCCTGCCTGCGGGCGTTGCTGTGTTCATGGTAGAGGATACGCTGCTTGCTTATCAGCAGCTTGCGCATGCCTACCGTCTGCGTAAGCAGGGCCTGAAGGTTTTTGCTATCACAGGCTCCAACGGCAAAACCTCTACTAAGGATTTGCTGGCTGCCTGCCTGAGCTGCAAATATAACGTTGTCAAAACTCAGGGCAACTTCAATAATGAAATCGGTCTGCCGAAAACCTTGCTGAGTATTAAGCCTGATACCGATATTGCCGTTGTGGAGATGGGCATGCGCGGCTTGGGCCAGATTGCCGAGCTGTGCCGCATTGCCGAGCCTGACAGCGGTCTGATTACCAACGTGGGCGAAACCCACATGGAGCTTTTGGGCAGCATGGAAAACATCGGCAAGGCCAAAAGCGAAATCGTACTTAATTTGCCGGAGGATGGCTTTGCTGTGCTCAACGGCGATAACGAATACGTACTGCCGGCAGCAGACAAAACCAAGGCAAAAGTTGTTTACTTCGGCCTGGGCGAAAACTGCGACTTCCGCGGCAGTGATATTGTGACCTCCGGTGCAGGTACTACCTTTACCTGTACCCATAAGGCTACCGGTGAAGCTGTCAATGTAAGCCTGCAGCTGATTGGCGAGCATAACGTTTATAACGCATTGAGCGCTATTGCCGGCGCCTTCTGCTACGGCGTGCCGATGGCAGTAAGCGCGCAGGCGCTGGCAACTGCCCGTCTGACAGGCAGCCGTCAGGAAATCGTTTATATCGGCGATATTACCTTTATCAATGACGCATATAATGCAAGTCCTGCTTCTATGGAAGCGGCACTGAAAACCTTGGCGGAGGCCAAGAAGGCAGCGCATGGCAAGGCCCGCACTATTGCTGTGCTGGCAGACATGCTGGAGTTGGGAGATATCAGTGAGGATGCGCATCGCCGTGTAGGCCGCTGGGCTGTAGAAAACGGTGTAGATTTTGTACTGACCTACGGTCCGCAGGCTGCTTATATTGCGGATGAGGCTGCAGAGCTTGGCGGCAAGAGCAAGCATTGCGCTGACCGTCAGGAGGCAGCGGATGCTCTGCGTCTGATGGCTTCCGCAGGTGATATTATCCTGCTTAAGGGCAGCCATTCCATGCAGGTTGACAAAATGCTGGAGCTGTTCAAGTAAACTTAAGAGAGTGAGATTTTAGTAGATGTTAAAATTAATCGGAATTCCTGTGACTGCGTTTATCGTGTGTGCTTTAATCGGCCCGGTGCTGATTCCTTATCTGCATAAGCTGAAGTTCGGCCAGTCTATCCGAGAGTGCGGACCGGCAAGCCATATGGCGAAAAGCGGCACACCGACGATGGGCGGACTTATGATGCTGGCAGCGTTGCTGGTTGCTTTGCTGTGGGGCAACTTTACTCCCCATGTAATTATTGCTCTGGTGCTGACAGTAGGCCATGCGGTCATAGGCTTTATAGATGATTACATCAAGGTTGTAATGAAGCGTAATCTGGGCCTGACTGCCAAGCAGAAATTTTTACTGCAGTTCATTCTGGCCGGTGCCTATGTATATTTCGCCGAAACTCATATCCGCAATACGGAGCTGTGGGTTCCCGGCATCAATGCTGTCATTGATTTAGGCTGGGGGTATTATGTGCTGGCCTTCCTGCTTTTGGTTGGCAC
Organism: Phascolarctobacterium succinatutens YIT 12067; assembly: GCF_000188175.1. Lineage (GTDB taxonomy): Bacteria > Bacillota > Negativicutes > Acidaminococcales > Acidaminococcaceae > Phascolarctobacterium_A > Phascolarctobacterium_A succinatutens. The sequence goes on along the minus strand of NZ_GL830916.1, from coordinate 30,710 downwards.
AACCAATGCCGTAAACCTGACGGATGGTCTGGACGGACTGGTTTCCTTTGTCAGTCTGCCCGTTACCATGGTTTTCGCTTTTATTGCTTACATGCAGGGCATGTTGGATCTGAGCGGTTTTTCTTTGGGACTGACCGGTGCCTGCCTGGGCTTTTTGCTGTTTAACCGTCATCCTGCCAGGGTATTTATGGGTGATACCGGTTCCTTGGCTTTGGGTGGTGCTATTGCCGCTTTAGCGCTTTTGACACGTACAGAGCTGCTGCTGGTTATTGTCGGCGGTATCTATGTAGCGGAAGCGCTGTCGGTAATTATTCAGGTTACCTACTTCCGTTTTAGCGGCGGTAAGCGTATTTTCCGCATGTCTCCGCTGCATCATCATTTTGAGCTGGGCGGCTGGCCTGAGGTTAAGGTTGTGCGTGTTTTTACAGCAGTAAGCTGCGTATTGTCTGTCATTGGCTTATGCCTGTGGCTTAATGCATTTGTATAAAAAATCTTCGGCTATAACCGTTTTGTCGCAAATTTTGCGGTGAAAGGGCTATAGCCTATGTATGTTTATGAATAGAGGGTGTTTCTTGATGACTAAAAAGGATGCTGTAATCGTTTACGGCGCAGGCATCAGCGGCCGTGGCGCAGCGCAGGTGCTGGCAGATAGAAAGCAGCAGGTATATTTGTATAACGATATGGACTGTACTTTAGAGCCGCAGCTGCTGCAGCTTTTAGAGAGCGTTGGCGGTGGGCTGGCCATCGGTCAGGCTGCATTTGAAGGCCTGCTTGATATTGCAGGTGTGCTGGTGCTTTCTCCGGGTATCGCCTGCGATAACGCAAATGTGCTGCTCGCAGAGCAGCGCGGACTGGAGGTCATCAGCGAGGTTGAGCTTGGCTACAGGCTGTATGGCGGTCACATTGCCGCTATCACCGGTACTAACGGCAAAACCACTACCACTACTATTGTGGGCGAGATGCTCAAACGTCTGCCGGAGCCTTCTGCAGTAGGTGGCAATATCGGCCTGGCACTGTCCAAGGAGGTAGAGAGCCTGCCTCAGGATGGTTGGCTCGCTGCCGAGCTTTCCAGCTTTCAGCTGGAAAAAGTCAGCAGCTTCTGCCCTGACATCGCAGTAGTGCTGAACCTGACTCCGGATCATCTGGAGCGCCATCATACGATGGAGGCCTACGGCGAGGCGAAGAAGAACATTTTCCGTCAGCAGGGCGAAGTGCAGGTTACGGTGCTTAATTACGATGATCCTATTGTGCGTACCTGGGGTGCGGAAACTAAAGGCCGCCTGTGTTACTTCAGCCGTAAGGAAAAACTGCAGCAGGGCATCTATATGCAGGATGGGAATTTTATCATCAGCTGGGACGGCAAGCAGGAAACTGTCTGCAATATCAGCGAGCTGCATCTGTTCGGCGGTCACAACGAAGAAAACGTGCTGGCAGCCATTGCCTGCGGCTTTTTCGCCGGTGTGAGCATCAGCGATATGGCTGATGTGCTGCGTAACTTCCGCAGCATTGAGCACCGCATTGAATACGTTGCTACGATTGATGGCGTACCGTATTACAATGATTCCAAGGCTACCAACACCGATTCTACAATTAAAGCGCTGGAGGCCTTCAAGGATGGCCACATCATCCTGCTCGCAGGCGGCCACGATAAGCTGACGCCGCTGGAGCCGATGATGGAGCTTGTTAAGGAAAAGACTGATGCTCTGATTCTGCTGGGCGCTGCCAAGGAGCGCTTTAACAAGGCAGCTGTTGCCTGCGGCGTGCAGAATATCGTGCTGGCTGACAGCTTTGAGGACGCAGTGAGCAAGGCGCATTCGATGGCACATAAGCCACAGGTAGTGTTGCTTTCGCCGGCCTGCTCATCCTTTGATATGTTTAAGAATTATCCCGAACGCGGAAATTATTTTAAAAAGCTGGTACACGAGCTGGAGGGAGGTAACGTTAAGTGAAGGTAATTCTTTCCGGCGGCGGTACGGGCGGACACATTTATCCGGCCCTGACCATTGCGGATCAGATAAAAAAACTGCAGCCTGAGGCGGAAATCAGCTTCGTGGGCACACAGCAGGGCTTGGAAAAGGATATAATTCCCCGCTACGGCTACAAGCTGCAGTTCATTGAGGTAGCAGGCTTTAAGCGCAGCCTGAGCCTGGATACCCTGCGCAGCGCGGCAAAGCTTTTTGCCGGCTTATATGATGCCTACAAGATTATCAGTAACGAAAAACCGGACCTGGTAATCGGTACCGGCGGTTATGTATGCGGCCCGATTGTTTTCATGGCAGCGTTAAGGGGAATTCCCTGCTGCATTCAGGAGCAGAACGCTATGCCCGGTGTAACCAATAAAATTTTGTCACGTTATGTGCGTAAAGTATTTTTAGGTTATAAAGAGGGCGGCAAATATTTTCACGGCAAGGCAGAGCTGGAATATACCGGCAATCCTATCCGCAGTGAAATTCTGCAGCATACGCGTGAGGAAGCTGTTAAGGAGCTGGGGCTGGACCCGGCGAAGAAAACGATTCTCGTTTCCGGCGGCAGCCGTGGTGCGCGCACCATTAACAACGCTATGCTGGAGGCAGAGCTGGCGCTTTCCGGCAGAGCCGAGGTACAGGTGCTGCATGCGACCGGTGACGTGAATTATGACGCATATATGGCGGAAATCAAAAAGCGCGGCGGTGTGGCAGATAACATTATTATCAAGCCTTATCTGCATAATATGCCGGTAGCGTTGGCTGCGGCCGATCTGGCAGTATTCCGTGCCGGTGCAATCGGCTTGGCAGAGCTGATGGCTAAGGGAGTGCCGTCGCTTCTGGTACCATATCCGTATGCTACGGCAAATCACCAGGAGTTTAATGCCAGAGCGGTAGAGGCTCAGGGTGCTGCCAAGGTTATTCTTGATAAGGACCTGACGGGCGACACCGTGTTGGAGTTTATCGAGCATTTATTAGTACATGAAGAGGAATTGCAGCAGATGCATGCGGCGGCCCAAAAGCTTGGCAGACCGCGGGCTGCAGAGGTTATAGCCAAAGAGGCTGTGGCCTTGACTAAACAATAAGGGAGGGCCTCGAGTGGCTGAAAACAAATTAGCAAACCTGCATAATATACATTTTATCGGTATCGGCGGCGCCGGCATGAGCGCGATTGCTTATGTATTGATTAAGCGCGGCTATGATGTAAGCGGTTCCGATTTAAATGCCGGTCATATGTCGGCACATCTGGCGGAAGAAGGCGCTATGGTTTATATGGGCCATGCTGCCAGTCAGGTGGAGGATGCCGAGGCTGTAGTTATTTCCACAGCGATTCATCCCAACAATCCGGAGCTGATGGAGGCCAGAAAGCGCGGTATTCCCGTGCTGCACCGCAGCGATGTGCTGGCTGCAGTGATGAATGCTGCCGACGGCGTAGCTGTTGCAGGCGCTCACGGCAAAACTACTACCAGTGCGATGATTTCCTGCATTGCGGCAGAAAGCGGTATTGACCCGACTGTTATCATCGGCGGCGAGGTAAGCAGCCTTGGCGGTAATGCGCGAAACGGCGCAGGTCGCTTTGTGGTAGCGGAGGCGGATGAAAGCGACGGCTCCTTCCTCAAGCTGTATCCGTATCTTGCTGTAGTAACTAATATTGAAGATGATCATCTGGACCATTACGGTACAGAAGAAAATATATATCAGGCTTTTAAACAGTTTGTAGGCAACATCAAGGAAGGCGGCAAGGCAGTCCTTTGCTTTGATAATGCCAAGGTACGCCGTCTGGCTGCCGAAACCGATAAAGAGGTAATTACCTACGGCGTAGAAGGCGAGGGTGCTGACTACATTGCTCGTGATATTTCCTACGGTGTTGACGGCACCAGCTACAAGCTGTACTACAAGGGAGAATTTGTGACAGAGGTTCATCTGATTGTTCCCGGCAGACATAATGTGCTGAATTCTATGGGCGCGTTTGCTGCTGCACATGAGATGGGCATTGCTACCGACAAAATTCTTGCATCCCTGAAAAAGTTCGGCGGTGCCAAACGTCGTTTTGAAACCAAGGGTAAAGTCAATGGTGTCTGGGTTGTTGATGATTATGCGCATCATCCGACAGAAATCGGCGTAACGCTGAAGGCTGCCAGACAGACGAAGCCTGAGCGTCTGTTGTGTGTATTCCAGCCGCATCGCTACACCCGTACCAAGCTGCTGTTCTCTGAGTTCTGCGAATGCTTTAAGGATTGCGATGAGCTGATTCTGACTGACATTTATGCAGCCAGCGAGGAAGCAATTACCGGCGTGAGCAGCATGCATCTGGCGGAGGGTATCAAAGCAGCGACCGGTCAGGAGGTGCTGTATATCGGCAAGCTGACCAAGGCTGAGGAATACCTGGAGCGCGTTGTACGTCCCGGCGATCTGGTGATGACCATCGGTGCCGGTGATGTGTTTAAAATTGGAGAAGAATTAGTTAGGGAGTTGGAAAGAAATGCAGATTAATAAGCAGGATGTTGTTGCTGTTGTTTTAGGCGGGCCTTCCTCTGAGGCCGAGATTTCGCGTGTTACCGGCGGCGCTATTGCCAACGCACTGCGCGAAAAGGGCTATAATGCTAAGGAAGTAGAGCTGAATCCGTCTAATCTGATTAACGAGCTGCGTGATATGAACGCTAAGGTAGTATTTAACGCCGTTCATGGTATGTACGGTGAGGATGGCCGTTTGCAGAGTATTCTGGAGGCAGCAGGTATTCCTTATACCGGCTGCGGCGTACTGGCAAGCGCTGTTTCTATGGATAAATCCGCTACGAAGCGTTATCTGCAGTCTGCAGGCATTCCTACCGCACCCTGCATGATTATCAACAAGCGTGATGCAGGTGATTTGCAGACGCTGGCAGAAAAAATTATTTCCGAGTTCGGTCTGCCTGTAGTTATTAAGGCAGCAACTCAGGGCTCCAGCATCGGCGTGGTAATTCCCAAGACTGCACAAGAGGTTGTGCCTGCACTGGAGGAAGCCTTCAAGTATTCCGAAAATGTGCTGGCAGAAAAGTGCATCAAGGGCAAGGAGCTGACGATTTCTATTATGGAAGAGAACGGCGAGCCTAAGCCGTTGCCGGTTATCTGGATTGCACCGCATTCCGGAGCCTATGACTTCCATTCCAAATACACCAAGGGTGCTACGGATTACCACTGCCCGGCACCGTTTGATGAGAAAACTACTGCCTATATCCAAAAAATTGCCGTAGAAACCTACAAGCTGCTGGGACTTTCCGGTGTAGCGCGTGTAGATGCTATGCTGGGAGATGAGGATGGTGTTGCTTATGTACTTGAAGCAAATACTGTTCCCGGCATGACGGCAACCAGCCTGGTTCCGAAGGCTGCTGCTGCTGTTGGCATCAGCTTCCCGGAGCTGTGCGAGAAAATTTTACTGAGCGCTAAATAAAAAAGTTTTACTAGGAGCCAAAGGAGGTGCAGCATGGATTCATCGCAGACTATACGCGAACAACTGCGCAGACGCAGACGCCGGAAATTCTGGCACCTGGTGCGTCTATTGGTATCTACGGCTGTACTTGCTGTAACATGTACATATGCCTGGCGCTATGTGCATAATCCTGCATTTGCCTTTGGCAATGTCAGCATTCACGGAAGCAGTCAGCTGACGGAGGCAGAGGTTATCTCGCTTGCAGGCTGCGGGCAAGGACCGTTGAATCTTTTCAATGCCAGCTCCGGCCGTCTGCGTGAGGCTTTGCTGCATGATGTCCGCTTTAAGAATGCAGAGGTGGCTTACCGCTTTCCGGCAACCTTGCAGGTGAGCGTAGAGGAACGGCAGCCGGCGCTTTATGTTGCCAATTCCTATCACAGCTATCTGAAGGTGGATTATAACGGCGTTGTTCTTAGTGTGACGACTACTATTCCGGATGCTAAGGCTCCTGTGCTGGCCGGCATAAAATGCGGTAATCTTTATCTGGGCGATAAGGTTGCCAATACGGGTGTGCTGCAGATTCTGCAATTTTTGCAGCAGCTGACGCCGGAGGCACTGCAGCGTATCGGTGAAATTGCCGTTGATGATAAGCAGGATGTCAAGCTGCAGCTGAGCGGCAGCTTTCCGGTGCGTCTGGGCAGGGTGCAGGAGGTATCACAGAAGGCTTCTGTGTTTATGACTGTGTTCAACGAGATTAAAGATAAAAACATTAAGGCTGAATATATTGATTTGACCTTCGGTAAGCCATATATCAAGCTTTTGCCAAAATAAATTGCTGTTAACTTGTTACAGCTGCAAAGCTGTTGCAGCTGATGTCACAGTGAGGGTGAGATAATGAAAGAAATTTTTACTATGGATTTAAAGGGCAAGCTGTTGATTGCCGTGGTATTCATGGTGTTGGGATTTATGCTTTCGGTACAGTATAAAACTACAGAGCTTCAGCGCAATGTGCGTATGGACCGCGTAGAGGATTTGTCGGAACGCCTGAAGATTATGGAAGCCGAGAACAAGCAGCTGCTGACGGAGCTGGAAACCTTGCGAGCAGGTGCTGCCAAGGATCCTGCTGATGACCGTATGAAGCTGATGGCAGGCACGACTGACGTAGAGGGCGAAGGCATTGAGATTTTGCTGGATGACAGCAATATTGCCAAAAAGTCCGGCGAAAATCCTAATTTGTACATTATTCATGATGAAGATTTGCTGCGTGTACTCAACGAGCTGCGTGCTGCCGGTGCGGAAGCAATTTCTGTCAACGATCAGCGCATTGTAGCTATGAGCGAGATTCGTTGTGCCGGACCTACTATTTCGGTAAACAATGTCCGCAGCGCTCCGCCTTATGTTATAAAGGCTATAGGCGCTCCTAAAACTCTGAGCAGTGCCCTGCGTCTGCGTGGCGGTGTTGTAGAAACCTTTGAGTTCTGGGGCATTCAGGTAAAAATCAAGACTGTTGAAAAGCTGCATATTCCGGCGCTTAAAGCACCGCGTAGCTTTGAATACGCTAAGACAGTGGAAAGCAAGGAGGCAGCGAAATGATTGGATTTGCATTTGCCGGCCTTTTGCTTGGTCTTATACTCGGTGTTTACTGTCCTTTCAGAGTGCCGCCCGAATACGCACGTCTGCTTGCCGTAGCCGTTATGGCCGGTATGGATGCAGTACTGGGCGGTGTACGTGCTTCACTCGAAGGCAATTATGATACTCAGGTTTTCATTTCCGGATTCTTTATCAACGGTATCCTGACTGCCTTTTTGTGCTATGCAGGTAATCTGATCGGTATCGATTTATATCTGGTAGCGGTACTGATTTTCGGTATGCGTATTTTCCAGAATCTGGGAATTATCCGTCGCCTTTATATGGGCAAATAAGTGTCCTGTCGGAAGATGAAGAAAAAAATTCATTAATAAGCAGGAAAATAGCACTTTCATGTTGAACAATATAAAAATGATTTTTTTATAAATAAGCTACCCAAAGCTAAGGGGGACGTAGAATATGTTTGATGACGTAGAGACAACCTTTGAACCGTTGGCCAATATTAAAGTAATTGGTGTAGGCGGTGGCGGCAATAACGCCGTAAACCGTATGATCGACGCCGGCGTAAGCGGCGTAGAATTTATTGCAGTGAACTGCGATAAGCAGTGCCTGATGCTTTCCAAGGCAGAAAAACGCATCCAAATCGGCGAAAAGCTGACTAAAGGTCTGGGTGCAGGCGCAAACCCTGAAATCGGCGAAAAAGCTGCCGAAGAATCCCGTGACCAGATTCTGGAATCCCTGAAGGGTGCAGATATGGTATTTGTTACCGCAGGTATGGGCGGTGGTACCGGTACCGGTGCTGCGCACGTTGTTGCGGAATGTGCCAAAGAAATCGGTGCGCTGACTGTCGGCGTTGTAACCAAACCCTTTGGCTTTGAAGGTCCTCGCCGCATGAAGCAGGCTGAGGCAGGCATTGTCAACCTGAAGGAAAAGGTTGATACCCTGGTAACTATTCCTAACGACCGTTTGCTGCAGATTATCGAAAAACGTACTTCCATGCTGGAAGCATTTAAAAAGGCCGATGACGTATTGCGTCAGGGCGTTCAGGGCATTTCCAACCTGATTGCTGTTCCCGGTCTGATTAACGTTGACTTCGCCGATGTCAAGACTGTTATGTCCAATGCAGGCAGCGCTCTGATGGGCGTTGGTACCGCTAAGGGCGAAGGCGGCGGCAAGGCTGCAGCCGAAGCTGCTATCAAGAGCCCGCTGCTGGAAGCATCTATCGATGGTGCTCGCGGCGTACTGATTAACGTTATCGGCGGCAAGGAGCTGTCCCTGTTTGACGTTAACGAAGCTGCCAATATTGTCAATGAAGCAGCAGATCCCAATGCAGTGGTTATCTTCGGTGCTGTTATTGATGAAAGCCTGAATGACGAAATCCGTGTTACGGTTATCGCAACAGGCTTTGAGAAGAAATCTCCTGTTACCAAAAATGCAGTTGGCGGTCCAGCATCTATCAACCGCAACAGTAGCGGTGTTATCAAGAATTTCTCCGATCCGAATGAAATTCCGCCATGGCTGCGTCACTGATTGAAAGGAAGGCAGTAATATGAAGTGCCCGTTTTGCTCCTACCGAGACAGCCGTGTTATCGACAGCCGTGCTGTAGAGGAAGGCTGTTCTATCCGTCGCAGACGAGAATGCCCTAATTGCGGCAAACGCTTTACTACATATGAAAAATATGAGGAAACACCGCTTGTTGTCAGCAAGAAGGATGGTCGTCGCGAGCTTTTTGACGGTAAAAAGCTGCTGGCAGGTCTTTTGAAGGCTTGCGAAAAACGCCCAGTTCCTTATGAAAAGATTAAAGAGATTGCCGACAGCATCGAGCGAGAGCTGCGGATGAGTGCGGATGCGGAAATTCCCAGCGCCCAGATTGGTGAGCTGGTTATGAAGTATCTGGAGCAGACGGATCAGATTGCTTATGTACGCTTTGCTTCCGTATATCGTCAGTTTGCCGATGTGCGTAATTTTATGCAGGAGCTGGAACGCATCATGCAGAAATCTAAAGACGCAAAATAGAGGTGCAAAATATGAAGAAGTATTTACTGCTTACTTTAACGGCTCTTATGCTGGTGGCCGGCTTCAGCGGCTCGGCACTGGCTAAGGAAAGACTCTTTACGTTTTCCAATAACAATAACGGAGCTGTGAAAGAGGTTAATTATTATCTGGATAATGGTGCCAAGGTTGTGTTTATGGACACAGCAGCCAAGGCTACCGACAGCACGGTGATTATCACCGTAGTGCTGGATATACCGGAAGGTGTGCCAGCATATCAAAAGTAAATAGCAAAAGGGTGCCGCAGGCACTTGCAAAGGGAGACGGCATTAGCCGTCTCTTTTGGTATTAGAGATAAAAGGAGCGGTTTTGATGCAGGATTTTATCATTACGCAAAAAAATAATATCTGGTGGGGAATGTTCCCTCGTTTGATGCAGGCGGGCTTCGGTAATGCCTGCAGCTGTCGTCTGCATGGAGAAAGCGACATGGTACCGGGTACTTTGAACCTGGCTTTGCATGTGGGTGATGAGGTGGAACTGGTGCTGCAGAACCGTCGCCTGTTTGCGCAGGTTCTAGGTTTGGACGCATCAAAATTTACTACCTGCGAGCAGGTGCATGGCAGCAATGTTGCTGTTGTAGATGAAGCCTTGGTTGGCGCCGGTGCTACTACGCTTGCTGATACGATTAAGGATACGGATGCTTTGGTTACGAATCTGGCAAACGTACCGCTGCTGCTATTTTTTGCAGACTGCGTGCCGCTGCTTTTCGCCGACGAGCGCCAAGGCGTGTGCGCTGTGGCACACGCAGGCTGGCGCGGTACGGTAGCACAGATTGGGCGCAATACTGTAGAAGCTATGCAGCAATCCTTCGGCTCCCGTCCCGCAGATATCGTTGCGGCGATTGGTCCTTCTATCGGCCAATGCTGCTATGAGGTGGACGACTTTGTGCGCAGTAAGGCTGAAGGCTACGAGCAGTTCTTTGCGCCACGAGCAGAAAAGCCGGGCAAGTATCTGCTGGATTTGTGGGGTTATAACCGCAAGGTACTGCTGGACGCAGGATTAAAGGCGGAAAATATCCTTACTGCCGGCGTCTGCACAGAGCATAACCACGAAATGTTCTGTTCCTACCGCGCGGAGCAGGGCAAAACAGGGCGCATGGGCGTGTGCCTGTATAGAATGTCTGACAATAAAAATGCGTAAGTACTGAGCGTGCAAAGAACTTACGGTTAACGTTAACTTAGAAAGATCAGAAAGTATGCTAAGAAAATGTTTTTGTAAAGCTAAAAAATACGAAAAGAGTGAGTGAAGATGCTTAAAGATACATTTACTTTTCAGGGACCGTTAGGCGAGATTGAATGTCTTGTTGAGCCTAACCGTAGTGATAATAATGCCGTTCTTGTTATGGCGCACGGCTTCCGCGGCAGCCGCGACAGCGGCGGACGTGCTGCGGGCGTTGCGCATCAGGCTGCTGCGCATGCTGCCGTAGTGCGCTTTAACTTTATGGGTACGCAGATAATTTCGCGTCAGGTAGAGGAGCTGCGCGCCGTACTGGCGGAGGTACGCCGCAGACAGCCCGGCTGTAAGCTGTTTCTTTTGGGACGCAGCTTGGGTGGCGCTGCCTCCATCATTACCGCGGCTCAGGACGGAGCTCTCGCCGGCCTGATTCTGTGGGCAACGCCGAATAATCTGCGCTTTACCTTCCACTATGTGATGACGGAGGACGAATATCGTCGTCTGGACAGCGGCGAAACCCTGCATTTTAACGATGAACGCGGCGAATGCGATTTGACACCGGATTTCCTGACGGATTTTGACCAATACGATTTGCTGGCGCTGCTGCAAAAAGCACAGCCCTTGCCTGTACTGGTGCTGCACTGCAGTGCGGATGAGGTGGTGCTGGCGGAGCAGGCGCAGCGCAACGCCGCAGCCATCGGCAATGCGGCTGAGCTGCATATCTTTGAAGGCGGCGACCACAGCTTTACGCAGTACAGTGAGCAGGCAGGCGCGTTGCTGAGCGATTGGCTGGGCAAACGCTTGAAATGCGGCGCTTGTTAGTTGTATAATATACTTGAGAAATTATATCCTTTTCTATGGGAGGAAAGAGCATGAAGAAATTTTTAATAATCTGCCTGATGCTGGTGTGCGCGCTGGTACTTACAGCCTGCGGTCAGGAAAAGCAGGAGCAGGCGCCGAAGGCAGAGCCTGCGACGGCTGTTTTCAACACGAGCATGGGCGATTTTGAGGTGAAGCTGGCAACAGATTATGCACCGGAAACGTCGAAGAATTTTATTACGCTGGCAGAAAAGGGCTTTTATAACGGCCTTACCTTTCACCGCGTAATCGATAACTTTATGATTCAGGGCGGTGACCCTGCCGGTAACGGTACCGGTGGTCCCGGCTATACTATTAAGGATGAGTTCAGCAGTAAGCTGCTACATGACGGCCCCGGTGTAATTTCCATGGCAAACCGCGGCCCGAATACCGGCGGCAGCCAGTTCTTTATCACCCTGCGTGAAACTAAATGGCTTGACGGTAAGCACGCTGTTTTCGGCAAGGTAAGCAAGGGCATGGATGTTGTTTATAAAATCGGCAAAACAGCAACAGATTCCAATGATAAACCGTTGGAGCCTGTAATCATTAAGAAGGTTACGATAGAAAAACGTTAACACCCCTTTTAAAACAGGTAGGAGGAAATTGCTTGGCTAGTGAAGAAGAAAAAATACAAGGTATACTCGAAACTGTTGACCAGCAGGAAATGGTTGGCATTTGCGGACGTAATGATGAATTTCTGCGTTTAATCCGTGGTGCTTTTGACTGTACAATCGTCGCGCGCGGCAATCAGATTACAATGAGCGGACGTGCCGAAGAGGTGGCACAGCTGGAACAGCTGCTGCAGGAGCTTCTGTTTTTGTACCGTCAGGGACTGCCGCTGACAACGCATGATGTGCGTTACAGCATGTATATGGTGAAGGCAGGAAATTTGGAAAGTCTGCATCGCATGTACGCTGATACGATTATCGTTAACAACCGTGGCCGTCAGGTGAAGGCCAAAACATTGGGACAGTGGCAGTATGTGGAAACCATCCGCCATAACTATATAACCTTGGGCATCGGACCTGCAGGCACAGGCAAAACCTACCTGGCAGTGGCGCTGGCAGTAGCGGCGCTGAAGAAAAAAGAGGTGGAGCGCATTATCTTGACGCGTCCTGCGGTAGAAGCAGGCGAAAAGCTGGGCTTTTTGCCGGGTGATATGCAGGATAAGGTAGACCCGTATCTGCGTCCTCTTTATGACGGCCTGTACGATATGCTGGGCACGGAAACCTTCCAAAAGTATCTTACCAAGGGTACGATTGAGGTTGCACCGCTGGCATATATGCGCGGACGCACGCTGAATGACGCCTTCATCATTTTGGACGAGGCGCAGAATACTACGCCGGAGCAGATGAAGATGTTCCTGACGCGTTTCGGCTTTGGCAGTAAGATGGTTATTACCGGTGATATCACGCAGATAGATTTGCCGGGCGGCAAGAACAGCGGCCTGAAGGATGCAGCGCGTATTCTGGGCAACGTACCGGGAATCGGCGTGATTAAGTTCAGTGAGCAGGATGTTGTGCGCCACGAAATCGTGGGTTCCATCATCAAGGCTTATGAACGCTTTGAAAAACAAAAAGAAAAATATAACGGAGAAAAACAAGCATGATAATTAATTTGGAAAATGACCAGCAGAAGCTAGAGCTTTCCGCGCAGGTGCTGGAGCGCCTGCAGGAGGGCTTGCAGGCAGTAGCACGCTTGAATGAGCTGCCGGAGGAGTCCGAAGTTGATGTAACTATTGTCGACGATGAGGAAATCCATGCGCTGAACCGTGAGTATCGCGGTATGGATAAGCCTACCGACGTTTTGAGCTTTGCGTTGGACGAGGACTGCGAGGATGAAGATGAGCCGGAGCTGATCGGCGGACCGGAGGAGCATCTTTTCGGTGATATCATCATTTCGGCGGAAACAGCACTGCGTCAGGCAGAGGAATACGGGCACGGCCTGGAGCGCGAAATGACGTATCTGGCAGTGCATGGTATGTTCCATCTGTTGGGCTATGACCACATGACGGAGGAGGATAAGGCTGAAATGCGTGCGAAAGAGGAGGAAGCTCTGCGTGCGATTAACCTTTCCGAAGAATATTTTGACCATCCCACAGGTATTCATTGATGCTTAATGCACAATTATTTATAACTAACCTGTAAAAAACATAGGAGGTGCTTTCCATGAAAGACGTAAAACTGAATGAATTATCCCCGGCTTGGCGCGAATTGTACGATGCAGCGGTTGCTGCCCGTAAGAATGCTTACATTCCTTATTCCAACTTTGCTGTAGGTGCGGCAGTACGCTGTGCCAACGGAAAAATCTACGGTGGCTGCAATGTGGAAAACGCTTCCTACGGACTTTGTGTCTGCGGCGAGCGTAACGCTATTTTCCATGCTGCCTGCGCCGGTGAGCGTGAGATGACAGAGCTGTGCGTAGTTGCAGATACCTCTGGCCCCGTTTCTCCCTGCGGTGCCTGCAGACAGGTAATGCGCGAGTTTGGTATCCAAACCGTGATTTTGGCAAATATGAAGGGTGACTTTAAAATTACTACGGTAGAAGAGTTGCTGCCGTATGGTTTTGAATTATGATAACAGGAGCTGATTAAGATAAAGAAGGTAAACAACGAAGAAGCTAAACATTATGCCGGCTTTGTGGCAATGGTGGGACGTCCGAATGTGGGCAAGTCCACTCTGACAAACAGTCTGATAGGCGAAAAAATCGCTATTATGTCCGACAGACCGCAGACTACACGCAATAAGATTATGTGCATTATGAATACTGATAACGCACAGATTATGTTTCTTGATACGCCGGGCATCCATAAGCCACAGCATAAGCTGGGCGAATACATGGTGCGTACGGCAGAAAGCACCCTGCAGGAGGTTGACGTTGTCCTCTTTGTAGTGGATGCAACCGAAAAACGCGGCGCAGGCGAGGATTATATCCTGAACCTGTTGCAGAAGGTAAAAACACCGGTAATTTTGGTAGTAAATAAAATTGACAAGCTGGCAGACAAGCAAAAGCTGTTCCAGATTATGGAAGGTTATAATAAGCTGTATAAATTTGCGGCGATTGTACCTGTTTCTGCATTGAATGACAGCGAATTCCCAGGACTGGTGCAGGAAATCACTAAGCATCTGCCGGAGGGACCGGCGTACTTCCCGGAGGATATGATTACCGACCAGCCGGAGCGCGTGATTGCCGCTGAAATGATCCGTGAGAAGGTATTGCGCCTGACGCGTGATGAAATTCCCCATTCCGTAGCGGTTGAGGTGGACGAATTCAAGGAGCGCGACGAAGAAAACGTTTATATCAGAGCAACAATTTTTGTAGAGCGAGAATCGCAAAAGGGCATTGTTATCGGCGCTAAGGGCAGCCTGCTAAAGAAAATTGGACAGCAGGCGCGTGCTGATATCGAAAACCTGCTGTACTGCAAGGTCTTTTTGGATTTATGGGTTAAGGTTAAGGCTGACTGGCGTAACAAGGATAAAGCCTTGAAGCAGCTTGGCTACAAGGAGTGAGGACTTATCAATTTTTTTCAGAAACTGATTGATTTCTGGCACAGACTGCCGCTTGCCTGGCATTACCTGCAAACAGGCACCTGGCACAAGGAGGGCAGCGCCAGCAGTGAGGACGAGCTGCGCCAGCTGGTGAGCGCCAGCGAGCGCCACGGCCAAATTGACCATGTCGAGGGCAGCATGATCGGCAATGTTTTTGACTTTGCCGACCGTGTAGCGCGCGAGGTCATGGTGCCACGTCAGGATATGGTATGCCTGTTTTTGGATGATACGCTGGCAGAAAATATGGCTGTTGTGCGCAGCAGCCATCATACGCGCTATCCGCTCTGCATGGAGGACAAGGATCAGGTGGTGGGTACGCTGCATGTGCGCGACCTGCTGAAGCTTAAGCCGGGGCAGACTACATTTGACCTGCGCCGTCTGATGCGTCCGATTGTCGTTATTCCGGAGGCTATGCCGGTGCCGAAGGCACTGCGTCTGATGCAGCAACGTCATGTGCAGATGGTGCTTGTGGCAGATGAGTACGGTGGTACTGCAGGCCTGATTACTATGGAGGACCTCGTAGAGGAAATCGTCGGTGATATTCAGGACGAGCATGAAGCGCAGGAGCCGCCGGACGTGTTGCAGCTTCCCAATGGCAGTATTGAATTTGACGGCATGGTGTTGCTGGACGATGTGGCAGAGCAGCTGCCGATTGCATTTGATGATCCGGAGGAGGATACCATCGGCGGTTATGTATTCGGTCTGCTTGGGCGCAAGCCTGAGATTGGCGATGCTGTAGAGATTTCCAGCTACAGCTTTAAGGTGCTGCGCACGGAGGGCTTCCGCGTAGTTCGCGTGCTGGCTGCGAAGCTGCCGCAGGAGCAGGAACAGAAAGAAGAACAGCAGGATGAGTGAGTCGCAAAGGGAGCTTTTGGCAGATGATGCGCTTGTTTTGCATGTGAAAAACTGGCAGACGGCTGATAAATATGCGGTCTGCTTTACGAAGGAGCATGGCAAGCTGCGCTTTATCGCCTATGGTGCCCGCTATGAAAAAAATATACATGGCAGATTGCTGCAGCCCTTTGCCAATCTGCATATTGAGGTTCAGCAGGGTCAGAAGATAGACAAGCTGCGCAGCTGTGAGCTTTTGCAGATGCCCAAGTCTATGGATATGCAGCAGATGGCTTATGCGGCGGTAGCATCGGAGCTTACTGCCGTACTGACGGAGGACAGAGTGCCGCAGCCGGAGCTTTATGAAATGCTGGGCGCTGCCCTGGCGGCGCTGATGCAGCGCAATCCGCGTCTAGTTGTTTTGTCCTATGCTATAAAATTGCTGGCGGCTACGGGCTTTGCACCGCAACTTACGCATTGCGTGCATTGCGGTGAGGCTGTGACGGCACAGGAGAATGCGTGGTTCAGTCCGCTGCAGGGCGGGCTTATCTGCAGCAGCTGTAGAAGCACCTATAATGGTGACGGTCTGGAGCCGTGTGGTGCAGAAACACGCGAGCTGTGGCAGTGGCTGGCGCAGCTCGATTACGAGCAGCCGACGCCCTTTAAGGTGCGAGGCGGTGCGCTCATGGAGCTGGAAAAAATTCTCTTCAAGTTTATCTTCTTTCAGACAGATAAGCCGTTGAACAGCTTAAACTTTTTGAGTCAGCTGCAGCTGTGAGGCTGTGTAGAAGGCACTTAATTGAAGAACGTAAAACGTAAACAAAAACGCTAAAGGCTTTGAAGTTTTTAGCGTTTTTTGCATGCAAAAAGTCCGCTCACATGGAGCGGACTCAGTAAAGGCTATCTTAGACATTATACGTAAAGGTGTAGTTTTAAGCATAACGCGGGAGAATTTTTACGTCAGAGAGGAAGTATCTTTATCCTCAACCTTCAGAAAGATTTTGTTGACGTACTGCTCGCAGTCGCAGGAGAACCAATGATTTTCCAAAGGAAGGATATAAATATTGCCGACAGGCTCCAAATCATTGGTCTGTAGAAAGCGTTCGATGCGCTGGGATAATTTTTCAGCGTTCTCGCAAAAGGTACCAGAAAAAATAATTTCCAGATACAGACCGGCAGGCAACGTCATTTTGATGGACTGTCTATGCTTGGTGGCGCTGGTGACGCAGGAAAAATATGCCTGTGAACGTTGAAATTCATGCTTTTTAAAAAAGCTTTCCTGGTCTAAAACCCAGCCTGCATGATTAGGCAGTGCTCCCTTGTGATGCGCGCGTCTTTGACCATGACGGGCAAATTTGGTAATACGGCTTTTGCCGTCATCACTTTCCGCAAGCGGCGTCAGACGCAGCAGACGGTCATTTTGCCAGCTGAGCGTCAGGTGGCGACATGTATTAAGCTCCTTGACGTGCATATCCTCCTTGATGCGTTCGATGGTGTCGCAGATTTCCTGATTGTTGTGGATGATTGCCTGACATTCCGCTGTTTTTTCCTGCAGCAGCTGCAGAAAATGCTCCTTGCTGCGGTCCTCCAGATATTTTTTGATATTGGCGATGCTGATATCCAGCGCACGCAGGTTGACGATTATCTCCAAATCCAGAAATTGCTGGATAGAATAATTGCGGTAGCCATTTTCACTGACAAAGTCCGGTGAAAGCAGGTTAACCTTGTCATAGTAGAGCAATGACTGCTTAGATATATTAAAAATTGCAGCTAATTCGCCGGCAGTAAAGTACTTTCGCTTGTCTTTATTAATCATAATTATTCCTCATAAGCTTGACTATAATACTAGTATATAGTTTAATATTAAAAGAAGTAATATCACTCCTTTTTATCTAGTAAATTATATCATATTTTCTTGCTATTTGAATAGGAGTTTTTTAGTATAGGATGGAGGTCAATATCTAATGAAAAAAATTGCGATTTATGGTAAGGGCGGTATCGGCAAGTCCACAACAACATCAAATCTGTCGGCTGCATTCAGTGAGGATGGTCTTAAGGTTTGCCAGATCGGCTGCGATCCGAAAAATGATTCTACCAGACTTTTGCTGGGACGTATCTGCAGCCAGACTGTGCTGGACATGGTGCGCGATAATGATGAGGTTGCGGCAGAGGATATTGTTCATACAGGCTATAACGGCATCAAATGCGTAGAGGCCGGTGGTCCTGAGCCGGGTGTAGGCTGCGCAGGCCGCGGCATTATCGTAGCTTTGGAAAAGCTGCGTTCGCTGGAGGTGCTGACGGACGAGGACCTAATTATGTATGACGTTTTAGGTGACGTAGTTTGCGGTGGCTTTGCTGTGCCAATCCGCGAGGGCTACGCAACTGATATATATATTGTTTCTTCCGGCGAGCTGATGAGCCTGTATGCTGCCAACAATATCGCCAAGGGCGTTAAGCGCTTTGCTATGCGCGGCGGTGTGCGTTTGGGCGGTATCATCGGCAACGGCCGTAATACACCGAACGAGCAGCAGCTGCTGCAGGAATTCGCCAAACGCCTGCACACTCAGCTGATTGCCTTTATTCCGCGTGACGTAATCGTTAATAAGGCGGAAAATAATCGCCAGACAGTGCTGCAATATGCACCGGAAAGCGCTCAGGCCGGTGTTTACCGCAAGCTGGCGCATGATATCTGGCATAATGAAAACATGGCTATTCCTACGCCGATGAGCTTTGAGGAGCTTGAAAAGCTGGTGGCCGAATATGGCAATTAAAACAAGACGCTTTTACAGTGCACGCAAAAGCTGCAGCTGCAGCATGCCGGGCGTGTGGCGCGCTGTTGCCTACATGGACGGCGCTGTAGTAGTTTTTCACAGCCCGCGTGCCTGTGCTCATGTAGCACGCACGATGGATATCAATTCCCAATACCGCACGCTTTCCGAGAATGAACGCGAGCAATGGGGCTCCGTTCCGCTGCTCAGCAGCCAGATGCAGGAAAAGGACGCAATTTTCGGCGGTGTGGCGCGTTTGGAAAAATGTTTGCGCTTTGCCATTGAAACATATAAGCCAAAATGCCTGATGATTGCCAATTCCTGCGTTGCCGGTGTTATCGGTGACGATGTGGAATCCGTGGCACGCGAGGTGGAGGAGGAATACAATGTTCCTATCCTTACTGTGGAATGCTGCGGCTTTTTGGGTGCGGAATATTATGACGGATATTTTGAAATTACGCAGAAGCTGTTGGAGCGCTTCGTCAAGCCTTGTACCAAGCAAAAGGACAGCGTCCTGCTTTTAGGCGATAACGGCGGCCCGTGGGGCCATTACGCAAAAGAGGTTACCCGTATTCTGCAGGAGTTCGGCGTAGAGGTCATCGGTCAGTTCCCCGGCTATATGGCTATGGATGAGCTGGAAAAGGTGGCGGCTGCCGAATATGCGGTTGTGCTTGGCGGCCGCGGGCAGACGCATATCGGCTTGCGTAAGGTTGCGGAGCAGCTGCAGGAAAAATACGGCACACATTATCTGGCCGATATTTATCCTGTCGGCTGGCAGGAAACGCAGGACTGGATTATCAGCATCGGCCGTATTCTGGGGCGTGAGCAGTTGGCACAGCAGGTGCTGAAGCTGGAGCAGCAGCGCTTAAGTGAGCAGCTGCAGCATTTTCTGCCGGTAACGGAAGGCAAGAAAACAGTGCTGTGCATCGGCCGTATTCTGAGATATTTTCATCCGGGGAATATCCTGCAGACCATCAAGCTTTTGCGCTTGAATATTACCGGCATTATTTTACTGGATTCCTATGACGGTGATGAGCGCGAAGCGATGCTGAAGGTTGTGCAGGAAAACAGCGATGTGCCTGTTTATACTACGGCGGAGGGTGAAAAGCTGGTAGCAGATGCAGACATCGTGCTGACAACGCACGAACTGCAGAATAAGGAGGCACGCCAGATTTTCCTGCCGATGCTGCCGCAGGTTGCCGTTGCCGGTGAGATCAAGATGATGCAGGGAATCTATCAGAGCCTGTGCAGCAGGCTGAAGGGAGGCGTGCGCTATGTCTGAAAAGCAAGGTTGGGGCAATATCTGCGAGCGTGTGGATACCTGTGCGCTGACAGGTGCAGGAGCCTTTTTCGCTGCTATTGACAAGAGTGAGGTTTTGATTAACGGACCGTTGTGGTGTTATTTTTATGCTTTGAGACATCTGGAAAAGGCGCGTCCCGATATGTATACGCGCTTTTACGGCTCGCAGCCTGATAATAACGCTGTTATTTACGGCTCCGAGGAATATGTAACGCAGGAACTGCGGCGTATGCTGGAGGATGGTCATAAGCCTTCGGTACTGCTTTTGGAAAGCAGCTGCTCGCTGAGCTTAATCGGTGATGACCTGGCAGGCATGGCGCGCAAGCTGCAGCTGCCGTTTCCGGTAGTTACGTTGGACAGCGGCGGTATGGTCGGCGGCTTTGCCGAGGGCTACGCCAAGGCTGCCAAGAAGCTGTTTGCGCAGCTGTTGCCGCAGACTGCGACAGCAAAGTCCTTGGCAGTGAATATTTTAGGACAATCGGAATTTTATCTGCAGGGTGCGGCCGATACGCGGGAATTAAAACGCTTACTGCAGCTGGCAGGCTATGAGGTGCTGTGCACTCCCGGCTGCGAATGCACGCTGGAGGAGCTGCAGCGTTTGCCTGAAGCTGCGCTGAACATTGTTACGAATGCTGAGCTGGGTTTGCCGCTGGCAGAATATCTGCAGAAGCAATACGGCACGCCGTATATTTTTGCCGGACTGCCTTACGGGGTGCAGGGAACGCTGCGCTGGCTGCAGCAGATAAACGCGCAGTTGCCGGCTCCTGCGTTGGACAAGGTGACGGCAGAAGCTCAGGCGCAGGATAATTACCTGATGAGCCGTAATAATGAAGCGATTGCGCTTTGGGGCAGCATGTGGTTTGACAACGTGCTCGTCAGCGCGCCTGCGACGCAGGCGCTGTGCCTCGCACAGACGCTGCGCACCGAATGGACCGATATCGGCAGTCTGACGGTCATCTGCCAGCAACCGCTCAAAGATGCGCCTGCCTGCGACACTGCAGAGGCGATTTACACTGTCGGCGTGGACGATGCTGCCATCAGTGAATATTTTAAAACCTGTGAAAATGTACTGCTGCTGGCAAGCAGCAGCGAAAGCTCGGTTCTTTATCGCAGAAAGCAGTGCAGCTTTGATGCCTGCAATATCTGCTATCCTACGAATGATGAGGTGTTTATTACCAAGCAGCCGATGGTAGGCCTGCAGGGCAGTGCTTACATGCTGGAGCGACTGTGGAATTGCTTTATCCGCAGGAAAAAGAATAAAGTAGAGTAGGTGGTCTATGAAAAAGCTATTGATGATTATAAGCCTGTTGCTTTTGGTATTTACTGCAGGATGCAGTAAGCAGCAGGCTGCCGATGTTCCTGCACCGCCGGCGGCGGATGCAGCCTACAGCGTTACGGACGATGCCGGACGGACGCTGCGCTTTGATCATAGGCCGCAGCGGATAGTTTCGCTTACCTATGGTACGGATGAAATTCTTACCGATTTGGTTGATATCAAACGCATTATGGCCTACAGCCGTTGGGCGGGCGACAGCGAAATAAGCTTTATTACCAAGGAGCAGGCCTATACTGTGGGACGCAAGGTGCCGGAAAATACCGAAGCTGTTTATGCATTGCAGCCTGACCTTGTTGTTGCTTCAACGGCCACCTCTAGCGACTTGGTACGCAGTCTGGAGGGGTTGGGCGTGCCGGTTTATATAGCGCGCAGTCCGCATAATTATCAGGAGATGTGCGACAAAATCCGCGGTATAGCTGCAGCGGTAGGCGAAAAGCAGCAGGGGGAGCTGATGGTGCAGAAGATGGATACGCACCTGCAGCAGCTGCAAAAACGCTTGCGTCAGATTCCGTCAAGCGAAAGGCGCGTTGCTGTAGCCTTTAATTTTACCTCTGCCATGGGGCGGAGAGGAGATTTGCTCGACAGCATGCTGACGATGGCGCATGTAATTAACGGCGCAGCCATTGTTGCCGATGAAAACAAGAGTGAGCATGGTATGCCTGCTATCAGCAAGGAACAGGTGGTACGCATAAATCCGGATATTTTTATGCTGCCGACCTGGAATTATAACAATAAACAGGATGTGCAGGGTTATGCTTATGCCGTAATGAATGACCCTGCTTATCGTGATGTCAAGGCTGTACGCAACAAGCAGATTAAGTTTGTTTCGGACAAATACCGCTATGTTGCCAGCCAGCATATTGTCGATGCTATTGAAAACATCGCGCATGCTGTATATCCGGAAATTTTTTGAGGAAGTGTGTTTGTAGATGATTATTAAACGTGAACGGAGTCCATTGGCTATTATTCTTTTAGCAGTTCTCTTAGTTGTTATTGCCTGTGTATCGCTGACCTTCGGTCAGATAGATGTGCCTGTGGGCAAAGCGCTGGCAGTTATCGGCTCTCAGTTGAATCTGCCAGGCTTTACCGGGGTTGATTACAGCAGGGAGCAACTTGCCGTTATTTGGTATATCCGCCTGCCGCGTATGCTGGTAGGTGTGCTAGTAGGTGCGGCGCTGGGTATTTCCGGCGCTGTAATGCAGGGCATCTTCAGCAACCCGCTGGCTGATCCCGGTCTTATCGGTATCTCCTCCGGTGCTGCTACCGGTGCCGTGCTTTCTATTGCTTTGGGTGCAGCCTCTGGCAGCATGTTTGCTATGCCGGCCTTTGCCTTTTGCGGCAGTATCTGTGCTGTGTGCCTGACGGTATTTTTGGCGATGCGTAACGGCAAAATACCTGTTATGACGCTGCTTTTGGCAGGCGTTGCCGTGGGTATGCTTTTGGGTGCGATTACCTCCGGTCTGCTTACATTTATGAACGAGCAGAAGCTGCAGCAATATCTGTTCTGGATGGTCGGCGGTCTTGATTACCGTCGTTGGGAGCACGTATATCTGGCAGTGGGACCTGTGCTGTGCGGCATTATTATTATGTGCCTGCTGGCACGTCACCTGAACATTCTGGTGCTGGGCGAAACGGAAGCCAAAGCCGTTGGTATGCCTGTTACTGCTTTCCGCATGGGGCTGCTTTTTGTAGCAGCTATGACTACTGCTACCTCCGTTTGCGTCAGTGGTAATATCGGGTTTGTCGGCTTGGTTATTCCGCATATGATGCGTATGCTTATCGGTCCTGACCATCGCGTGCTTTTGCCTGCCAGCGCACTTGGCGGCGCAGCCTTTTTGGTATTCTGCGATTCGCTGGGACGCATTATTATGCCGCCGGCAGAGGTGCGTGTAGGCATTATGACGGCGTTTTTAGGTACGCCGTACTTCCTGTATCTGCTGCGCAGAATGCAGAAGCAGTTCTTTTAAGATGAGGTGGAAATTATGAAGGTTATTTTCTTGACGAATGTTATTCGCCGCATGGGTATGATGCAGCAGACTATGGAAAAGCTGCAGCAGGAAGGCAAGCTAGATAATGCCTGCGCCTGCCGTTGGATTACAGATGCGACGGCTTGGGATGATAAATGGCACAAGGAGCTTGCCGGCTCCAAGCTGGTCATTATGAAATGGATGGGTACAGGTCTGGATACACCGTTTCTGCAGCGCTGTGTAAGCTTGCTGAAGCAGTTGCGCCTGCCCTTTTATATTGATGCTGCCGGCAGCAAGGAGGGCGAGCTGGCGCAGGGACTGACACCAGAGCAGCTTGCTGTTATCAAAAAATATTGCATGTTCGGCGGCGAAATCAACTATAGCAATCTGTGGTTATATCTGCAGCAGCTGTTGCAAGGTGAGACTATTACAGTCGATGAGCCTAACCCGATTCACTGGTGCGGTATTTATCACCCGCGCGCGAAAAAGGTATATACCGATTTAGCGGAATACCAGCGTGATTTTTGCGTCAGCGGCCGTCCGACAGCCGGTATTCTTTTTTATCGCGACGAATGGGTTTGGGGCGATTTGACCTACCAGACTGCGATAATAGAAGAGCTGGAAGCACAGGGCGTCAACGCTGTCTGCGTTTTCAGCAACGGCATGCCGGTGGAGGAGATGGGCATGCCCAGTCTGACGCAGGTTTTCAACAGCTTCTTCTGCAATGCGGACGGTGTGCCTGCAATCGATGTGTTGCTGAATGTCATGAAGTTTTCCATGACTACCGGCGGTTCGATTAACCTTGATTATCTGAAAAAGCTTAACGTACCGGTTTTGGCTGCCTATACGACAATTGCGCCCTTTGAGGAATGGAAGGACAGCTTTGAAGGCATGAACGCCATGGAGGTTTCCATCAGCGTTTCTCTGCCGGAATTTGATGGTATTATTCACGGCGTGCCTATAGCACACAAAAAAATTCTGGAAAACGGCGATGTCCGCTATCTGCCTAATATGGAGCGTGTAAAGCGCATGGCCTCCAAGGCGAAGAAGTGGGCGATGCTGCGCCACAAGGCCAACAGCGAGAAGAAAATCGCTATTATTTTCCATAACTATCCGCCACGTAATTCCAATATCGGCAGTGCTATCGGTTTAGATACAATCGAAAGCATCCGTCGCGTGCTGGCTGCTATGCGCGAGCGTGGCTATAAGGTAGATTGGATTCCTGAGGATACGAAGGAATTTATCAAACAGCTGACGGCTAATGCCACCAATGACCGCAGTATGCTGACGGAAAAGCAGGTTGATGCTGCCTATAAGCTGACGGGAGCAGAATATAGAGAATTCTTTGCGCTGATGGACAAAAAGGTGCAGGAGCAGCTGGTGAAGGATTGGGGCGAAGCGCCCGGCACTGTCATGGAATATGACGGCGATATCCTGGTACCGGGAACGATGAACGGCAATGTTTTCGTAACCGTGCAGCCGCCGCGTGGTTTTGGCGAGGACCCGGAGAAAATTTACCACGATCCTTACGTTGCACCGACGCATCAATATCTTGCCTTCTACCGTTGGGTACGCGATGTTTGGCAGGCAGACGCTGTTGCGCATATCGGTACGCATGGCAGCCTGGAATGGCTTCCGGGCAAGAACGCCGGCCTTGATTGCAGCTGCTACCCGGATTTGGCGCTGGGAGATTTGCCGAATATTTATCCTTATAACATCACTATTACCGGTGAGGGCATTCAGGCAAAACGCCGTGGCGCTGCCTGCCTGATTGAGCATTTGCCGGCGCCGCAGACACAAGCGGGAGTGTACGACGAGCTGGAGGAGCTGGAAAAGCTCATGGACGAATACGTGCACTTCAGCAGCACGCAGCCGGATAATCTGCCGCGCTTGCAGGAGCTTGTACTGGCGAAGGTTGCCGAGGCCAACCTGCAGGATGAGGTTACTTACGATGAAGAAAAGCCCTTCAACGAATACGTGATGAATCTGCATAATTACATTACGGATTTGAAGAATATGGAGGTACACACAGGCCTGCATATTATGGGACAGCCGCCGGAGGACCAGCAGCTGGAGGATTATCTGTGGCTGCTGCTGCGTCTTGATAACGGCAATATCCCCAGCCTGACGCAGGCAATTGCTGCGCTGTATGGCTTTGATTATTACTATCTGCTGGAAAACAGCAGCCTGATATACGAACCGCTGAATATCACCTATGGTATGCTGATTGACCGTATCGCCAATCAGTGCCGCGAGCTGATTCGCTGCCTGCAGCAGCGTGACTTTGTGAAGGAAGCTGTTGCCGACGCTCTGCAGCTGCCCTGGGTGCAGCAGGCACCGGCGGAAAGCAGAGAAAAGCTGGAAGTGGTATGCAACTATATTGTAGATACACTTTACCCCAATCTGCTTTTAACGAAGCAGGAAATTACCAATATGCTGCGTGGCTTTGAGGGCGAATATATCGAGCCTGGTCCTAGTGGTGCGCCCTCCAGCGGCGGCGCTGATTTGCTGCCGACAGGACGCAACTTCTACGGTGTGGACCCGCGCTGCCTGCCAACTCCGGCGGCATGGGAAATCGGCCAGACACTGGGCGACCAGGTGGTAGAGCGCTTCATTGCGGAGGAAGGTCATTATCCGGAAAATATCGGTATGGTCTTCTGGTCCGGCGCGAATATGCGCAGTCATGGCCAGTGCATTGCTGAATTCCTCTATCTCATGGGCATCCGTCCCAAGTACCAGAGCGGCAGCCTGCGTATCAACGGCCTGGAGGTCATTCCGCTGATGGAGCTCAAACGTCCGCGTATTGACGTTACGGCGCGTATCAGCGGCCTCTTCCGCGATACTATGCCGTCGGTAATGCAAGTGATGGATAAGGCGGTGCTGTTGGCAGCGGAGCAGGATGAGCCTGATGACTTAAACTTTGTACGCAAGCATATTCAGGATGATACCAGGGAGCTGGAGCAGCAGGAGGGTATGGAGCACGCTGCAGCATGGCGTCAGGCGGCCTTCCGCGTCTTTGGCGATGCGCAGGGAACCTATGGCGCAGGCGTTGCGGCGCTGTTGGAAAGCAAGAACTGGGAAACCATTGATGATATTGCCGATGTTTATGTACGTTGGGGCGGTCATGCCTATGGCGGCAAAACCAAGGGTAAATTCCTGCCGCAGCAGTTCCGCAAGCGTATGGGCAGCTTGGATATTACGATTAAAAACGAGGATAACCACGAAACAAATATGCTCAGCAGTGATGACTACAATGCATATCATGGTGGCATGATTGCAGCAGTGCGTTCGATTAAGGGCAGCGCGCCGCGCTCCTACTGCGGCGATAGTACCGACAGGACGCGTGTGACGATGCACAGCGTGCAGGAGGAGGCAAAGCGCCTGTTCCGCAGCGAGGCGATTAATCCTAAGTTTATCAAGGGCATGATGCAGCATGGCTATAAGGGCGCTGCCGATATGGCCAACATGATTGCGCACAGCTTCCAATGGGATGCGACGAGCGCCGTTATGGAGGACTGGATGTACGAAAAATATGCTGAAAAATATACCTTTGACCCGGCAGTACAGGAATGGCTGCGTGATGTGAACCCCTGGGCGCTGCAGCGCATGACGGAAATTCTGCTGGAGGCAGAACAGCGCGGACTGTGGCAGGCTAAGCCGGAAACCAAAGAAGAGCTGCAAAAGCTCTACCTTGATATGGAGGGCGAGCTGGAGGACAGAGCAGATGGGCATTAAAATGTTAGTGCTGAGCCTGACC
>NZ_GL830916.1:0-4149 GCF_000188175.1 Phascolarctobacterium succinatutens YIT 12067 | reverse complement strand
ATTAAAATGTTAGTGCTGAGCCTGACCGGCCAGTGCAACTTTGCCTGCCGTTACTGCTATGCTGCCGAGCATGAACGCAGTATGATGTCACCGGAAACAGCGTTGGCAGCAGTTAAGCTGGCGGCGGACGGCGGTGAACGCTTCGTAATTCAGTTCAGCGGCGGCGAGCCGCTGCTGAACTTTGATTGCCTGAAGGCAGTGGTAGATTATGTGCATCAGGAAAAGCCGCCTGCCGTACTGCAGCTGCAGACTAACGGCTCTTTGCTTACTGATAAGATTGCAAAGTATCTCTATAAAAATAAGGTTGCTATCGGCGTGAGCCTTGACGGCAGACCGGCTGTCAATGATAAGCTGAGGCTGAAAAAGAATGGCTACGGTGCGACCGGAGAAATCCTCAAAGGTATTGAGGTTTTACGCCGCAACAATATTGCCTGCGGCGTAACCTGTGTAGTGACATCGGAAAATGTAGATACACTTGAAGGCATTGTGGATTTTGCCTATTTTTTGGGCAACATCCGTAAAA
Organism: Phascolarctobacterium succinatutens YIT 12067; assembly: GCF_000188175.1. Classification (GTDB taxonomy): domain Bacteria; phylum Bacillota; class Negativicutes; order Acidaminococcales; family Acidaminococcaceae; genus Phascolarctobacterium_A; species Phascolarctobacterium_A succinatutens. The sequence continues at coordinate 3,626 of NZ_GL830916.1, read as the reverse complement.
TCGGCTTTGACATCCTGCGCGGGCAGGGACGTGGCCGCAATCTGCAGCCGCCAACGCCTGCAGCAATGCAGCAGGCTATGCAGCGCGTTTTTGCGCGCTGCGACGAGCTGGCGAAGCTCACAGGAATGCGCATAGCGATTGCGCAGCAGGAGCGGGCGCAGCTTTTGTGTAAGGATTGCAGTCTGACCTTCGGCCATTGCTACGCCATGAACGGTGAAGCAGCCTTTGTGGATGCCAAGGGGGATATTTACGCCTGCTCCTCGCTGGTAGGCAATGCGGATTTTTACCTTGGTAATGTATATAACGGCTTAGAGCCTGCTTTGGTAGAAAAAACTAAGCAGGTGATTGCCGAGTCTATGGATTTTTGCCGTCAATGCGGTGATTTTAAATTGTGCGGCGGCGGTTGCTTCGCGCGTTGGTATGGCTTCGAGGATAAGTCTGCCTATGGTGCGGAATGCAGCATGAAGCGTGAAGCGATAAAACGCATACAAAAGTAAAAAAACGTCAGCGTCGGGTGCTTAACAAAGTATTTCGCTTCGCTGACGTTTCTTTGTTAATAAATAATGCGTCAGGTAATGCTTCTGACATCTAACAGGTATTTTCTACATATCTTTTGACATAACTAAGCTGCTTGGTAGTATCTTTTGCTTGACTATATTCTTAGTATATACAATAAAATAGAAAAAATGATTGTTTAGAATTTTCGGAGGCAATGGAATGAAAATTGCTTTATGTCATTTAGAGCTCAGCTGCGGTCCGCAGGAGCGCAATCTGCAGATATTGGAGCAGGCAGTGCGCATTGCTGCGGAGCAGGGCGCAGACTGGGTATTAACGCCGGAGATGGCAGTACAGGGATATTATTTTTATCGCATAGATGAAAACGCTGTGGTAGTGCCTCAGCCGTCACCTGAGCTGGAGCCGCTGCGTAAATTGTGCTGTGAATATGGCATTACCCTCTTTTTAGGCTGCGGCGAATATGATGCTGCCTGTGATAAAAACTTCAACAGCTGTCTTGTCTTTGGTCCTGATGGTGAAATCATCGGCCGTCACCGCAAGCTCTTTGGCGAGTGCATGGCATCCGAGTCTTGGGCGCGCAAGGGTGACAGTTTTACCGTGCTTCCCTGCAGCGGACTGCAGACAGGAGTGCTGGTGTGCGCTGACCTGTGGTTCCCGGAATATTATGAGGGAACCAAGGCACACGGTGCCGAAATAATTGTCGACGTTGCTGCCTGGCCGCCGACACAGGTATGCGGTAATCCGCTTCCCGCTTGGCTGCATGCATCTAAGGTAACTGATGTGACGATAATTGTCTGCAATCAGACCGGTTCCCCGCAGTGGATGGATATGAATGTGGGGCAGAGCGTGGTTATTGACCGGGGTGAGCTGAAGCTGGCGTACAGCGGTGAGCCTGCGGTGTTGCTTTTTGATTATGATGCAGAAGCTAAGTGTGTGCAGTCAGTTGCCTATGATGTTCATTATATAAAGTAAGTAAATAAATGCTTGCGGCGAAATAATATCCCTATTTTTGCCGTTGACGAGTAAGTGATAAGAAGATAAACTGATAGCTGAGAGAGAAAGCTAGTTTTGCTGTACGCCTGTCTTGAAAGTATAGAGGCGGATGGTATGCTATAAATTATTTCAAAGGTGGGTTTAGAGTATGAAAAAGGTTCAAAGCTTACGTAATGCTGTAGTGGTGTCCTTGCTTGCAGGTACAACTGTAGTATGGGGGGGCACGGCGTTTGCAGCAGAGGATTTGCAGGAGTTCGCACTTGAGGATATGGTGGTAACTGCTACCAGAACCGAAAGCAAAATGGTTGATGTTCCTGTAAATACAACCGTTATTTCTGCAGAAAAAATCGCTGACAGACATTATCTGGATGTAGCTGATGTACTGAAGGATGTACCGGGTGCTACGGTTATGGACACCGGTGTTGGCGCTTATGAAAAGAAAGTAGTTTTAAATGGCGATGAACGCGTTCTCGTCCTTGTTGATGGCAAACGCGTTAACATTGATATGGGAACAATGAGTCGTGCCAGCTATGATTTAAATCAAATGCCAGATGTAAGCCTTATCGAGCGCATTGAAGTTGTTAAAGGTCATGGTGGCGCACTTTATGGCAGCGATGCCGTTGGTGGTGTAGTTAATATTATCACTAAGAAGGTGGACCATAGCTATGGTAAGGTTTCTATGGGCTTTGGATCTCATCAGGCACGTGATGCAAAAGCTATGTACACTATAAAAGAAGGTAAGACTGGCGTTATGGTTGCAGCCTCTAAATATAAACAAGGCTATCATGAGTATAAAGATGCTAAAACAGAAGCAAATGAGAGATGGCCTGCTGCGTCTACTTATGAAAATGAAAAGGTTTCTGTGAAATTAAGCCAAGAGCTTTCAGAAACATCTAATTTAGAACTTGGTTATGATTTCAGTAAGTTTGAAGGCGTTAGATCTTATAGTACAAAGGCAAAGTCTGCAAGCTTCAGCAACAAAAAAACGAATGATTTTTATGCAAAGTATAATTGGACTGTCAATGATAAGGATCAAGGCTTTATCCAACTTTATCGTAATAAATATGATTATTACAATGCGGGCGATATGTACGAAACTGATACAGGCTTTGAAGCTCAGCAGAACATTACCTTGTCAGATAACAACAGATTAGTTGTAGGTGCTTCCTATCGTAAGGCTAAAGCATTAAATGCTACGTCATATACAGCAGAAAAATCCATTAATAATAAAGCTGTTTTTGTCAGCGACCAATGGGAATTTGCACCTAGCTGGACTTTGGATGCAGGCGTGCGCTATGATAAGCATAGTACCGCAGGCAGTAAAACTACTTGGAGTGCAGGTTTGAACAAGAAATTTGACGAAAACAGTCATGCGTACTTTAACTGGGGACAGGTTTTTAAGGCACCTACATTAGATGACTTGTATTATTATTCTTATTATTATGATGATAGAAATAAATATACATATGAAAGCTATGGTAACCCAAATCTGAAGCCTGAAAAAGGTGATACATGGACTATTGGTTATGGAACTAAGATAGCAGATAAAACATCTGTTAACATTAGCTATTTCCAAAGCAAGCTTGAAGATGCTATTGATTGGGATACTACTAATAGTGATAACGCTTCTGTATCAATTGTAAGAAATGTTGATAAGCAAAAGAAAAATGGTATGGAGTTGAGTGTTGCTCACGAGCTGAACGATAACTGGGATTTAGAGGCTTCCTATACCTATATTCGTGTAAAAAATAATGAGCATGGCAGTGGCTATGTTCGTGATGCTAACTATATTCCTAATATGTATCGCTTTGGTGTTCGCTATCACGATGACCTGTGGAATGCTGATTTGTTCCTGCGTGGTGGCAGTGGTGCAGACAAGAGTGCCTATGTTGACAGCAAATACATGACCTTGGACATGTCTGTGGCATATAAAGCAACGAAAGACCTTTCCTTCTATGCTAAGGGCTACAATCTGTTCAACAAGGCTTATGCTGAAAGTGCTGGTATTGATGGTGGTACTTACAAGTATCCTGCACAGGGCAGACGCTTCATAATCGGCGCAGAATACACTTTTTAATAGCATAACAGTTTAACCTTTAAGGCGGCGCAATGCGCCG
>NZ_GL830915.1 GCF_000188175.1 Phascolarctobacterium succinatutens YIT 12067 | reverse complement strand
TATAATTAAGGTGTGAAACAAAACATACTAAAGCGGAGGTTCATGCTATGCAAATTATACCACAAACCACCCATCAGATGGAATCCATTTCGAAGAAAACTTCGCTGTTCTTCCACCAATATCGCATCGGCCAGATTTTGCGGTCTGCCAACGCATGCAAACTCAAGGGCTTTTCCGCTATTCTGGTGTTCCTTGTGCTCGTCAGCATCATCTTCGAGAACCGCTCGCTTTACATGCAACGCCGGCTTCACGAGGAATCCCTGCCGTTTGGCAAGGACACGGCCTACCGCTTCTTGAACTCCTGTCACACGAACTGGCGCAGGTTCACGCTGCTCCTTGCGGCGCGGATCATCAACGAAACCATCAAACCGTTGACAGACGCCGGACGTCGTTGCGCTATCATCGTCGACGATTCGCTCTTCAGCCGCTCGCGCTCCAAGCGCGTGGAACTCTTGGCGAACGTCTACGACCATGTGAGCCGCCGCTATACGAAGGGCTTCCGCTTGCTCGTCCTCGGCTGGACGGACGGGAACACGTTCCTGCCACTCACGTTCTGCCTTCTTTCAACCTCGAAGGAAAAGAATCGTCTCAACGAGGCCGACGCGTCCGTCGATGCCAGGAGCAACGGCGGAAAGCAGCGCAAGCTCGCGCAGATGGAAGCGCCTGCCGTTGTCCTCAAGTTGTTGCAGGAGGTCAAAGCCGCTGGCGTTCCCGCGCAATACGTCCTTTTCGACACATGGTTCTGCTCGCCATCCTCTCTGAAAGCCATCCATGACCTCGGCTATGACGTCACCGCTATGGCAAAGAAGAGCAAGAAGGTGCGCTACCTCTGCGAAGGGAAGATCTCGAACGTCAAGGCCATCTACAAGGAACACAAGAAACGCCGCGGACGCTCGCGTTACCTCCTGTCCGTCGATGCTGTCGCGACGAAACAGGGAGAATCCCTCGTGCCTGTGCGATTGGTCTTCGTGCGGAACCGCAACAAGCGGAAGGATTATCTCGTCCTCGTCACGACAGACCTCTCGCTTTCGGAGGAAGAAGTCATCCAGCTCTACGGGAAGCGCTGGGGCATCGAGGTGTTCTTCAAAGCGTGCAAGTCCTACCTGCGGCTCGGCAAGGATTGTCGTTCCGTCTCCTACGATGCGATGACGGCGCATGTCGCCGTCGTCTGCACACGATATATGCTCCTGGCTGTCGAGGAACGTGAGAACACGGATGGGCGAAGCCTCGGCGAGCTCTTCTATCTGGGGCTTGATGAGCTTCCGGACTTGAAGTACATGGAAGCGCTTCGCCTCGTGTTGCAGGAGTTTGCGGAGCAGCTTCGGGCAGAATATCCGTCAGAAGTCTTGCTGGTCGAATCGCTCTTGGAACGATTCCTGAACGATCTGCCCGCTCTTTGGATGAGTCGTCTGCGTGCACAGAAGTGTGCGTGAATGGCTTTCGACATTCAGTTCAAGCTGATTTATCAAGGCATACGGGATGTTTTCCGTGTGCGAAGTTTGAG
>NZ_GL830914.1 GCF_000188175.1 Phascolarctobacterium succinatutens YIT 12067 | reverse complement strand
ACGGGATGTTTTCCGTGTGCGAAGTTTGAGTTCAAAGTAATTTGGAGTGAAGCGCGTAACGCATATGTCGTTGTTTCCGAAATGGCAAAAAGCCATGGAACTAAAAGCTGCTCTACTAAAAAACTGTTGGCAATGCTGATTGCTACAGGTGTAATGACCTGTGCAAGCGTAGCACCGGCAATGGCGGCTAATTTGGCGCCGGATGATACCAAGATTGAAGTTGGTAAGGATGCTAAAGCTAAAGGAACTGACGGTGTTGCTATTGGTAAAGGCAGTGAAGACAGTGCAGCTGGTTGGGCAACTGCTATTGGTGGTGATGCTAAGGCAACTGGTGCTTATAGTGTAGCATTAGGTAAGGATGCTAAGTCTACGGAGCTTCAAAGTATTGCTATTGGCAATGAGAGTGCAAGCAGTGGCGGCAGTTCTATAGCTGTTGGCACTAGGGCAAAAGCAAGTGGAGGTACTAGTATTGCTATTAGTCAGGATGCTAATGCCAGCGGAGAGTCAAGCATGGCATTTGGTATTTCGAGCACAGCCAGTGATCGTCATACTATTGCTATTGGTAGCATAGCTAAAGCACTTGCAACTAATGCTATTGCAATTGGCAGCCAAACTATAGCAGATAAAGATAACAGTGTTGCTGTTGGCCCTAATATCCAGCATATAGGTACTGGTGCAGCTGCTGTAGGCGCACAAGCCAATGCAACTGGCGATTACTCTGTGGCAATGGGCAATTTGGTAAATGTTGATGCTGATTGGAATAAAAATCATCCTGGAGAATCGAGAAAGTCCGGTTCTTTCTCTGTTGCTCTTGGTTCGCAATCTGGAGCGTGGGGTGCTGTTTCTACTGCTGTAGGTGCTCTTTCCAAAGCAGAAGGCGAACAAGCAATAGCTGTTGGTTATATGAGTCAGGCCAATGTTGCTAATGGCACTGCTGTAGGCGGTTTCTCTAAAGCGGAAGGTGAATATGCAACAGTTCTTGGCTATGCTGGAAAAGCAAGTGGTTATTGCAGTACTGCTTTAGGCGATTTTGCTGAAGCAAATGTTAGCAAGGGTGTTGCACTGGGTGCCTCCTCTGTTGCTGATAGAGAATCCCATGTTGTTGGCTTGTATGCTCCTGATGAAGATAAAGACAGCCTTACTTGGAAAGCCAACGCTGGTGCTGTATCTGTAGGCAGTGCTACCATTACTCGTCAAATTACTAACGTAGCAGCTGGTTCTGCTGATACTGACGCTGTTAACGTAGCACAGCTGAACGCTGTAAAAGCTGCGGCAGGTAAGAAAGTTTCCTTGGTTGACGGTGAAAATACAAAGGCTACATTAGTTAAGGATGACGCTACAGGCACACAGTATAAGGTAGATGTTGACCTTTCCAAATACGCTAAAACCGAAGACCTAGCAGTAGTTTATGACAAGAATAAAACATCCTTACGCAGCACTAATGCTACATTACAAACATCTTCTAAAGAAGAGGAAGCAGTGGATTCTATTGCACTCGGCAAAGATGCATCTGCTGTTAAAGAATCGGTTGCTATCGGTAATGGTGCAAGCGTAGTTGAGGGCAGTAATGGCTTAGGCGGTGTAGCTCTTGGCTATAAAGCACATGCCGGCTATAAAGGAACCTCTTTGGGCTCCAATGCTATCAGTGGTCGCGAAGGCACTACTCTTGTAGGTGCCAATACAAATTCCGGTAGTCTGTATACTACTGTTGTAGGTACTGATTCTGTTATTAACAGTGATGGAACGTCTTATGAAGCATTTGGTAGAAGCATAAATGTTCAGGGTGCAACGGCAACCGTTGTCGGCTCTAAGAATACTGTAGATAATAAAAACGGTAAGGTTTATTCCGGCGTAGCTAATAATGTTATGGGCTCCGCAAACACTGTCGAGGGATCTAATGGTGTAACGATTCAGGGTACCGGCAACAAGGTTACTGATGCCTATAAGGATATGAATATAGGTGCTTTTGAAGCATACAATATTAGCAAGGGTGACTATAGCGCATTGGCTAAGAAAAAAAGCGGTGCCATTGCAGTAGTCGGCGGTGCCAACACTGTTTCCAAACAGACCGATTCTACCGTTATCGGCTATGATAACAAACTTACCGGTGATAATGAAAAGGGTAGCCATGACGTATTCATGGCAGGTTCTCACAATGAACTGACTAATGTTTCCGATTCTATTGTAATGGGCAACAAAAACGTAATCACTGGCGTAAGCAATGTTATTTCCTTCGGTCATCAAAATGAAATTACAGCCAATAATGCAGTTGCTATCGGCAATGGTGCAGGCGTAAGTGCAGAAGGCGGCGTTGCTCTGGGCGTAGGCAGCGTAGCAAGCACAGCTGCCAACGCGCTTGGCTATGGTGCTGCTGAAGGAGAAACCGGTATTGCTTGGAAGGCAACTAATGGTGCTGTTTCTGTAGGCAGTTCTGTAGAGGGTAAAAAAATTACTCGTCAGATTACCAACGTAGCAGCAGGTACTGAAGATACTGACGCTGTTAACGTAGCACAGCTGAAGAAGGTAAGCGACAGTGCTAATGCAGGTTGGAATTTGTATACCAACGGTGTTGCAACCAACGCAACCAACG
>NZ_GL830913.1 GCF_000188175.1 Phascolarctobacterium succinatutens YIT 12067 | reverse complement strand
CTTGCGATTTTTTCTTGTACTGCGGAAACAGTATCTTTGATTGAATGCGTAGTTGTATCTATAACATTTAATTCATAGATTCCCAAATTGGAAAATTGCTTCCACATTGTTTCAACTAATTCAATATTTGTTTCTCTGTCTAACTTTGAGCGTTCGATAGCTCGCTTCATAGTTTCTTCTTTACTTGCCCTTAAAACGATATACAAGGCGCGGAAATTTTAAAGCTCGAAGTGCCGACGGTGTTTGGAAAGGCAGGAGAGGTTCTTAAAAAAGCGGTGGAGCAATACAGACCCGACGCGGTGGTGTGCGTAGGTCAAGCCGGAGGGAGAGCCGCCATTACTCCCGAGATGATAGCCGTGAACATAATGGACGCGCGCATTCCCGACAACGCCGGAAACAAGCCGTGCCACGAGCTTATAATAAAAGAGGGAAGAGAAGCGTATTTTTCCTCACTTCCGGTGAAGGATATCGAGAAAAATCTAAATGATAACGGAATTCCGTCGTCGGTATCGTATGGAGCGGACAACGAGTAAAAGAGTGACCGCCGAGATAACCCATTGCTCGGCGGTGTTCCTTTCCAAGTTAATTGCGTGATATAGATTGAAAAGTGGATAGATTTATGATACAGTGAATAGATTTATGATATAATGAGTTATCAACAAATCGGAAGTTGTGGAGGTAAAATATAGATGAATCAAGGTAGAATTATTGTAATCACAGGTGCGCCGGGGACAGGAAAAACTACAACGGCATCTGCTGTTGCAAAAGAATCAGATTTGGAAAAGTCTGTGCATATGCACACAGATGACTTTTATCATTATCATGTAAGAAAGCCAAGCGCAAGGGAGTATGATGATTGCTGCAATGAATTTTGGAATGTAACACCTTATGTTATTAAAGGATTGTGCCGTAAGGAAATTTTATTTGCTATTGATCATTTTAATCAGATTGTTCGCCATGAGCTGCTGAGAATGATATCATGGAAGGTCGGCATCGAAACAGGCTTTAAATTAAGTGTAGGCAAGAACTATAAGTTTATTGAAAGGTATATATCCGAGGATTTGTGGGAGAAACTTTTGTCCACCTACCGGATGGATTCCTATGAAAACATATGGGAAGCATTATTTCTATGCCATCAATTGTTCAGGGCGGTATCCGGTGAGGTGGCGGAAAGGCTTCATTATGCCTATCCGGAGTATGATAGGAATATAACAAAATATACCAGGGACATGTATAAAAAATACACTGGTAAAACCGGCTGCCTGGATAGCACATATGCCGCTGATATAGAAGAGAGGCGGGAACAGTGATTACAGAAATGAAAGCAGGGCACCTGAAAGATATCGATAAACCCAGCGAACCATTTGAGGTGATAGGTAAGATTATACCGAGGTATGAAAACGAGAATTGGACCTTTACAGAATTACTCTATGAAGCGCCATATTTAAAAAGCTACCAAGACGAAGAGGATGAAGAGGATGAGGAGGCAGATTGCCTTGAATATATTGACAATACTGATAAGATAATATATCTTTACTACCAAGACGATAAATGCGTCGGAAAAGTTAAACTGCGAAAAAATTGGAACCGGTACGCTTATATAGAAGATATCGCCGTATGTAAGGATTTCAGGGGGCAAGGCATAGGCAGCGCGCTTATCAATATATCTATAGAATGGGCAAAGCATAAAAACTTGCATGGACTAATGCTTGAAACCCAGGACAATAACCTTATAGCTTGTAAATTCTATCATAATTGTGGTTTCAAAATCGGCTCCGTCGATACTATGTTATACGCCAACTTTGAAAACAACTTTGAAAAAGCTGTTTTCTGGTATTTAAGGTTTTAGAATGCAAGGAACAGTGAATTGGAGTTCGTCTTGTTATAATTAGCTTCTTGGGGTATCTTTAAATACTGTAGAAAAGAGGAAGGAAATAATAAATGGCTAAAATGAGAATATCACCGGAATTGAAAAAACTGATCGAAAAATACCGCTGCGTAAAAGATACGGAAGGAATGTCTCCTGCTAAGGTATATAAGCTGGTGGGAGAAAATGAAAACCTATATTTAAAAATGACGGACAGCCGGTATAAAGGGACCACCTATGATGTGGAACGGGAAAAGGACATGATGCTATGGCTGGAAGGAAAGCTGCCTGTTCCAAAGGTCCTGCACTTTGAACGGCATGATGGCTGGAGCAATCTGCTCATGAGTGAGGCCGATGGCGTCCTTTGCTCGGAAGAGTATGAAGATGAACAAAGCCCTGAAAAGATTATCGAGCTGTATGCGGAGTGCATCAGGCTCTTTCACTCCATCGACATATCGGATTGTCCCTATACGAATAGCTTAGACAGCCGCTTAGCCGAATTGGATTACTTACTGAATAACGATCTGGCCGATGTGGATTGCGAAAACTGGGAAGAAGACACTCCATTTAAAGATCCGCGCGAGCTGTATGATTTTTTAAAGACGGAAAAGCCCGAAGAGGAACTTGTCTTTTCCCACGGCGACCTGGGAGACAGCAACATCTTTGTGAAAGATGGCAAAGTAAGTGGCTTTATTGATCTTGGGAGAAGCGGCAGGGCGGACAAGTGGTATGACATTGCCTTCTGCGTCCGGTCGATCAGGGAGGATATCGGGGAAGAACAGTATGTCGAGCTATTTTTTGACTTACTGGGGATCAAGCCTGATTGGGAGAAAATAAAATATTATATTTTACTGGATGAATTGTTTTAGTACCTAGATTTAGATGTCTAAAAAGCTTTAACTACAAGCTTTTTAGACATCTAATCTTTTCTGAAGTACATCCGCAACTGTCCATACTCTGATGTTTTATATCTTTTCTAAAAGTTCGCTAGATAGAGTTCTATATTAGAGATGTAAAGAGTTTTGGTGAAGAGGTTTGTGAGTATGGCTTTTATAACCAGGGTGCAATGAGAAGCACTAACAGCAGCTAGCTTAAGAACGCATAGGATATACTTTTTATGGAAGTCACAGAGGAGGAATAAAATTTGAACAGGATTAACAGAGTAAAGATGCATAACACCATGAACATTTTCCTCGTTATCAGCTGCGAAAAAGATCAGCAGGTGATTGTCTATTGTTTGCCACGAGACTGCACGAACCGGAGTTCCTGCTTCCACACCGGAAATAGTGTTGCCTTCCGGTGAAGGAATATAGTCACATACCGCTTCCAGCCTACCGGCTTCTGTATTGGCATAATGAAACTCCAAATCATAGAGCCACCCTATACAAAACAGGGCAACAAGTGCGGAAAGAATTGCCGCTATTAAGCGAGTGCGTTTAACACGCTTTAAAAATCTAAGTGCACGCTGTGGCGCTTTTTCAATAGGAACCTGCCTGCGCATATCCTCTTCAAGCTGGCGGCAGGCCGCACAATGCTCAATGTGTTCTCTGACCATAGCAGAGGTCTCTGTCTCGGTCAATTCTTCAAGATAGGATGGGAGTAAATCCCTGACTACGCAGCAGTCAAGATTGGTTTCACGCATTGTTATCACCTCCGATAATCTTTACAAGTTTTTCCTTACCACGATAAAAGCGCACTCGAGCCCATACTTCGCTGTGCCCAAGAATGTCACCGATGTCACGGAAAGAGAAATCACCGGCTAATCGCAGATGGATTACTTCACGAGTTTCGGCATCTAACTGTTGCATTGCTCGATATAGTGCAAAACGCTCTTGCCGGTTCTCAAACTCTTTCGTGGGATTATCAGGAGCCGCAACATGAGTAAGTTCGCTTTCTTCCACAAGAGTGGTGCGCTTACTTGCGATTTTTTCTTGTACTGCGGAAACA
>NZ_GL830912.1 GCF_000188175.1 Phascolarctobacterium succinatutens YIT 12067 | reverse complement strand
TACGGGTGCTCAGCACCTGCGAAGTTTGAGCTTTGAATACTTTGTTCATAAAAAACACCTCACACATAAATATTATTATTTATATACTGTACGTAACACCTGTCACGTGTGGAAACAAGTTAAACAGCTGTTTCAGTAATTGTCCTGCGATAGTATTGCCCCGCTTTCAAGCATCTGCTATCCTGCAATAGCACTAAGCAGCCTGCATCAATAACAATAGTTGTAAGCACAGCTTTCGGCTATTTCTTTAATTAAGCGAACAATTATGATCAATTTTTATTATAGCACTTTCATATTTTCTGCGCAAGGTGAGAATATGTACTAATAGTTTAACTCGCTTATTTTTTCAAAAGCACAATAAGACCGTCGTAAACTGCATCCGGGCTAAGGTTTACCTGCTTTTTACAGGCATTTTTTCATAATTTTATCAAAAAAGTTTTTCTTCGCTTCTAAAATCAGCTTTACCGGATGATTACTCAATCTTATAAATATTTTTACAAGAGATTTTTGCAACATGTTGCACTTTTCTCTTCTTTAAATTATTATTTTCTTTCCAAAAACGCAAAAGCCCCCGAAGCAGGCAAGCCTGCTTCAGGGGCAATCAAACTGAAATGCCAAAACGAACTGCTTTATTTTTCCAAGCTATCACAATCCAGTAAAAAATCATATATGTTCACGGTAAGAATTCCGTATTCATCATAATAGGCCGGGACAATATCCTTGGTAATGATAATTTTTTTGAAGGTATCATCAATATTTTTCAAGGGGCGTACCTCCTGCGCACGTTTCATTTCATCCGGCAAGGAATATGCAGACTGTATATAGTACCTTACTGAGCCCATATTGCAGACAAAATCAACCTCCAGCTGTTTTCTTACTACATTACCGCTGTCATCTCTCACGGCAATAGGCACTACACCCACATCAACGCTGTACCCACGCATGCAAAGCTCATTATAAATTACATTTTCCATAGAATGAGTTTGTTCAAACTGCCGGAAATTAATGCGCGCATTACGCAACCCCAGATCAGAAAAATAATATTTTTTCGGAGTATCAATATAGGCCTTGCCCTTTACATCATAGCGCGAAGCTGCTTCAATTAAAAAAGAATCTTCCAGGCAATCCAGATACTTTTTAATAGTCGTAGAAGTAATTTTGGATTTTTTTACACTTTTAAAGGTATTTTTCAGCTTTTCATAATTAGTTAAAGAGCCAATGGCCGAAGCCAGTATATTGAGCAAATCCTCCATTTCTCCCTTATTACGGATACGGTTGCGCTTATAAATATCACTCAAATAAATTTCACTCAACAAATTCTGCAAAGCGGCAGCCTTTTCGGCAGTCCCTTCACGCAGCACAACTGCAGGAATTCCTCCGTAAAGCATATATTCCGCCAAGCCCATATACTTATCACCGGGATAAACACTCATAAATTCGGCAAAGCTAAGCGGATACATATGCATCTCATCGCCACGTCCGGCAAATTCCGTAATAATATCCTTGGAAAGAAATTTAGCATTACTGCCGGTAACATATACATCCATATTCGCCTTGCGCAAATACCCGTTAAGCACAGCTTCGAAGCAATCCATTTCCTGTACCTCATCGAGCAGCAGATAATACATACCCTCATCAGCAAGCCTGCTGTTAACATAAGCCATAAACTTTTCCGGATTTACGCCACGCTTTTCCTTTCCCATGGCAATAGGACTTTCACCTATCTTTTGCAAATCATCGGCGGAGTCGAAAGCAAAACGGATAATATGCGCATCATCTATACCGCATGAAAGCAGATGCTGATAAAATATGTTGTTCAGCAGATAGGATTTACCGCATCTGCGAATACCGGTAATAATTTTAATCAACCCGTTATGCTTGCGTTTTATCAGCTTGTCCAAATAAAAATCTCTGCGGATTTCCATTAGTTCACCTTCTTTAGAAGAGATTTTTGCAACATGTTGCACTTTTCTCTTCTATTATAGCCTTTTTTCTCCCTATATTCAATCTCAATGCCATTTCTACAAGAGATTTTTGCAACATGTTGCATTTTTCTCTTCTAAATTCGCCTTTTTCTTCCTAATATTCACCATCAACACCATTCCTACAAGAGATTTTTGCAACATGTTGCATTTTTCTCTTCTAAGCTTGCCTCGCAACGCGAAACTATCCGCCAAAACGCAAAAGCCCCCGAAGCAGGACAAGCCTGCTTCGAGGGCATTCATGGTAAATTTTATTTTGCTTTCGGTCCCAAACCGTACTTCTTCAGATAACGATACAAGGTTACACGGCTGACATCAAGCATTGTTGCCAGCTTGCTGATATTGCCGCCGGCAGATTTCCAGGCGGCAATAAAGGCTTCCTTGTCATACTTCCAGGAGCGCTCCAAAGTTTTGTCACCGGGCAGCTTAATATTTTCTGCTTCGATGATGCTGCCGGGAGTGTGGAAGAAGGCCTGCTCGATAACACCCTGCAGCTGCTTAATGTTACCCGGCCAGCTGCAGGACAGCAGCAGGGAAACAGCCTCGGGAGAAAGGCGTTTTTGCGGCAGGTTGTGCTGTGCGGACATTTCCACCAGAATATGCGAAGCGATAACCTCGATATCCTTCACGCGCTCGCGCAGAGGCGGCACGCGCATGGTTGTATCCAGCACCAGCTCATACAGATTACGGGAGAAAAGTCCCTTGTCTGCCAAACGCTTAAGGTTGGAATCGCAGGCAGCGATTACGCGCACATCAAACATACGCGGCTTGCCGCCCTTTTCCGTTGCGGGCAGACCGTGCGTCAGCGCATCAGCCAGCTTGTCGCCCATTTCCAGCGGCAGCTTTTCTACCTCATCAAGGAACAGAGTACCGCCGATAGCAAGCTCCAGCTTGCCTGCGGACTGCTGTCCGTCCTCATTCGTACCGAAGAATTCGGCCTCCAGCTCTGCCATAGATGCGTTGTGGCATTTTACAGCAATCAACGGAGCGGCAGCGCGGGGGCTGGCCTGATGAATGCCGTGTGCCAAACGCTGCTTGCCAGTACCGGGCTCACCCTGCAGCAGGATGTTGTGGTCGGTGCGGGCAACGCGGCTCGCTTTATGCTGCAGCGCCAAAAATTCGCTGGTTTCGCCGACCATGCTGTACAGGCTGTAACGGCTGCTGTAACCGGTTGCATGGGCGATGGTTGTTTTCAAATCCTCGATGGACATAGACAGCACCAAAGCACTTTCTACCTCGCTGCCAACCTTAATCGGCATAACAGTGGTAATATCCTCAAAGGTTCTGTCCTGAGTAATCCAGGTAATTTCACGACGCTGCGTTGCTACGCCATGCAGCGCTTTTTTGATAGGAATATGCTCGTAGTTCAGGAACACGTCCTCCAGGCGCTCATGTCCGTCCAGACGCTTGCGGCCGTTTTCGTTGCAGTATTTCACACTGCCGTCCTTGCCCAGCCAGTAAACGGTTACCGGCAGCTGTTCCATCATAATGCGGTTAATGCTCCAGGCCTCCAGCATGTTCAGATGCTGCTCGATGGAATATTTCATCGTCATCAGCAGGCTCAAAAGCAAATCATAGGGCAAATCGTTCTGATCCAAGGAAAAGAAGGAAATAATATAGCGGATTTTGCCGTTTACGCAGATAGGCGCACTGCAGGCATCGCCGGAATGGCTGTCCTTAATCCACATTTCCGGACCGAACATCAAAAAGGGCACATTATGCTCGCGCGCAATGCTGATGCTGGAGGTACCAACATCCTCCTCCAGAACGCGCATACCCTGAATATCCTCGATAATGCGTTGGAAGAACGGCATAGCATAGTTTTTGATTACATAGCCGTTTTCATCAATCAGCAGCATGCTCAGGTTGTGGATATTGAAATGCTGCTTGCTTTGCTCATAAAGACCGTCAACGTATTTGACAATGAACTCATGCGTCTTTTGGTGCGCGATAATCTCCTCGCGGCTCAGCTTGTTGATTTTGGGCATGGTTTCGTGCGGCAGATGCATAGCACGGCAACGCTGCCAGCTGTCGGCAACCCACGGATGCACGTTAGGGTCAACAATGCCCTCTTCCATAAACTTTCTGTAATAAGAAGCAAGCTTATCCTTATTTCTTCTCTCGCGAATCATATTTTATACCCTCCCCCGCTGTCCGGCAGTCGGCTGCCGTCAGCAGAACTTTTATTTATAAACCTCGCCGTTCGTAATCAACACCCGGCGTGCTCCATAATAGCGTTGTTTCCAGTAATCGTCCTTCAGCGACGAAAGCATTACACCCTTGGACGAGGATGCGCTCCAAAATTGTCCGTCACCGGCATAAATACCCACATGCGATGCGCCTGCGGCATAGGTGGTAAAGAATACCAAATCGCCGGGCCGCAGCTGCTTCTGCGTTACAAAAATCCCCTGTAACGCCTGCTCGTCTGCCAAGCGTGGCAGCTTGGCCTTGCAGTCCTTAAATACATGCTGCACATAGCCGGAGCAGTCAAAGCCCTTAGTCGTAGTTCCGCCGAACACATAAGGAACACCCTTGTATTTGGCGGCACGGCTGACGATTTCCTTGCCCTTAACCTTGGGGATGCCCTCCTTAGTAAAGGCCTCCCAGGTCAGCTTCTGATAGGTTGCATCATTCAGCTCGCCGTCTGCCTTCAGCTTGTGCTGCTTCTGGAAGCTTTTCAGCGCGCTGCTGGTAGCCTCCGTCATGCGTCCGCTGGGGCGTTCGTCACTGAAGCCCAGCACCTGCAGCTTTTGCTGTGCCACCTTCAGGCGCCAGTTGCTTTGCTGCACCTGCACCTTGGACTGCTGCTTTTCCTTAGTTTTTTTAGTCTTTTTCTTTGCGGTTTTCTTCGCCTTTTTCTCAGGCTTTGCCTGCTTGGGCGCCTTCACCTCGGCAGCAGGCTTGGCTGCGGTATCGGCTTTGACGGCAGCAGGCTCCGGCACCGCCTTCACAGGCTGCGCCTCGCTTACGGCCGGCGGCGTTGCCACCGGTGCCTTATGCGGTTTGTTGCTGACAATAGGCGCTGCAGCCTGTGCCTGCCATGGCAGGCTGCAGGCCAGCATGATTACGGTCAGCACAGAAGCCAGCTTCTTTTTCATCTTCATCAGCCCCGCTCAAATGCAAAATCAAAAATTAATTGTAGTTATATACGTCCCAGCTTTTCAGCTTGCTGAGCTGAGCAATACTGTAATCAATATCGCGCAGCAGCCTTTGCTTGTCATGCGGCAGCGTTGCTGCCAGCTGAACGTAGTTCGATACATGGTTGCTGCGGAAGAGGCAGTGCCTGTCCGCAGGCAAATCTATATTTTCTATTATCAGCTTCAGCTCACGCATCAAGCCCGCCGGTGAAAGCGGATTGAACTTGCCTGCCTCGTACTGGTCCAGCAGCTCGCTGCCGCGGTACAGCATCAGGCAAAGTGCGCTCAAATGCGTCGGCTTGATAATATTAATCGCCTTGGCAGTTGCCAGTGCGTGGCGTTCGCTGCCCTCTGCGCCTGCCAGGCCCAGAATAATCATCATGGAAAGCTTCATGCCGCTGGCGGTAACTCTGCGTCCCGCTTCTACCGCCTGTTCGCCGTCAACACCCTTGTTGACAGCCTTCAGCGTAGCGTCGTCGCCTGTTTCCATGCCGTAATACAAAAGCTTCAGGCCTGCTTCCTTTAGCTGGCGCAGCTCCTCCTCGCTCTTGCGCAGGATATCCTTGGGCGCAGCATAGCTGGCAACTCGCTGCAGATGTGGAAACTGCTCGCGCAGCACCTGCAGAATCTTCAGCAGCTTGGCCGTGGGCAGCACCAAAGCATCGCCGTCCGCCAAAAAGACGCGGCGCACCTTGTTCTTGCCGTAATGGGCCGCCAGCGCTATCTGACGGGAAATTTCTTCATCCTTTAAAATCTGAAAGGGAACACCTCTGTACATGTTGCAGTAGGTGCATTTATTATGTGCGCAGCCGCGCGTAACGCGCAAAATAAAGCTGCGTGCCTCACTGGGAGGTCTGAAGACTGGTGTGTCATAAGAATCAAAAAACATTTCTACTATTCTACCTCATTTTACTTTGATTGATTTGGCGCCAGTTTGAGATCTCAGAGATTTTGTAAAGTATAGTACACTTTAATAATATTATACTAGATTTTTCACCATTTGTAACGTCTAACTGAAAACTTTTTGTTACTTTTTTTACAGAGATTTTGTGAAACATTATCAGAGTGTAAAATAACTGTGATTTCCCGCGCCTGCAGGCAACGGCAAGGGTGCTTTGGCAGGCAAATTTACGCATAAAAAAGCACGCCGGCGGCAAATGCCGGCGCGCTAAAAGGCAGACGCCTATCATACCATATTACTTTTTTCGGTAAGCATAACGCTTTACAGCATCAGCTTATCATTTGCGTTTTCTGCGCAGGAAGAAGAAAGCAGCACCACCGATGATAATTACGCCGCCGATAATCGTCAGCAGGCCAAAGCCGTCATCGTCATCCTCATTTTCTTCCTCATCCTCGGCAGCAGGCAGCTCCGCAGTGCCCACAGCCACCGGCCATTGGCTCTTCAGCTCGCCATGGACTGCCGTAACGGTAACCACGCCGTCAGCCTTGCCGATCAGCTTACCATCTTCTATAACGGCAATTTTTTCATCACTCACGCTCCACTCCGGTGTCACACCGTCAGCCTCGCCCACAACGTAGGCCTCCAGCTTCAGCGCCTCGTCTATTCCCAAGTGCGCCGGCAAATTCGGAGCCTCCAGCTTCGGCTCATAGGCGGTAATCTGCGTCATAAAGGCCTTTTCGCCCTTTTCCAGCAGCAGCTTGCCGGTAATTGTCGCAGTTCCCGGCTTCACAGCCAAAAGCTGCACATCGCCGTCCACCTTTACTATATCACTGTTAGAAGAACGCAGATCCGTTACATTATAGCCTACGCAGCCCGGCAGCGAAGCAACTATGCGTGTACGCTCGCCCACCTTCAGGCTGGCCTCCTCCGGAGCCACCGTCACCAGCGGGCTAAGCTCGGAAGCTGCGGTTGCAGGCAGGTCGGGCGCATCCTCGTCACCTTCAAGCTCGCCGCTTTCGATTGCAGGGCCTTCCAGCTCATCTTCCTCTACGAGCGGTGCTCTTTTGGCCGCCAGCATATTAATCGGGTCACCGTAAATAAGGCTTACCTCATCCTCCTTATCGTTGCGGTACACAGCACTCAAATCGGCAGCTACCAAAAATTTGGCAATAACCTTGCCCTCATCATCCAGCGCCGTCAGCTGGTAGAACCAGCCGTCCACAGGCTCCTCCGCATAGAGCAGCTTATAATCATCAGCATCCTCCGGCAAGCCTGTCTGCTTTTCCGGCAGGCCGGCAAGCAGCGCGGCGGCCGCAGCCTCGGATACATCAAAGCTGTCCTCGTTGAATCTGTATTCACCCTGAACATCAAGCGGCAGCGGTCCGTCCTGATAGGCGGTAATGCTCTTATCCTTCAGCACAAAGCGCAGCTCTACCGTATCATTATTTTGGTAATCTACCTCGGCAATACCGTCGCCGTCCTCATTAATTTCAAAAACACCGGCAGTAACGAAATCCTCCGCACTGTCCTCTTCCTCGCTGCCACGCATAACCTTCAGCTCGTAAAGGTATTTATCGTCGCCCAAGGGCTTGATATTCAGCACGCCGTTATTATACTGGCTGCTTTCGGTCCACACATAGCAGCCTGCCGTATTCTTCCAGTCATTTTTGGAGGCGGCGCCTGCCAGCAGCGTCAGGCTGCACAGCAGCAGGGTAAGCATAACAGTTACGATAATACGCATCATTTTTTCTTTCATTATGCTCCCCTCCTCAAATGCTCAGACGGAATTTGGCAGTTTTGGGATTAACGCCGTCCATCCAATACTTCACGGTATATACGCCCTTAGCACATTTTTTGCCGCTGTTGCCGCTCGCCCAGCCGTTCCAGCTGAAAGCAAAATCCTGATTGGCATTTCTTGCCTTATATTTCGTGCTGTAAACCAGCTTGTTGTTTTTATTGAAAATCTGGGCATAGCAGGTCTTGCCCGTGGAATTATTCTTTTTAAAATACAGGCGCTGGTAAACATCGCCGTTGCCCTTGCGGATAATCTTGGACGCACGGAACTGCATCTTGCTCTGCGGCTTGTAGCTGATGTTGACTGTCTTTTTAACCGCACCGCCCTTGCCGAAGCTGCTGGTCGTTACCAAGCGATATCTGCCGGGCTTCAGATTTTTCATATCATAGCTGTATGGTACAAAGCGGAAATATTTATCACCGTCATAGTACCATTTTTTCAGCTCGCGCTGCTTCCAGCGCACAACAACCTTATTATCCTTGTTGAGCAGCACCGCCTTATCCTTCATAGGCCCCTTGCCCTCTACATAGCGCTGCACATTCAGCTTTGTACCGTTTACCTTAATTGTTGTTTTGTACTGCGTCGCCGCCCACGCCAATGCCGTAAAAGCCACGAGCATTGCCAGGCACGCCACGAGCACAACCTTCAGCCGTTTCATTTTTCCGCCTCCTAACCGCCGGATATAAAAAGACCCGGCATATACTTCTTCATTTACAGTATATACCGGGTCAATATTAACTATAAGTAACCTTTAGTTAAGAGTTGGAGAAAAAGCGCTCCAGCTGATGTCTTTTATTTTTGGCCGCCGCATCAATCTGCAGCTTGGCAAAAATTTTGTTGAGATATTGCTTAATCGTCCCCTCCGACAGCGACAATCTTTGCGCAATCTCCCTGTTCGTATGGCGTGCCGCCGCCAGCTGCGCTATCTGCAGCTCCTGCTCCGTCAGCTCCTGCAGGCCTGCTTCGGCAAAGCGTGCGGACATAATCTGCCCCCGGCCCGCCTCCATCTGCTGTCCCAGGTGCAGCGCCGCTGCCGCCGCTGCCGAGTATTCACCCTGAGCCTCCTGCTCCAGATAAGGACGCAGCAGCGCTATGTTCTGTGCCAACGGCAGCACAAGCTTATCCGCCTCAGCCATTGCCAGCGCCTGCTTCAGCGAAGCGCGGCAGCTCGTTACATCGCCTCTGCCGGCAAAGGCCGCCGCCCTTTGCACCTGCAAATACAGCAGGCACAAAAAATTACTGTAGGGACGGCATTCCTGCTCCCAGTCGGACCAGCGCACCAAAAGCTCCGTATACTGCCCTTGTGCCAGCAGGCACTGGGCACTGATATAGTTGCGGCAGGGACGCGCCGGATAAAGCACCGAAGGCTGCTGTCCGTTTCCGTCCGTCAGCCAGCTTGGGATATATTCCGGCTTGCCCAGCAATGCATAGTAAAAGCCGGCGCACATATCGGCACTATTCAGCAGCATGCTCTGCTTCCAAGGCTGCAGTTGCCACTGATGGCGGCTGTACGCCTCTGCCTTACTGCTGTAAACGCCGCGGAAAAGATCGCGCTGCATCTCCAGAAAATCACAGCAGATAGTAATGCACTCCTGCCCATGCTTTTCCGCCTGATAATACGCCTTCTGCAGAGGCATATCCATTTCGTCGATGCGTCCCTGCAGCAAAAGTGCTTCCGCCTCCGTCAGCTCGGCGGCTCCGGCACCGTGCCAGCCGCTCAGCAGATAGTACGGCGGCATACACTCCTGCATATCCTCAACCGTCTGCCGCAGACTGCAGCCCGTGCGCAAATACAGCCCCAGAACACTGGGCGCGCCGAAGGTCCAGATGCCCTGCTTGCTGAGCGTCTGCGGAGCGCCGCTCAGCAGCTTGTAGGCACGCCGATGATGCTCGCTCATACCGGTGATGCTGTTGAAGGCCAAAAAGCTCAGGATAACCTCCAGCTCGCCGTAATAATTATCGCGCTCACGCTGGCTAAGCGCAGTATTGCGCTCCAGCGCCGTTACATACCATTCCTTAACCTGCAGCATTTCCGGCACCATATTCAGCGAAAACATGCGCCGCATAATTATCAGCACCGCCTGCGGATACTGCCACAAGATTTCCGGCGGACATTCGCACAGCCAGTCGAAGAGATGCTGCCTGTGCTGCGGGTGCATCGACCAGTCGCGCAGCTGCTGCACTGCAGCCAGCAGGCCGTCAAAATCACGGCCGCGGTACAGCCAGTCCAACGCTTCCTCGTACTCCTTCTGCTGTGCGTACCATTGTCCCAAACGGCGGAAGTACATTTGCTGCTCAGCCTCCGGCAGCAGGCCGAAGGCATGGCGCGTTGCCTGCTTCAGCATATGATGACACCGCAGTCTGCCGTTAGCCAGCCTGATAATAAAGGCGTTGCATTCCAGCAGCCTGCCTACAGACTCTCTGCAGCTTGTGCCATAGGCATAGGCCACCTGCTCCGGTGTAAATTCCTCCGGCTGCCCCATAAGCAGCAGCAAGCGCTGCTGCTCCGACGGCAGCGGCCGCAGCAGTACATTGGCTATCATCTCATAAACGCTGCCTGTATCAAGGCAAAAGCGCTGATACCTGTCGTAGTTCAAAAAGTTAAGATAGGTAACGGAAAACCAGCCCTCGCAGGCCTCATGCAAAGCATCCAGCTGCTGCGCCGTAAGCTGCAGGCCGCATCTGCTGCTGTATTCCGCCAGCTCGTCACGCTGCAGCGCCAGGTCATGCTTATCAAGGCAAAAGACCTTACGTCCCAGCTCCAGCAGACGGTTGCCGTCAAAAATCTGCCCTCTGCTTACCAGCAGCAGATGCAAATCAGCAAAGCCTGCCTTGCTCAGAGCAAAGAGAAAGTCAATTGCCTCGCTGCTCTCCAACAGATGCAAATCATCTATAAACCAATAGACAGGCTCCTGCGGCAGCAGCTGACGGAACAGCTCCAGTACCAGCGTTTTGGCGTTGGCATCGGCAGGCAAAGACTGCTGCAGCAGCGCAGCGCCCAGCTCCGTATTTTGCCAGCTGTGGCACACTCCCTGCCAGAAGGCCTCGGCACCGGCGCCGTAAATACTCTGGCGCAGTACCTTTTTGCCGCAGCGCTCCTGCTCCTGCAAAAAGTACTGCACTGCCAGTGTTTTACCGTAGCCCATGGGAGCAACAACCAGCGTTGTTCCCGCTGTCTGCAGCTCTGCCAAAAGCTCTTTTATTCTCTTGGAATAATATAAATTATTGAGCCTTTTCATAGTGTTTTTACTTAATTACGTTCTGCGGTGCTCCTGCCAGCCATTTTTCGATGTTGGCAAAAACGATATCGGCACGTGCAGCCAGTGCTTCGGCGCTGGCGAAGGCCACGTGCGGTGTCAGCACGGTGTTCTTTGCATGGCACAGAGGATGCTCCGGCGCAATCGGCGGCTCGCCCTCAAACACATCAATGCCTGCGCCCGCCAATCTTCCTTCGTTCAGCGCCTGTGCCAGCGCCTCGCTGTCCACAACAGGACCGCGCGCAGTATTCAGCAGTACGGCAGTCGGCTTCATCTTGGCAATAGCCTCGGCATTAATCAGTCCGCGGGTTGCGTCCGTCAGCGGCACATGCAGGCTGACAAAATCGCTGGCAGCCAAAAGCTCGTCCAGGCTGACATAGCTTACACCGTCAGCCTGCAGCTCTGCCTTCGGAGTACGGCTGTAGGCCAGCACCCTGCAGCCGAAGGCAGTGGCAAGCTTCGCCACTCTGCTGCCAATCGCACCGGTGCCGACTACGCCGAAGGTCTTGCCAAAAAGCTCAAAGCCTACCAGCCCATCCTTCGTTCCTGCCTGACGGCAGCGTGCATCACAGGGAACGATGTTGCGGATAACGCTGATAGCCAGGCCGAAGGTCAGCTCTGCTACCGCATTGGTGGAATAGCCTGCAGCGTTGCACACTGCAATTCCGCGCTCACGGCAGGCAGCCAGCGCAATATGGTCTACACCGGTAAAGGCTACAGACAGCATTTTCAAATTATGGCAGGCGTTGATAATCTCCGCACTTAGCGGCTGATTAGCCAGCATGATAATATCGGCCTGCTGCACACGTGCCAGCAGCTTCGTCTGGTCGGTGTCCTTCTCAGTATAATATACAAAATCATGACCTGCAGCCTGCAGCGGCGCTGCCAGTGCATTAATCAGCTCCATCTTTACGCCTAACGGCTCCATAACTACTATTTTCATCAAAGCACCTCCGAAAAAGTCTATAAAATTTTTGCTTATCACTTACATATTACTACTGTAGGAATTGATTAGCAAGGAAGAATTTTTCAGGGCCTGCGTCCGCCTTTATAAATATTTGCATCCGCAAATACAAAAAAGCCGTTCTTCTTTCGAAGAACGGCATATTTTCGTTGGTGATCCACCCGAGACTCGAACTCGGGACACCCTGATTAAAAGTCAGGTGCTCTACCAACTGAGCTAGTGAATCATTTGTTACCATAAATTAGCAACATTAATATTATACAGACTAGCGCAAGGAAAGTCAAGTACTTTTTTAAAATATTTTTGCTGTTTTTTCAGCAGCCTAAGCTTACAGCAGCTCTTTCAGAACGATAGTCTGCTCGCGGTTAGGACCAACGGAGATAATACCCAGCTCAACACCGGATACCTCGCTGATTTTAGCCAGATATTTTTTAGCGTTTTCCGGCAGCTCGTCATAGTTACGGATGCCGCTGATGTCGGTCATCCAGCCGTCGAACTCTTCGAAAATCGGCTCAACCTTAGCCAAAACGTTCAGGCTTGCAGGAATGCGTTTGAGAACCTCATCGCCAATCTTGTAGCCAACGCACATTTTAATCTTCGGCATATTGTCGAGGATATCCAGACGGGTAATTGCCAGATAATCCAGGCTGTTCAGGCGTGCGCTGTAACGCAGCATGAAAGCATCCAGCCAGCCGCAGCGACGCGGACGACCGGTTACGGTGCCGTATTCATGGCCGGTTTCGCGGATTTGGTTGCCGGGGCCGTCTGTATCCAGCAGCTCGGTGATGAAGGGACCTTCACCAACGCGGGTGGTATAAGCCTTAACTACGCCGACAACATGGTCGATGAAGCGGGGACCTACGCCACTGCCGGTGCAGGCATTACCTGCAGTCGGGTTGGAGCTGGTAACATACGGATAGGTACCATGGTCGATATCGAGGAAGGTAGCCTGTGCGCCTTCAAACAGAACGTTTTTGCCGGCGCTGAACAGCTCATCCATAACAACGCCGGTATCGGCAACGTACGGACGCAGCTCTTCTGCATAAGCCAGATATTCCTTCAGTACGGTATCATAGTCAAACGGTTCTGCACCGTAAATTTTGGTGATAATAGCATTTTTTGCTTCCAGATTAACCTTCAGCTTATCAGCAAAGGTTTCGGGTTCCATCAGATCGCAGATACGGATGCCTACGCGAGCAACCTTATCCATGTAGCAGGGACCGATGCCGCCTTTGGTGGTGCCGATTTTGTGATTGCCCAGTGCTTCCTCCTGCAGCTCATCAAGACGTTGATGATACGGCAGAACAACGTGTGCACGGTCAGAAATAACCAGATTGCTGCAATCAATGCCCTTTTCCTTCATGCCGGCGATTTCAGCCAGCACAACGCCGGGGTTGATTACAACGCCGTTGCCCAGAACGTTAGTCTTATCATTGAACAGTACACCGGAGGGCAGCAGACGCAGCTTATAATTAATGTTGTTAACTACAACGGTATGGCCTGCATTGGAGCCGCCGCTGTAACGAACTACAGCGTCAGCCTTTTGCGCCAAATAGTCAACAATTTTACCTTTACCCTCATCGCCCCATTGGGCGCCTAAAACTACAACAGATGACATTAGCAGTCACTCCTTATCAAAATTATAAACCAAATCTAGCAAAAATCTCGTCAACGTGGCGCAGCATCGGTTTCGGATCGAAGCAATGCTCAACCTCTTCGTCAGTCAGATATTTCTTGATATCCGGGTCAGCTTCAACGTTGGTCTTGAAGTCAGCGCCTTGCAGCCAGCGTGCCATAGCGTTGCGTTGTACCCATTTGTAAGCGTCCTCACGCAGTACACCTTTGGTAACCAGAGCAATCAGCAGGTTTTGGCTGAAAATCAGACCGCCGGTTTTGTTCATGTTGGCAATCATTGCATCAGGATATACCAGCAGCTTGTCGATGATGTTGGAGAATTTACGCAGCATATGGTCCAGAGCAATAGTTGCGTCCGGCAGAATAACGCGTTCTACGGAAGAATGGGAGATATCGCGTTCATGCCACAGGGTTACATCCTCCAGAGCTGCTACTGCATAGCCGCGCAGCAGGCGAGCCATACCGGAAACCTTTTCGCAGGTGATAGGATTACGTTTATGCGGCATAGCGGAAGAACCCTTTTGGCCGGGTGCAAAATATTCTTCAGCTTCACGGATATCGGTACGTTGCAGGTTACGGATTTCGGTTGCCATCTTATCCAGAGAGGAACCGATGATTGCCAGAGTAGTCATGAAATGTGCATGACGGTCACGTTGGATAACCTGAGTTGCCAGGCGTACCGGAGTGAGCTCCAGCTTTTCGCAGACATATTTTTCTACAAACGGATCGATGTTGGAGTAAGTGCCTACAGCACCGGACAGCTTGCCGACTGCCATCATTTCACGCGCTTGTTTCAGACGTTCGATGTCACGCTCGATTTCAGCGGACCACAGCAGGAATTTCATACCGAAGGTCATCGGTTCTGCGTGGATGCCGTGAGTACGGCCGATCATAACGGTATATTTGAATTCAGCGGCACGACGGCGCAGAATTTCATGGAAGTTTACCAGATGACGCATAATCAGGTCTGCGGATTGTACAGTCATGTAGCACAGTGCAGTATCCTTTACGTCGCTGGAGGTCAGGCCTTTGTGAATGTATTTGGACGCATCACCTACATACTCAGCCACATTAGTCAGGAAAGCAATAACATCATGGTTGGTAACTGCTTCAATTTCCTTAATGCGGTCCAGACGGAAGTCAGCCTTCGTCTGAATATCCTTCAGCGCTTCGTCAGGCACAATGCCCAGTTTGTTCATAGCCTCGCAAGCCAGAATTTCTACCTTCAGCATGGTACGGAATTCATTTTCGAGTGTCCAGATATTACCCATTTCAGGATGAGTATAACGATCAATCATTTTTGTATGCCTCCCAAGACAATTTTATTCATGAAAAAACATCTGAAAGCCACAGATATTACCTTCAGATTCTTCACTACACTTTGTTGCATAAATATCATATCATTTTCCGCGTCTTATCGCAAGCTTTATGAACATTTTTTGTTGATTTTAGGTAAAATATTCGGTTTTTCTTCGCAGCTTCCTTGTAAGCTTTTTTACACTTATCAGAAAAAATCTTTTGCCAAGAGAATAAATTTCACGCTTTTAACACCCATCAGGCAATGCTCCATGCAATACTCAAAAAGTCCCGAGATGTTAAAATCCCGGGACTTTTATTATGTCGCTGTATTCTATTCTCAGCTTTCGCGCTTCGTAAAGCCGACAAATTTGGTAAACTGCTTTTGGAAGAACAGATTAACGGTATCTACCGGACCGTTACGATGCTTAGCAATAATCAGCTCGGTGTGCTTGTTTTCCGTTTCCGGATTGTAGTAATCCTCGCGGTACAGGAATGCTACGATATCCGCATCCTGCTCCAGAGAACCGGATTCACGCAGGTCACTGAGCATGGGACGCTTAACCTGACGCGATTCAACGCTACGGCTCAGCTGTGACAGCGCCAGCACCGGCACATCCAGCTCACGCGCCAACGCCTTCAGCGAGCGGGAGATTTCCGAAACCTCCTGCTGGCGGTCGCCGGAATTATTGCGCTTGCCGCTGCCCTGCATCAGCTGCAGGTAATCGACAACAATCAAATCCAGGCCATGCTCTGCCTTCAGGCGGCGTGCACGGCTGCGCATATCCATCGCCGTAATGCCTGCTGTATCATCAATATAAATTTTCGCACGGCTCATCGTATCGCAGGCATCCCAAAGGTGCGTCCAGTCCTCGTCATGCATCTCGCCTACGCGCAGGCGCTGGCTGTCGATGCCTGCTTCGGCGCAAAGCATACGGTTAACCAGCTGCTCCTTGCTCATTTCCAGGCTAAAGAAGGCTACACTGCGCGGTTCACCGCCGATAACCTTGTGCGCACGCAGCGCTACGTTCTGCACAATGTTCAGCGCCAGCGCAGTTTTACCCATGGAAGGACGCGCTGCCAGAATAATAAAATCAGAAGGATGCAGACCGCTCGTCAGCTTATCCAAATCCGCAAAGCCTGCCGGCAGACCTGTAAGACCGCCCTTGTTCTGCAGCAGACTTTCGATGCTCTGCACGCTGTCCATCAAAATATCATTAATCGCTGTAAAATCATTCTTTTTCTTACGGTTGGAAATCTCCAGGATACGGCTTTCCGCAGTATCCAGCAGCGTACCGACATCCTCGTTGGCCTCATAGCCCATAGCCGCAATTTCGGTAGAAACGCGCACAAGCTGGCGCAGAACCGACTTTTCAGCAACAATCTCCGCATGGTACTTAACGTTAGCCGCCGTCAGCACCACATTCGCCAGACTGGTGATGTAGGCGATGCCGCCAATGTCCTCCAGCTTATTGTCACGCTTGAGGATTTCTGTCACAGTAACCATATCTACTGCTTCATTCTTATTATAAAGCTCCAGCATCGCACTAAAAATAACACGATGCGCCTCGCGGTAAAAGTCATCTGCCGACAGCACTTCGGTCGCCTTGGCAATAGCTTCTTTATCAATCAGCATCGCACCCAGCACAGCCTGCTCCGCTTCTATATTTTGCGGTGGCACTCTTTCTTCAATCACTCGCTTCTACCTCCTGTCAGTAATCTTTTCATTCATATTATTATACATTATTTGCTACAAAGCTGAAAGCTTTTTATTTGAACAGTATCAATGCTAAAACAAAAACAACCTCCCGCAAGCAATAGCCTAAGGGAGGTTGTTCGTATAGTTTTTCCTATTAAAAGCTACAGCGCCACCTCAGCGAACTCTGTGCCCTCCTGCTCCAGCTCTATCTGCTGATTGAGGTTCTCTGTCAGCCAAGCCTCGGCCTCTGCCTTTTGCTCCGCGCGCATTTTGAGGATAACCTTGGCGCGCAGGTCGTACTGCACATCGGCAATTTCAAACAGCTGCTGCTGATAAAGCACATTCAGAATGCGGCCGACACTGTTCACATCATATAAAAAGCTGTAATAGCCCAGCAAAATTTTCTGTGCCAAGCCAGCTTCCTTCACCGCGCCTGCCACGCTGCCGCTGTAAGCACGCACAAGTCCGCCTGCGCCTAGCTTAATGCCTCCGAAGTAACGTGTCACCACGGCTGCTGTTTCCGTCAGTCCGTTCTTACGCAGCACCTCCAGCATCGGAATACCGGCAGTACCGCTCGGCTCGCCATCGTCACTGGAGCGCTGTGCCAGATCATCCACGATATAGGCGGAGCAGTTGTGCGTTGCATCCCAGAACTCTTTTTTTACGGCCTTAATGAACTCCTGAGCCTCTGCTTCACTGTGCACCTTTTTCAGCGAGCAGATAAAACGTGATTTTTCAATCACAATTTCTTTACGGTAATCTCTGCTTATAGTATACAAGTAGCGTACCTCCGTCCGTATTTTTCGCAATTTATATTAACATTATAACACAATTCCACCGTTTTTAAAATTTTTTACAGTTTTTTACAGCAAACTCTTTATTTCCTCTTCTGTCTTTGTTATAATAGTGGACATTACAGACAAAGGAGAGAGCATTGATGCTACTCTTCATAAATTATTATTTTTTATTAAGGGAAAGAGGTAATTTCATAATGAAACAATTTTGTGCTTTAATCGGCAAATTCTTTGGCATCATCGCCATCGTTTTTCTGGTTCTCGGCCTCACAATGCCGCAGAACTTTTTGTGGGTATTAGGCAAGGTACACGGCATCAGCGTTCTGAGCTGCATGCTCGGTATCGTAATGTTCGGCATGGGCACCACACTGAACCTGAAGGACTTCGCACTTGTTCTTAAACGCCCGCTTGATATTCTCATCGGCTGCTGCGCTCAGTATTTCGTAATGCCCTTCTTGGCATACCTGCTGTCCGTTGCCTTCAATCTGGACCCGGCACTGACCACCGGTGTTGTACTGGTAGGCACCTGCCCCGGCGGTACCTCCTCCAACGTAATCACCTTTATGTCCAAGGGCGACGTTGCACTTTCCGTAACCATGACCAGTGTTTCCACTGTACTTTCTCCGATTCTGACTCCGTTCATCACCTACATGATTATCGGTGAAAAGATTAACTTCGATCCGGTAGGCATGTTCTGGAGCATCGTCCAAATCGTTATTCTGCCTATCTGCTTAGGTCTGGCTGTTAAATCCTTCCTGCCCAAGCTTGCCGAAGCAGCAACCGACTATCTGCCAGCTGTATCCTCCATTGCAATTTCTCTGATTATCGCAGGTGTTATCGGCGCCAGCCGCGACCTGATTCTGAAGGCTCCCGGCCTGATTCTGCTGGTAGTTATTCTGCATAACTGCTGCGGTTACGCTCTTGGCTTTGCCATCGCCCGCTTCACCGGCCTCAGCTGGAAAAAGGCTGTTGCTCTGTCCATCGAAGTTGGTATGCAAAACTCCGGTCTGGCAACCGGCCTGGCAAAAGCACACTTCGCTGCTCTGCCTGCCGCAACCGTTCCCGGCGCAGTATTCTCCGCATGGCACAATATTTCCGGTGCACTTTTGGCATGGGCTTACCAAAACTACCTGAATCCGAAATTTGACCCGGATTACGCTAAGGAAGAAGCTGTAGAAGCAGAACCTGCCAAGGATTAAATTAAATTTGGTTGAAAATTATTAAGAGGCTGGGACAAAACCCAACCTTAAACAG
>NZ_GL830911.1 GCF_000188175.1 Phascolarctobacterium succinatutens YIT 12067 | reverse complement strand
CCTCTGTGTCTAAAATAAGTTTACCACTTCAGGCGCCAGCTCCCCCCAAGGGGAGCCTCTTAGTGTCGCTTTGCGCTAACATACAAAACCGCAAGCGATAATCAGGCCTTTCACGACTCCACATACCATCACTATTATTAGTAAAGTAGGCAACGTAACAAAGCCGCAAGCGGTAAAAAGCCTCTCCTTGGGGAGACAAGGTGAATTGCCCGCAGGGCAAGAGAGGGCGCCCTGGGGCGGGTGCCGAGCTTGTCGAGGCGGAGAGGGGTGATGACTATCAAGCGTAAAAACTGTAGTCCCCTCTCAGTCGCCCTAGCGGGCGCCAGCTCTCCCCTAGGAGAGCCTTTCCCAGCATAGCAAAATCTTTCCCCTCTATCTCCCATTTTCCTACCATTTCCCATATAATAGTTGATAATTAATTTCAATCGTGATATGATTATATTGGTTCCAAAGGAACTAATAATTGATTATTCTTACAAAAGAATGAAAAAGAGAGGTTTTTTAAATGACGACTGTTGCTGAAAAGTATTTACAAATTGCTAAGCTGGCAAAGGATCCTGCTAATGCTGAGGTTGTTATTGATGGTATTCTGACATTTTTCGGATTGGATTATTTTGACTTGGACCTGGGTGTTGAGTACCTGTATACTACCAAGGTGATTGACCATAAATTCAGAAGCGTGCTGCACAAGGCTGAAGACATGGATGCTATCATGGCATGGTTCAAAGAAAAAGCAGGCGTTACCGATGAAGAAATCGCTGCTGCCGAAGCTAAAGAAAAAGAATATGTTGCAGGCTGCCTGATGCTTGCTAAACAATATCTGGGTATGGGCCACTGCATTAGCGGTAAAACCTATCTGGAGCTGGCTGCCGCTAAAGGCTCCGAGGAAGCAATCGCACAGCTGAAGGACATGGAATATGCACAAGATATGTATGACCTGGGTGAGCATTATCTGGCAATGGGCCATTGCATCTGCTCCAAGACCTACTTTGAGCTGGCTGCTGCCAAAGGCTGCCCGAAGGCTGCTGCTAAGCTGAAAGACATGGAATATGCAGAAGATATGTATAAGCTGGGCGAGCATTATCTGGGCATGGGCCACTGCATCTGCGGCAAAACCTACTTCGAACTGGCTGCTGCTAAAGGCTGCCCGAAGGCTGCCGCAAAGCTGAAGGACATTGAATATGCAGAAGATATGTACAAGCTGGGCGAGCAATATCTGGCAATGGGCCACAAAATCTGCTCCAAGACCTACTTCGAACTGGCTGCCGCAAAAGGCTGCCCGAAGGCTGCTGCAAAGTTAGCTGAATACGAAGCATAATATTGTATTTTCAGGAGGCTGTCACAATTATGTGGCAGCCTTTTTAGTTTCCCTAAAAATCCGTTCCTCAAATAGATAATCTTTGACAGTCGCTTATGGTATAATAAGCATTATAAAGATTTGAGCAATATTACGCTAAAGGATAAACAGAAGGAGATTGTTATGGCAAAGTTGATTTATGTACCTCTCGGCTGCAGCCTGCGCTCGCAGCTGGCAGAGAAGCTTTCGCAACAGCCGTTGGGCGAAGGCGTGCTGGTGCTACCGAACCGCCTGCTGACGGACGATGTGCACCGCAATTATGCTAATGTGGAAACAATGGGCATGGATACTCTGGCAAGCAAGCTGATGAACCTTAACGGTGGCAGCGATTACAAGGAATTGAGCCGCCGCAGCCAGGAGCTGATTGTGCAGGATATTATCGACTATATGATGGAAAACAAGCAGCTTACCGGTATGACCACGCACAAGCAGCTGGAATATTTCGGCTCGCTGGCGCATAAAACAGGCTTTGTGAAGGCCATGACCTCGCTCGTAAGCCAGCTTTCACGCTGCGGTGCCACTAAGGAGGATATCTACGGCCAAATCCAAAAATCCTTTGAGGAGGATGAGCTGAAGGGCAAGGATTTGGGCGTCTGCAATTTTTATCTGCTTTATCGTCAATATCTGGAAAACAATAACTGGTATGACCTGGAGGGTAAGTATCGTCTGGCTATGGAAATGCTGCAGAAGCAGGATTGCAAAATCCCCTGGAAGCATATCTATATCTGCGATTTCTTCAGCCTTGACCAGGTGCAGATAAACTTTCTGCAGGCCTTGGCGAAGCATGTGGATGATTTGGTAATCAGCATGAGCTACGAAGGACGCAGAGTAAGCTCCGACGAAAAAGCCAAGTATGAATCAATTACCAAGTTTATGCGCGCGAGCACGAACACCGTCAACGCGCTGAAAATTCTTGGTGCGACTGTTGCAAGCCTTGCGGCAGAGGAATTGGGACAAGCTCCGGCAGGCGTTGCTATGCGGCAGCTGCGTCACTTGGGGCATGCGCCCGCACCGGTGCCTGCGGAGGGTGTGGAAAGCTACTGCTTTGCCTCCGATGAGCAGGAGATGCGCTGGGTGCTGAAGCGTATCAAGCAGCAGCTGGCGCATGAAAAGTGTGCTGCCAATCGCATTGTTGTTGCCGTGCGCGACTTTTCCTTATACAGCGGCTTGCGCCAGCTGGCGGATGAATACGGTGTGCCGGTGAGCCTGCCGCAGACAACTGCGCTGGTGGCGCAGCCGTTGGCTGTTATGCTGCGCCTGCTGCTTACTGCCGCAGGCAGGGGACGTGAGGCGGCAGCGGCCTATCTGGAGCTGCTGAGCTGTGAGCTTTTGCGTCTGTTCTTTGATGTGGATGTGGAAACGGCGAGCAGCCTGCGCACGCAAACGTATTTCAAAACACGTCAGGAGGCTATGCAGAAGGCACACGAGCTGCTGGGTGATGCAACGGAGCTGTGGCAGCAGCTGGATGCTTTTATAGAAACCACTAAGGCGGAGGCTGCCATCAGCGAATATGCCGAGCAGCTGACGCAGCTTGTGCAATCGCTGCCGCTGGAAGAGCGTCTGGGCAGCCTGCATAAGCAGGGCGTGCCGCTTGACTTTATGCTGGCCTGCCTGCGCAGCAAGGATGCTGTGCTGAAGGCTGTGCAGCAGCTTGTGCGTGATTACGAGGTTGCGAAAAACAGTGATTACAAGCTGACACTGAGCCAATGGAACAGCCTGCTGCAGGAGGCCTTGGGGCAGGTGCAGCTTACTCTGCGCTTCGGCCGCAGGGACGGCGTACTCTTTACGGAGGTTGGCAACGTACAGGGCCTGAGCTTTGACAGCGTGTATATTATGGGCCTGCGCGAGGGCGAGTTTCCGCAGGCTAAAAACGAAAACTGGATTTATAACGATACGGAGCGCAAGCAGCTGGCGGACGCAGGCTACGATTTGCCCACGGTTGGCTCCTCCTTTGATGAGGATGCTTATTTCTTTGCTCAGGCTGTGTGTGCGGCGCAAAAGGAGCTCATCCTCACTTGGCATGAGGATGTAGGCGAAAGCCTGGCCAGCAGCTATCTGGAGGAAATCTGGAAGCTGTTTTTGCAGCCGGGAAGTGAGGACAAGCGTCTGGACAAGGACTATGTGAAGGCGCAGACGCTGCCTGATTTCGGCGTTGCTTCGGCGGAGGAGGCGTACAGCGACAAGCGCTTTGCTGCTGCGGATTTGCCGAAAATAGCAGAGCTCAGCGGGCAAAAGGCTCCCTCTGCGGAGCAGCAGCTGGCAGCCAAAGCGGATATTCTGCGTAAGGCACAGCAGCCGGAATATAATGGCGACTTGCAAAATTCCCTGCCGACGAAGCTGCTGCGTAAGCAAATCGGCAGCCGCTTCAGTGCGAGCAGGCTGGAGGCTTATGCTGCCTGCCCCTTCCGCTTTTTGGCGGAGAAGGTGTGGCTGGCGCAGGCGGCGGAGGAAGCGGATGATTTGCTGCAGCCGCGTGATGCCGGTGATATCCTGCACCAGACGCTGAAAAGCTTTGTCGAGCCTTATCTTGGCAGCAAAATTATCGGCGAAACTATGGCAGACCTGACGGAGGAGCTGGAGGCAGTCTTTGAGGATGTCTGCACCGCTGCGCTCAATGACGGCGGCAGTACCGTTGCTTCCGTAAACGAGGATATCTGGCAGGTAGAAAAGCAGCGCCTCTGGCGTATGCTGGTGCGCTGGCTGCGCTTTGAATATGCCGACCAGCAGCGTTGGGGCGGCTTTAGGCCGCAGGCTGTGGAATGGAATTTCAGCTCTAAAAACGGCAAGCCCTTGTACCTGACGCTCAGTGACGGCAGTGATGTATCGCTCATCGGCAGAGTTGACAGAATCGACAGCGACGGCGAGCATGCTTTTATCACGGACTATAAAAGTGGCACGCCTCCCACAGGCAGTGCTATGGAGCAGGGGCTCGACCTGCAGCTGCCGGTGTATCTGCTGGCGGTGGCGGCGCTTTCCAAGGAGCAGCTTGCAGTCAGCGGCGGCTGCTATTATTCGCTGAAGGAGGGCAAGCGCAAAAGTGCCTTTTTGCTGGAAAGCGTGGGCAACAGCGACTTGCCGTATAAAAAGCCGAAGAACGCCGCAGAGCTGACCTGGGATAGCTTTAAGCAGGAAAAAGAGCAGTTGCTGAAGGATTATATAGAAAGAATTTATGCAGGCGATTTTGCATTGGCAGGCTGCAGACGCTGCGATGTATATTGCCCGTTACACGATATTTGCCGTGTGCAGCTGGTGAATGGCGACGGCGGACAGGGAGGCGAGAGCGATGAGTAAGAACCCTACACCGGAGCAGGCTTTGGCGATAAATACGATTAAAAGCAATGTTTCGCTGCTCGCCGGTGCCGGCAGCGGTAAAACCTATGTACTGATGAAGCGCTTTGTGCAAATTCTGCGCTCGGATTTGAGCGTTAATCCCACGAATATTGTGGCGATAACCTTTACGCGCAAGGCTGCCGACGAAATCAAGGGGCGTGTGCGTCAGGCTGTCGGCGAATGTGTGGAGCAGGCGCAGACTGATTTGGAAAGACTGCGCTGGCAGGAGCATCTGCAGAAGGTGGAGAGCGCGCCGATAAGCACGATTCACAGCCTGTGCAGCCGTATTTTGAGAGATAACCCGGTAGAAACGCAGCTTGATCCGGAATTTACGATTTTAGAGGATTTTGAAGCGCAGGACTTTTTTAAAGAAACGCTGCAGCAGTTTTTACGCAAAAATATCAAGGAAAACGCTGCCCTGCGCAGGCTAGTGCAGACCTACGGCGTTAACAGCTTTGTTAATCAGGTTACGGCGCTGGGGGACAAGCTCTCGGAGCTGGTGCGTGAAGATAATCTGGCAGAGCCTTATCTTAAGGCGAAGGAAGAACTGCCGGCTCTGCAGCAGAAGCTGTTTGCTGCTGTGCGCGAGGTAATCGAAGCGCGCGAGGCTTTGGGGGCAAAGACCAAGGGACGCCAGACGTTGACGGAGGCCGCAGGACTTCTGGACGAAATGCAAAAGCAGCTGCTGGCGCCGGAGCCGGAGTGCTCCCTGCTGGATGCGTCGGGCGTTGTTAAGGTTAGTGGCAAGGCGTTGGCAGCGGAGCTGACTAATTTAAAAAATCTGCGTCAGGAGCTGAACCATGTACTTTTGAACGCCAAGGGCTGCGATTTGGTGCAGGATTGGCTTGCCGTGCTGCAGGAGTTTTATGCCTGCCTGAGCGCACGCAAGCAGGAAAATAATATCCTGTTTAATGATGATCTGGATTTGCTGGCCATCGAGCATTTGCAGAAGAATGAGGCGCTGCGGCAAAAGTATCAGGAGCGCTATAAATATATTATGGTAGACGAGTTCCAGGACACCAACGAACGCCAGCGTCAGCTGATTTATCTGCTCTGCGGTAACAAGCTGGACGGCAAGAATAATCTTTTTATCGTCGGTGATGTGAAGCAGTCTATTTATCGTTTCCGTCATGCCGATGTCAGCGTTTTTAATAAGGTAAAAGAGGATATCGCGCAAAATGCGGGACAGAACCTGGGCATGAAAACCAACTTCCGCAGCACGCAGAGCATTGTCGAAAGCTGTAATACCGCCTTTTGTCAGCTGATGGATTTGCCGAAGGAGGAAATCTGTCTGGAGCATCACGAGGGTGCTAACACCGGCGGCGCTAAGGTTTGCCTGCTGCAGGTGCCGTATAAATCCAAGGATGATGACCTGGGCGCTAAAGAGGATAAATGGCAGAAGGAGGCAGAGGCAATCGCCGCCTATCTGCAGCAGGAGCTGCCCAAGGTTGAGCCGCAGCTCAGGCCGGGGGCAAGCAAGGCTATTTTGCTGCGCGCAATGACGCATTGCGAAATTTTGCGGCAGACGCTGCAGGGCTACGGCATAAATTGCGTAGTAGTTAAGGGCAAGGGCTTTTATGAGCAGCAGGAGGTTCTGGATATTCTGAATCTGCTGGCTGTGCTGCACAACCGTTACACAAGCCTGGAGCTGGCAGGCGCTTTGCGCTCCAACTATTTCGGTTTGGATGATGCAACGCTGACGCAGCTTTTCTGGCAGACCGAAAATGATAAACCGTTATGGGATGTACTGCAGGCTGTCGGCAGCGGTGAGCTGCAGCTGAACCTGCAGCCGGAGCAGCAGGCGCTGGCTATGCAGGCTGCCGAACGCTTACGCAGCCTACGTCAGGCAGCAGCACTGATGGCATTGCCGGAGCTGTTCGCACAGCTTTGGGACGAGCTGAAGCCGGAATTCGTTCTGTCGCAGCAGGAAAACGGCCCGAGCAAGCTGGCCAATGTCAAAAAGCTGCGCCGCCTGGCACAGCAGTATTGCCAAACGAAGCAGGCTTCGCTGGCGGAATGGCTGCAAAACGTTAAGGATTTGCGCGCAAGCAGCAGCAAGGAGCCTGCCGCTACCGTACAGGCCGATGATGCACTGCAGATTATGACGATACATAATTCCAAAGGCTTGGAATTCGATCTTGTTATTTTACCGCAGTTAGATAAATCAGTGAAGGGCGATACCGCATCCATTAAATATTTTTCGGGGAAGGAAGGCGAGCAGGGACTTTTGGGCATTAAGGTGCCCGATAAGGAAATGCAGCTGCAAAACAGCGGCGTGTACGAGCTGGCGAAGGCGCGCGATAGTGAGCTGGAAGAAGAAGAAAGCAGACGTCTGCTTTATGTTGCTATGACGCGTGCCAAAAAGCAGCTTTTAATGGTCGGTACGGTGGCGGAAGAAAAGCTGCCGGAGGCTGTTATCGCTCTGCCTGCCGCCAAGGGCTGGTGGCAGCAGCTGCAGGCAGTATACGAGGTGGATTGGGACAAGCAGGAAAGCAGCTGTCCTTGGGTACGCCTTTTGTGTGCCGATGCTTTAAGCCCGGCTGTTGTGCAGCAGGGCGTGCAGCAGCAGCTGGCGCTGGAGCCGTTGGCCTTGGCACCGCTGCCTGCCTACGCAGCCTGCGGCCGTACCTGCTTTACCGCAAGTGCACTGCAGACGTATCTGCATTGTCAGCGTCAATATTACTACCAGCAGGTTTTGGCAGTGCCTGAGCTGGAGCAGACAGTTGCCGGAGAGCAGGCGCACGAGCTGCCTGCTAGTGTAACCGGCAGTATTGTGCATAAAGCGCTGGAGCTGTATAATGGCTATAATGCGGAGGCTGTTTTTGCCATTGCACTGGATGAATTTGCTCCCGGCGCTGCGGCAACACAGGCCAAGAGTATGTTTGATGCTTATATCAGCAGCGATTTGTATAAATCATTGCCCAAAAAGCAGAAGCGTGAATTAGAATTTGTACAGCCTCTGCAGCAGGAGCTGGCGGCTGAGGGTGTAATTGATTTGCTGGCCTTTGACGAAGATGATAA
Organism: Phascolarctobacterium succinatutens YIT 12067; assembly: GCF_000188175.1. Classification (GTDB taxonomy): domain Bacteria; phylum Bacillota; class Negativicutes; order Acidaminococcales; family Acidaminococcaceae; genus Phascolarctobacterium_A; species Phascolarctobacterium_A succinatutens. Next base: position 1,786 of record NZ_GL830911.1, on the reverse strand, counting down.
TATGATAATAGTGGACTATAAAACAGGTACGCCGCCGGAGCCTGACGAGGTGAAGCTGGGTTATGCTTATCAGCTGGCGCTGTATAAGGATGCTGCGGAAAAGCTGTACCCCGGCAAAAGAGTTGTGTGCGCCGAGCTGCACTTTCTGCAGAATATGAGCGTTTGGCAGCTGCCGTTGGATAAATCGTACCTGCAGGAGGCAATAGAGCTGTGCGAGGAAATCAGCGGTAAGGGCGAGGAGGACGATTTCGCCTGCAGCTGTAACGAAAGCTGTGCTTACTGTCACTATGCATATCTGTGTCCGCAAAAAATAAAGAATAGGTGATATAATGGAGATTTTTGCTAAATTGGAAAGCTGGGATTATCTGGCGGCGGCTATGCTGCTGTTTTCCGCCTGGCTGCTGCTGGGCGGCATCGGCCGTCTGCAGAAAAGCGACCCGGAGCGCGTTGATGCGAAAAAGCTGCGAATCCGTGCCTGCGGTGGTTTGGTTGCGGGCGCTTTGTATCTGGCCTGCCGCTATCTGCAGCTGTAATATTGCCGGCAGTTAAACTTGCGCGCGGCTTTCATTAAGGTATATAATATGCTTATATCTTAAACTTTTACGAGGTGACCATAATGATAAACAAAACAAGATTGATTGATGAATTTATAGAGCTGGTAAGCGTTCCCTGCCCCAGTAAGGATGAAAAGCAGGAAGCAGAGCTGATTATGGCGAAGCTGCGCGAGCTTGGCCTGGAGCCTGAGATGGATAAGGCGCACGAGAAAACCGGCGGTACCTGCGGTAATGTGTGGGCCTATGTGAAGGGCACCGTGCCGAATGCTCCGAAGCTGCTGTTCGAAGCGCACATGGATTCCGTAGCACCGACAACCGGCACCAAGGTTGTCCGCAAGGACGGCGTGCTGTACAGCGACGGTACCACGACCTTGGGCGGTGACGACAAGGTTGGCGTTGCTGCCATGCTGGAGGCGGTGCGCGCACTGAAGGAGGATGGCGTAGCTCACGGCGACGTGCAGCTGTGCTTTACTGTAAGTGAGGAAATCGGCTGCCTTGGTGTAGTAAACATGGACCAGAGCTGGATTAAGGCTGATTACGGTTATTGCATGGATATCGGCGGCGCACCGGGCGAAATTACCTATGCTGCACCGAAGCTGTACGATATTTACGTAACCGTCAAGGGCAAGGCTGCCCATGCAGGCATTGCTCCGGAAGAAGGCGTCAATGCGATTATGCTGGCGGCGGATGCTTTGTCCAAGCTGCCTGCTTACGGTCGTCTGGACAGCGAAACTACCTTTAACATCGGCATGTTCAACGCAGGCGTTGGCACTAATATCGTTTGCCCGGAGGCTAAATTCGTCATTGATATGCGCTCTCTGAACGTACCGCGTCTGGAGGCGCTGAAGGATTCCACCATCGCTCTGATAAAAGAGGCTGTTGAGGCCGGTGGCGGTCAGGTTGAATTCGAAGTAGTGGAAGGCTGTCCTGCTGTGGAGCTGAACAAGGACCACGAATGCATTAAGCTGGCAGCACGCGCTGCGGAAACACTGGGCTTCCCGGTAGAGCTGAAAACCACCGGCGGCTGCAGTGACGGCAATTATCTTTGCGGCTACGGCCTGCCCTGCGGTCTGTTGGCAACCGGCATGAGCAATGTGCATACTACCGCGGAATATCTGAAGGAAGAGGATTTGTACAACACTGCACGCTGGACCTACGAAATTATTAAAGAGGCAGCGAAGTAAATCATAGTGTTCACGTAGCTAGCGTAAAGTTTTTGTAGGAAAAACGGG
>NZ_GL830910.1 GCF_000188175.1 Phascolarctobacterium succinatutens YIT 12067 | reverse complement strand
CTCTGATAACATGAAACTTATCTGCTACTATCTTGGCTTCTGGAAACATGGACTTGGCAACAGACCTGAACAAAGTACTTAAGTCCATAATTATCTTCTTGACCGCAGCACGTTCTTTATATGGATATTCCAAGAAATGTTTACAAAGATTCTCCGTATTGCGACTCGGCAGGATATCTATTACTTGATGTTTTACAGGATCTGCAATATTGCACTGGAATTTTTCACCACCGGCATTACCTCTTAATTCATCTATTGCTATGCATTCCGGTAACTTAGGATGAGGGTAATTGAGATTGTCGAACCATCTTATTATACTGGTTACAGATACGCCAAATCTCTTAGCTATTGATGAAAAGCTCTGCAAGCAGAAAGTTTCTTTGATTGATTCAAGATAAAGCCTGTCTGGAAAATGGCAATATCTTTTTATATATGGATTTTCTTCAGTAAAAGTAGTATTGCAGTTTTTACAAATATAACGTCTTTTTCTTATTGTGACAATTAACGGCTTGCCTAAAACAACTAAATCTCTAACCGTTTGAAGTCTGTAATCCTTAATATAAGTAGTACTATTACCGCAGTGAGGACAACGATGTTCTTTCACAGGCATCTCTATAAAGGCTTTATATGATCCTGTTGATTAATCTTCCTCAAAGTATTTTGTGTTTACCCCTTTAAAAAAAGGAATGGATTGTGTATAATTGTCATGAAGCATAAGGTGTCTGCTCTCCTTTGTAGATTGTATTGTTTTGGTCGATGATATTTTACTACAATTCCAGCATTTTATGCTTTATTTTTTTGCCTAAAAAATAAGTGTTGGAAGTATTGACTTAATTCAAGTCAATACCCCAACACTTATTATAGAACC
>NZ_GL830909.1 GCF_000188175.1 Phascolarctobacterium succinatutens YIT 12067 | reverse complement strand
CGAGAGTATATCGTTTCAGTCAACAGCAATTTATTAACTCAAATTTCGTGTGGAATCAAGACGAAGTGTCGCAAAACTCGCGCTATGCAAAGAGATTTTACTATAGTAGATAGCTTAGCGCTCAGACAGTGCGACACTTCTATGATTCCGTACACTCATTTGCTAAAATTGCTATTCCTTGCACGATATACCCATCGCTCAATTTACTTGCCTTCTTATCAATTAGCGTTGTTCTGCAGACTCGCGTCTTGGATGCGCGAATAAAGAATATATGCGCCTGCTCTGTAAGCCTCGAAATTTGTCAACTGTGAATAGACATTAAAGCAGTATAAATCAGTGTTAAAGTGCGCTGTTTTGCACTTATTTACACAACAATGTATAATTTTTAACAATTTGTCAGCGATTTTTAATAATATACTTGCTTTTAGTTACGTAATCATGATATAATTTTTTCGGACTTTTTAGAAAAAAATTATGGAGTGATTAATTAGATGAGAAAAATCAATTATTTGTTTTTGGCGGTAACGCTCGTTATCATGGTTGGCCTATTTTATATAAGCGGACAGCATCCTAACACTGTTGATCCTGAAACCTATAAGCCTGCCGTATATTCGACAATCGGCGCTTTGCTGCCTCCGGTTATCGCAATTGCTTTGGCCTTGATTACTAAGGAAGTATATTCTTCTTTATTCGTAGGTATTGCAATCGGTGCACTGTTATATTCCAACGGTAATCTTGAGCTTGGTTTAAATACTATGCTTTACAATGAAAACGGCGGCATGATTACCAAGCTGTCAGATAGCGGTAACGTTGGTATTATGGTATTCCTGGTTATTTTAGGTATCATGGTAGCTCTTATGAATAAGGTTGGCGGTAGTGCTGCTTTCGGCCAGTGGGCTTCTAAAAATATCAAGACCCGCGTTGGTGCGCAGCTCGCTACCATTGCACTGGGTGTACTTATTTTTGTCGATGACTATTTCAACTGTTTGACTGTTGGTTCCGTAATGCGTCCTGTTACCGACAGACATCAGGTTAGCCGCGCAAAGCTGGCATATCTTATTGACGCAACTGCTGCGCCGATTTGTATTATTGCGCCGGTTTCCAGCTGGGCTGCAGCTGTAACCTCATCAGTACCTAAAGGCTCTGATATTAACGGCTTTAACATGTTCCTGCAGACTATTCCTTATAACTTCTACGCAATTACTACCTTATCTATGATGCTTCTTTTGACCATCATGAAATTTGATTTCGGCAGCATGAAGGTTCATGAGGATAACGCAAATAAGGGTGACCTGTTTACTACTGCTGCTCGTCCGTATGGTGATGATGATGACAATACCGATAAGCCTAACGGTGCGGTTATTGACCTTGTACTGCCTGTAATTGTACTTATTATCTGCTGTATTATCGGTATGATTTATAGCGGTGGCTTCTTCACAGGCGAAAGCTTTGTTGATGCTTTTGCAGGTGCTGACGCTCCTAAAGGCCTGGTACTCGGCAGCATGGCAACCTTCTTCTTTACCTTCTGCTTCTACATGGTGCGCAACGTAATGACCTTCAAGGAATTTACTGAGTGTATTCCTGCAGGCTTCAGAGCAATGGTTGCGCCGATTATGATTCTGACTATGGCTTGGACTCTGTCCGGTATGACCGGTCTTTTGGGTGCAAAGTTCTATGTGCATGATCTTGTTGCAAACTCTGCTGGTATCCTGAAAATGTTCCTGCCGACAATTATCTTTGTTGTTGCTATGTTCCTTGCGTTCTCTACCGGTACCAGCTGGGGTACTTTCTCTATTCTGATTCCTGTTGTTTGCAACGTTTTCGGTTCCGGCGATACCTATGAAATGCTGATTATCTCTATTGCTGCCTGCCTGAGCGGCGCGGTATGCGGTGACCACTGCTCGCCTATCAGCGATACAACGATTATGGCATCCGCAGGCGCGCATTCCGACCACGTTAACCACGTTTCCACACAGCTGCCCTATGCTTTGACTGCAGCTTCCGTGTCTGTTGCCGGCTATCTGATTGCCGGCGGTATTGCGTACTTTACGGAAAACTCCTTAGCGCTGATTGCTTTGCCTATTACGCTGTGCTTATTATTTGTAACATTGCTGGTTATGCGTACTTATATGCGCAAACAGGCTGCTTAAATGAAATATTTTATGAACGAAAAGAGGCTGGGACAAAACCACCCTCTCAAA
>NZ_GL830908.1 GCF_000188175.1 Phascolarctobacterium succinatutens YIT 12067 | reverse complement strand
AAAAATCGTCAGTTTGTACTACTCTTAGAATGTACCAGATAAAAATAAATGGCCTTGCTTAAGCTTCTGCAGAAAAGATGCATCTGCAGGATATACTGCTTATTTAATTGTCCGCAGGTAAATGAGCCGGATGCGTAAGCTTACTTGCGGTTTTCAAGAACTTAGTTTAAGTGTACTTGAAATATGGGGGAATGTCAAGGTAGTGGATAGAACGCCTTTACTCTTCCTCCGCCATCTATGCTATAATAATATGTAGAAAAACCAACGTGAGGAGCGATTATCATGAAATACGTTGCCTGTTACGGCGATTCTCTGGTGCAGGGCTTTCCCTTCGGCTCACGCTATTCCTGGACCGCTCAGGTGGAAAAGCTGACGCAGATTAAAATGCTTAACTACGGCGTCTGTGGTGACTGCTGCGATGATATCATCTACCGCATGCGCCAGTACGCGCTGCCGGAATATGTGCATCACGTTATCTTCCTCGGCGGGGCCAACGACATTCTGCAGGGACGCCGCATTGAGGATATCAGCCGCGATTACAAGCGTGTGCTGGAGTGGTGCGAGGAAAAGCAGTACAGCCTGTGCGTAGTGCTGCCGTTCATCAGTACGGAGCAGGCGCTCAACCGTCAGTTGCTGAACCTGCGGCAGGAGGCAGAGCATATCTGCGGCGGCAAGGCTTTCCTGCTGGATTTGCAGCCTGCCATCGGCATGGACGCCGGGGCACGCTTCAAGGCCTACGTTGACGGCATTCATCCTAAGTCCCAGACGTATGAGGCGATGGGAAGCTATGCAGCGCCGCTGATCTGGAAGTGGCTGAAGAACGAAAAAGAGGCTTAGAAAAATTTTTAAAGGTGACAAGTAAAAATACTTGACAAGCATCGCTTTATGCTTTATACTTACATAGTCGACTAAATTTCGAGAGGGATAAATATGTCAGCAGAAGAAATTTTTGCGCAGCGTATGCGCTTAGGCAGGCTCTTTGATATTTACGGCGGTCTTCTGACAGCTAAGCAGAAGCAATGCCTGGGACTGTATTTCTATGACGACTTGTCTCTGAGTGAGATTTCGGAGGAGCTGGGCGTTTCGCGTCAGGCTGTCCACGACCTGCTCAAGCGTGTTGAGCAGCTGCTAGAACGTTATGAAGCATCACTGAAGGTGCTAAGCCGCGAGGAGGAGCTGCATGCTAAGCTGCAGCAGGCAATTGATTTGCTGGCAACTCCGGATGAGGCAAAAAAAGACGAGGCCGTGCAAATGCTGAAAGAGCTTTGCAGTGAAGGTAGGTAGATAGAATGGCATTTGAAAGTTTATCTGAAAGATTACAAAATGCATTAAAGATGTTCCGCGGCAACGGCAAGCTGACTGAGGAAGATTTAAAGGCTCCTATGCGCGAAGTGCGTATGGCGCTTTTAGAGGCCGACGTTAACTTCAAGGTTGTTAAGGACTTTGTAGCCAAGGTTAAAGAGCGCGCTGTTGGTGAAGCGATCGGCGAAGGCCTGAATCCGCATCAGCAGATTATCAAGATTGTTAACGAAGAGCTGATTGAGCTTTTGGGCGGTACCCAAAGCAAGCTCACTGTTGCTCCCAAACCGCCGACAGTTATCATGCTGGTTGGTCTGCAGGGCGCAGGTAAAACCACTACCGCCGGTAAGCTGGCCAACTACCTGAAGCGCAAGCACAAAAAACCGTTGCTGGTTGCAGGCGACGTTTACCGTCCTGCTGCCATTACTCAGCTACAGGTTTTGGGCGAGCAGCTGAATGTGCCGGTATTTACTTTGGGCGACAAGGTTTCTCCTGTAGAAATTGCCCAAAAGGCCATGGAAAAAGCACATAGCCTGGCATGCGATACGGTAATCATCGATACCGCAGGCCGCTTACATATAAATGAAGAGCTGATGGAGGAGCTGCGCAACATTAAAGGCGCTGTTCATCCTCAGGAAATTCTGCTGGTTGTAGATGCTATGACCGGTCAGGATGCAGTAACCGTTGCCGAGAGCTTTGACAAGGAATTGGGCATTGACGGCCTGATTGTTACCAAGCTTGATGGTGATGCCCGCGGTGGTGCGGTGCTTTCCGTAAAGGCTGTTACCGGCAAGCCGGTTAAGCTGATCGGTTTGGGCGAAAAGCTGGATGCTTTGGAGCCCTTCCATCCGGATCGTATGGCTTCCCGTATTCTGGGCATGGGCGATATCCTGACTCTGGTAGAAAAAATTCAGTCTACAACAGACCTCGCCAAGGCATTGGAAATGGAGAAAAAGCTGCGCAAGGACGAATTTACCTTAGAGCAGTTCCTGGACCAGATGCAGCAGGTTAAAAAGCTGGGTTCTCTGGAAACCATCTTAGGCTTAATCCCCGGCATGGGCGGCATCAGCCAGAAGCTGAAGGAAGCTAATGTGGACGAAAAGGAATTCGACCGCATTGAAGCAATCATCCGCTCCATGACCAAGAAGGAAAGACAAAAACCCGAAATCATCAACGGCAGCCGTCGTAAACGTATCGCTGCAGGCTGCGGCATGCGTGTACAGGATGTCAACAAGCTTCTGAAAAACTTCGAAGAAAGCAAGAAGATGATGAAGCGTATGCAGGGTATGGCAAAGTTTGCTTCCAAAGGCGGCTTCAAGCTGCCGTTTGGCAGATAATAAAGAAAGTTCCATGTTGTGAGATATTAATTTAAGGAGGTGAAAATCAACATGGCAGTTAAAATCCGTTTAAAACGTATGGGCGCTAAAAAAGCTCCTTTCTATCGTATTGTTGTTGCAGACGCTCGTTCTCCTCGTGATGGTCGTTTCATCGAATCTATCGGTTACTACGATTCCACCGTTCAACCGGCTAGCGTAAAAATCGATGCTGAGAAAGCTATCGACTGGATGAACAAAGGCGCTCAACCGACTGATACCGTTAAAAACCTGTTCAGCAAGGATGGTATCATGAAAAAATTTGCTGAAGCTAAAGCAGCAAAATAATTTGAGGGGGCGTGATCTACATGAAGGAATTGGTAGAAGTTATGGCCAAATCTCTTGTAAATGATCCCTCTGCAGTAGTAGTGGAGGAGGAGACAACCGGTACAACAACGGTGCTTCGCCTCCATGTTGCTTCTGAAGATATGGGTAAGGTTATTGGAAAACAGGGCCGTATCGCAAAAGCTATCAGAACTGTTATGAAAGCAGTAGCAACCCGTGAGAATGTGAAAGTCATTGTCGAAATTATTTGATTGAGGATGGTATATCGCTATGGATAAAATGATCGTTAGGGTTCCCGTCGCTGTTAAAGCAAAAGTTACTGAAGATTTAAAGTTGAAAATTGTTGGAGATCTCCAAAATACCATAAAGAATATGGAGCTTGATCTGGAGCAATTCGAGTTCCAGGCTAAAAAAGCATTGCATCAGGCTGCCAGCGATTTGAGCGTGCTTCCGGCTTTGCGCGAACAAATTGACATCGAAAGAAATAAGCGTACTGCTGCCAAACAAGAAGCAGAGGCTAAGCTGAAAAGAGCGGAAGCTCTGGAGCTGGGCGCTGAAATTGGTCATGGTACCCTGGAGCGTACTGTAGAAATTACCGTAGGCACCAATATTGATACCCTGATGGGCGCAGAAATCCTTACTGAAGACGGTAAGGTTATCGCTTTCCGCGAATAATCCATGGAAAACCAAATAGTTATTGGCAAAATTGTCGCTCCGCACGGTGTGCGGGGCGATATTCGTATATTGCCGTTAACCGATAAGCCGGAACAATTTTTAGACCTGGATTATCTGCTGCTGCCGGACGGTCGCAAGCTGACCGTGAAAGCAGCACGCTTTCATAAAAGAATGGTGCTGGTGACTACTGCCGAAATCAAAAGCATGAACGAGTCCGAGCTGCTGCGCGGTATGGAGGTAAGCATTAACGCTGAGGACCTGCCGGAGCTGGAGGAAGGACGCTTTTACGTTGCCGACCTCATCGGCCTGCCTGTTTATGACGAGCAGGGCGAGCAAATCGGTACCTTTAAGGACGCACTGAGCACAGGCAGCAACGATGTTTATGTTATCGCTGTCCCCGGTCAGAAGGATTACCTGCTGCCGGCACTGAAGAAATATGTCAAGGAAATCAATCTGGCAGAAAAGCGCATTGTCGTGGAGCTGCCTGAGTGGGTTGAGGCAGAATGAAGTTTTTATTTGTAACCTTATTTCCCGAACAGATTGAGCAGGCTGCAAGCCACAGTATTCTGCAGCGCGCTGCCTCCAAGGGCCTGATTAAGGTGAGCTGCATCAATCCGCGCGATTTTACGCATGACGTGCATCGCACGGTGGATGATTCTCCCTTCGGCGGCGGTGCAGGCATGGTGCTGAAGCCCGAGCCGATGGTGGCTGCTATCCGCAAGGCGAAGGAGCAGCTGCCGAATGCCCGCGTTATTGCCATGTGTCCGGGAGGACGCACGCTGAAGCAGAGCATCGTCGAGGAATATGCCCACAGCGGCCAGGATTTCATCTTCGTCTGCGGTCATTACGAGGGCTTTGACGAGCGCATCTTCTATTGGGTTGATGAAAAGCTGTCTATCGGCGATTATGTGCTCACCGGCGGCGAAATGCCTGCCATTATTGTGATGGATGCAATTTCCCGCTTTATTCCTGGCGTACTGGGTAAGATTGAAAGTGCGGAGGAGGATTCCTTCAGAACCGGTCTTCTGGAATACCCGCAGTACACCCGTCCGGTGAACTTTGAGGGCATGGAGGTGCCTGAGGTGCTGCGCAGCGGCAACCATGCGCTGATTAACAGCTGGCGCCTGAAGCAGTCGCTCAAAGCAACGCTTGCTCTGCGTCCCGACCTTTTGAGTGCGGAGCAGAAGGAGCTTTTGACAGGCCGCTTGCCCTATAAAATGAAAAAATCGGAGCGCCGCTTCTATGAGGAGCTGCGTGCCGAAATCGCTGCCGAGCAGGAAAAACGCGCAAGCGCCGAGGTGAAGGAGGATGAGGCGAATGGCTGATTTATATGTTGGCCTGGTCCATTATCCTATCTACAACAAGCGCATGAACGTTATCGCCGGCGCGGTGACTAACTTTGATATCCACGATATATCGCGTACCTGCCGCACTTATAACGTGCAGGGCTATTACATCATCCATCCGCTGGAGGTCCAGAAGCAGATTATCGACAAGATACTTTCCTACTGGCAGGAGGGCTATGGCAAGGTGTATAACCCCGACCGTGCTGACGCGCTGAGCCGTGTGCTGTGGCAGCCTGATATCGCAAGTGCGGTGCAGACGATAGCAGAGCGCACAGGCAAGCAGCCTTACGTTGTCACTACGGATGCACGCATTTATCCCAACACCGTTTCCTACAGCTTTATGCGCAAGCAGCTGCAGGAGGGTGACAGACCGGTGCTGCTTTTGTTCGGCACAGGCTTTGGCATCGAGGCGGAAACTATGGCCAAATCTGATTATATTCTGGAGCCTGTTTACGGCCCGTGTGACTATAATCATCTTTGCGTGCGCAGTGCCGCAGCCATTATTCTGGACAGGCTTGCAGGCGAGCCCTGGTGGGAAAAAAATTAAAGAAAAATGCAAGAAATTATACACTTTTCTCTTGCATAAATTGGTTGTCTATGATACAATTTACGTTGTGTAATACGGACGGTCCGCTGTGGAGTTCGCACATGAACGTCTATGATTTAGGAGGAAACTATGAACATTATTGAAGTACTGGAACAAGAACAACTTCGTTCCGACATCCCTGAGTTTAAAGCAGGCGACACCGTTAAAGTTTATTGCAAAATCGTCGAGGGTACCCGCGAGCGCGTTCAGCTGTTTGAAGGCGTTGTAATTTCCCGCAGTGGCTCCGGCGTTCGTGAAAACTTCACCGTTCGTCGTATTTCTTACGGCGTTGGTGTAGAAAGAACTTTCCCGGTTCACAGCCCGCGTATTGAGAAAATTGTTGTAGCACGCGTTGGTATCGTTCGCCGTGCTAAACTGTATTATCTGCGCAAACTGACTGGTAAAGCTGCTCGTATCAGAGAAAAACGCTAATCAATCTTTGTTTATAGTAAAAGGGACTGTAGTAGTACGGTCCCTTTTATTACGTTATGAAGCATTTATGCTTTAAAATAAAGCAAATTTACAATTATGTCATAACTGAAGCTGCAATCTATGCTACAATATATCTATATTATTGTAGTTAAAAATCCGGCCTGTGCCGGCGATAGAGAGGAGGCTCATTAGTTGAGCAAGAAAAGTGAAACCTCCTGGCAGGATTCTGCCAGTGATTGGCTTGTTTCGATTATTATTGCGGTAGCACTGGCATTCTGCATCCGCACCTTTTTGGTAGAGCCTTATATGGTAGAAGGCTCCTCTATGTATCCTACTCTGGTAAACCATGAGCGTCTTGTCGTTGATAAGCTGAGCTACTTTGTTACCGACCCGAAGAAGGGCGAAATCGTAGTTTTCCGCTTCCCCAAGGACCAGACCCGTGACTTTATCAAGCGCGTTATCGCAGTTGGCGGTGACACTGTGGAGATGCAGCAGGGCAAGGTATTCGTCAACGGCAAGCAGCTGAACGAAACCTATATCTACCACAATGACCCGAAGGGCAAAAATATTTCCGATTACCGCAAGGTAGTTGTTCCCAAGGATACCATCTTTGTATTAGGTGATAATCGTAATAACTCTGAGGACAGCCGTTTTGCCGACGTTGGCTTTGTGCCGCTGAAGCTGGTTAAGGGACGTGCGCTGGTAGCTTTCTGGCCGCTGGACAAGATGCGCGTGCTGAAGGCTGATACGGGTATGGGCGAATGATGCTGGAGGATTTTAAGATTCAGTGGTTCCCCGGTCATATGACCAAGGCGAAGCGCATGATGGAAAGCCAGATTAAGCTGGTTGACGTTGTTGTGGAGATGCTGGATGCGCGTATTCCTCGCTCCAGTACCAACCCCATGCTGCAGGATATCCTTGGCAGCAAGCCGAAGGTTATCGCACTGAACAAGATTGATATGGCAGACAAGGCCCAGACTGATGTGTGGCTGGAAAAAATCAAGCACAGCGGTCTGCCTGTGTGCAAGATTGACTGCGCTCCCGGTAAGGGCGTCAAGCAGCTTATCAGTGCAGTTCAGCTGGCTGCGAAGCCGGTGATTGATAAATGGCTGAAGAAGGGCGTGCGCAACCGTCCCGTCCGCGTTATGATTGTAGGTATTCCGAACGTCGGCAAGTCTACCCTGATTAACCGCCTCGTAGGCAAGAACAAGGTAATGGCTGCCGATAAGCCGGGTGTAACACGCGGACAGCAGTGGGTAACGATTGCCAAGGGCTTAGAGCTTTTGGATACGCCGGGTGTACTCTGGCCTAAGTTTGATGACCCGTCGGTGGGCTTTGCGCTTGCCGTTACCGGTGCCATCAAGGAGGATGTATTCGACAGGGAGCAGGCCGTAGAGCTGCTGCTTGATCTGTTGATACGCAAATATCCTCAGGATTTGCAAAATAAATATGCAGTAAGCCTCGAGCAGGGTGATGATGTCAACGCCGTTATGGCGAAGATTGCCGTTGCCAGAGGTTGTCTGAAGTCTGGTGGACAGCTTGACATCGATAAGGTGGTTCAGCTTGTACTCAGAGATTTCCGAGCAGGACGTTTAGGGCGGTTTACAATCGACGAGCCTTGATTTGTCGTGCCATAAAAACCGCCGCAGGGCGGTTTTTCTTTATGCAAAAATAAATGTTAAGGGGGATACAGAAGATGAATATTACCGAAATCAAGGAGCTGCTGGCAGGAGCACCGACGGCGGAGCAGCTGGCGACATTGGCAGCAGACGAGCGCAAGGGAGTACAGAAGCTGCTGGCAGCATACAACAAGCGTCTGGAGAAGGCGGCGGCGGAGAAGGAGCGCTTCACGGCGATGCTGAAATTGGAACGCGAGCTGTATGACGAGGGCTGCGAGCTGATTGCCGGCGTAGATGAGGCAGGACGCGGACCTTTGGCAGGACCGCTGGTTATCGCTGCCGTTATTCTGCCCAAGGATGTGTTTATCAGCGGACTGAACGATTCCAAGCAGCTTTCCGCTGCTAAGCGCGATATGCTGTATAACGAGGTTATGGCCAAGGCGCTGGATATCGAGGTGAACATCGTCAGCGTCAGCAATATTGATGAGCTGAATATTTACTACGCTACACAGCAGGGCATGGCGCAGGTGCTGGAAAACCTGCACTGCCGTCCGCAGGCAGCGCTGATTGACGCTATGCCGGTGAAGGTTCCAGGTATGAAGATTGAATCCGTGGTGCACGGTGATGCGCTGAGCGCTTCTATTGCCGCTGCTTCGATTATTGCGAAGGTAACCCGTGACCGCATCATGGAGCGCCTTGATCTTGTTTATCCTGCCTACGGCTTTGCGCATAACAAGGGCTATGGCAGCGGCGCGCATATGCAGGCTGTGAGCGAGCTGGGAGCCACACGCTGGCACCGCCGCAGCTTTGAGCCTGTGAAGAGCATGCAGCTGCCGCTGGTGGCTGCTGAGGAAAATATCCTCTATGCTCCGCAGACGGATAACTATGAGTACCCCGTCGAGGAGTAGTCTTGGGAAATACGGCGAAGATTTTGCCTGCCGCTATCTGCAAAATATGGGTTATAAACTGTTAGCCCGCAACTTTCGCTGTCACCGTTATGGTGAGATTGATCTTATTGTTGAAAAAAGTGGCTGTATCAGCTTCATAGAGGTCAAGACACGTGCTTCTACCCGGTTCGGCAGACCGATAGAGGCCGTGACACCGGCAAAGCAAAGAAAAATTCATCGTTGCGCTGAATATTATCTCCAATGCAGAGGTCTGCTGGAGCAGCCGCCGGTGCTTTCCTTTGATGTAGTAGAAATTATCATTGAAAGCACTGCGGCTATCAGCATCAGGCATTGGCCGCACTGCTTTTAAAAGAAACGGAGTGTTGATAATGTTTGCACAGATTCTTGGCGAAACAACTTGTGGTATTGATGGTGTACAGATTTTGGTTGAGGTGGACGTGAGCAACGGCTTGCCCAGCTTTGATCTTGTGGGACTGCCGGCGATGGCTGTGCGTGAGTCCAAGGAGCGCGTGAAGGCGGCGCTGCGTAATTCCGATTATCCCTTCCCGATGACGCGCATTACGGTCAATCTGGCGCCCGCAGATTTGCGTAAGGAAGGCAGCGGCCTTGACTTGCCGATTGCCATAGGCCTGATGACCTGCGGCAGAATTCTGGAGCCGGAAAAGCTGGAGAACAAGGTTTTCATCGGCGAGCTGTCGCTGGACGGCAGAATCCGCAAGGTTTCCGGCGTGCTTTCCATGATTATGGATGCCAAGAAGTGCGGGGCGCAGGAGGTGTATATTCCGCAGGCCAACGCTGCCGAGGGCAAGCTGATTCATGGTATTGATGTGTATACGGTGGCAACCTTAAAGGAGCTGGTGGAGCACCTGAAGGGGAAGAACACGCTGACGCCGCTGCCGAAGGAAAATATTCTGCAGAACAATAACAGGATTTATCATGTGGATTTTGCTGACGTCAAAGGCCAGCTTGTAGCACGCAGAGCGTTGGAGATTGCTGCCGCCGGCGGTCACAGTATCCTGATGGTGGGTTCTCCTGGCTGCGGGAAAACGATGCTGGCACGCCGTTTGGTGACGATTCTGCCGCCGATGACGGAGGCCGAGGCGCTGGAGGTTACTAAGATTTACAGCATCGTGGGACTTTTGCCGCAGGCCGACAGTGTCATGCTGGAGCGTCCGTTCCGCAGTCCACATCACAGCATCAGCGGCAGCGCCTTGCTTGGCGGCGGCAGTACACCACGCCCGGGAGAGGTGACGCTGGCGCACAACGGCGTACTCTTTTTGGACGAGCTGCCGGAGTTTGAACGTTCTACGCTGGAGATGCTGCGTCAGCCGCTGGAGGATGGCGAGGTGAGTATTTCGCGCGTCAGGGCGGCAATGACCTTCCCGAGCAAGTTTATTTTATGCGCTGCTCAAAATCCTTGCCCCTGTGGGTTCCTCGGTGATTCGGTGCACCGCTGTTCATGTAAACAATCGGAAATTGACAGCTATAAACGTAAGATTTCCGGTCCGCTGATGGACAGAATCGATATGCAGATAAACCTGAGCAGGGTGGAGTTCAGCGAGCTGAAAACGAAGGAAAAGGGCGAATCTTCGGCTGCCATCCGCGAACGTGTGGTGAAGGCGCGACTGCTGCAGCAGGAGCGCTTGGAAGCCTTGGGGATGCACTGCAATGCGCAGATGGGACGGAGCGAGGTTGTTAAATATTGCCAGCTGGACGCGGCGGCGCAGAATGTTATGGAGCGTTACTTTAATATGCTCAACCTCAGCGCCCGCAGCCATGACCGTATCCTTAAGGTGGCACGCACGATTGCGGACCTTGCGGGCAGCGAGAACATTGAGGCGGTGCATCTGGCGGAGGCCATTCAGCTGCGCACCAGCGTGCGGCAGTAAGGAATATACGTCATAGCAAATGAGTTTAACGCTTTGCGTATTACTGACGGTAGTACGCAGAGCGTTTTTTGTTGCTTTCTTTCCTAAAATGATGTAAAATAAAAGAAAACGAAAGGAACGAAAGCTAATGACAAAAGAAACACTTGCGTATGAGAATATCGACAGAGAGTTTAAAGAGCTGTATGTCAGTGACATCAAAAAAACAGTAGTTGCTTTTGCCAATACAGAGGGCGGAATTTTATATATCGGCATAAATGATGCAGGAGAGGTTGTCGGTCTGCCAAACGTAGACGATGTAATGCAGCAGACAGCCAATACGCTTAAGGACAGCATTGCACCGGATGTTATGCCGTTTGTCAAAATACGCGCAGTTACCAAAGAAGGTAAACAGATTATTAAGGTTGCGGTGCAAAACGGCACGAGCAGACCGTATTATATTCGTGAAAAAGGCTTAAAGCCCAGTGGTGTTTATATCAGGCAGGGCAGCAGCAACCAGCAGCTGAGCGATGAAGGCATTCGCCGTATGCTGATAGAGGTTAACGGTAAAAGCTATGAAAGCATGCGCAGTATGCAGCAGGAGCTGACCTTTACTGCTTTGCGCAAGCATTTTCGGCAGCGTGAGCTGAAATTGGATGAGGCGCAGCTGCGCACTCTTAAGCTCATCGGTGACGATGGCCTGTACACAAATCTGGCGCTGCTGCTGTCCGAGCAGTGCGAGCATTCGCTGAAGGTTGCGGTTTTTCAGGGCAGCACGAGAGCGGTTTTTCGCGACAGACGTGAGTTTACCGGCTCCTTGCTGCAGCAGCTTTACGATGCTTACGCATTTATAGATAATTATAATAAGACTAAGGCAACCTTTCACGGCTTGGAGCGTGTAGATACGCAGGATTATCCGCCTGAGGCTGTGCGCGAGGTGCTGCTGAACTGCCTTGTGCACCGTGATTACAGCTTCAGCGGCAGCACGTTGGTTAATATTTACGATGACCGCATTGAGTTTATCTCTTTGGGAGGACTCGTCACTGGCTTAAAAATGGAAACAATTTTCATCGGCGTATCGCAGACGCGCAATCCTGCGTTGGCTGCTGTGTTCTACCGCTTGCGCTTAATTGAGAGCTTTGGTACGGGGATTGAAAAAATTCAGCAGAGCTATCTGGATACTGCGGCAAAGCCGGAATTTATTGCGGTTTATGGTGGCTTTAAGGTTGTTTTGCCCAATGTCAATGAGGTGCAGGCCAAGGAGTTTAGCATCAGCGAAACGCAGGAATACTATGGCTTTGTGGATGAAAAGGACAAAGTAATGCAGCTGGCTGCTGTGCAGGGCTATGTTACCCGCAAGCAGGTTGAGGATGCCTTGCAGGTGAAAACAACTAAGGCCTATATGCTTTTGCAGGAGCTGTGTGATGCAGGCAGGCTGGCGCCTATCGGCGTAGGGAGAAGCAGAAAGTATATCAGCAGGTAAGCTTAACGCTCTGCGTATTACTGACGGTAGTACGCAGAGCGTTTTTTGTTACAAATCTGTAAACAGCTTTACAAAAGTTTCCCAAAATAAAAAAATCTGCAAGTTTTTGTACAAAGGTGTTGACGAAAGATATACGCAGTGGTAAACTAGGCACAACTTCAAAAAAACCACAAACCGTTGAGACGGAGATCAAGTCAG